>JALYTT010000063.1 GCA_030854145.1 Chloroflexota bacterium | reverse complement strand
GGCCAGCCGATGCGCGTGTAAGGCTTCTGCGGGCTTGTAAACGGCGCCCCTACGAGCATGCGCCCTTGTGCTTACATTGTAGGAATGTTCCACCTGCCAGAACATTATGAGAACATCTCTACAGTACAGTGTATCTATGCAATGCATGCGGGAGATGGGATACTTAACGCCAGCGCTCTCTTGTTACTCACATTCCATCTCCTATCATGCTACTTGCATTGTCAGTCTTCATGTAACGGCCCTATAAGTAGTGGTCCTCCCTTTGGCTCCCCTTGCCCGCCGACAATACGGGGGCCATGTAAGCTTTACAGAGGAGAGTTGCCAATGACGGTACCTGAAGCACCCCATAACGCGGCAGCGGGAGAGAAGACAGAACGTATTGTGGATGTCCAGGGGATACAGACCCACCTCTTCGAGGCTGGAGTACCCAGCGCACCCCCGGTCCTCTACCTGCATGGCACCAACCTGGGAAATTTGTGGCTTGATTACCACAACGCCCTCTCACAGCATTTCCATATATTTGCCCCTGACACGCCTGGCTTCGGGCTGACGGAGCGCCCCGACTGGATGCGCGATATGAGCGATTACATCCTCTACTTCCGCGATCTACTGGATACGCTGGGGCTGCGCAAAGCCTCAATTATCGGGCACTCGCTCGGTGGCTGGATGGCGGCCGAGATGGCCGTCTGGTACCCGGAGCGCATCGATAAGTTGGTCCTCTCCAATGCCGCCGGTATTCGTGTGAAGGGCTCGCCCATCGCCGACCTCTTCGCCATGAATGTTCAGGAGGTCCTGGCGGCCTGCTTCGAGGACCCCATGGCCGCCATGCCGCTGATGCCGGCTGAGGTGAACGTCGACTACATGGTCAACGCATACCGGCAGATGACGACGCTGGCCTCCCTCGCCTGGAACCCTTCCTACGATCCCAAGCTAGAACGCCGCCTGGCGCGTGTCACCTGCCCGACACTGGTTATCTGGGGTGAGCTGGACCGCCTGATCCCGCAGGTCTATGGCGATACCTTCCAGAAGCTGATCCCTAATGCCAAACTTGTCAAACTGGCGGGCACGGGGCATATGCCCATGTTTGAGCAACACGAGGCCTGGACACAGCATATCGCTGATTTTCTGCTGGGGTAATATGCAGGGGCGATGCCTTGCGCTCGCCCGGCTCTGTTGAAGGAGATCGCCGTCATATGAACAAGCTGAGCTTTCACTACTTTCACCTGATGCCCTGGCCTCACCTGCCTCCCGACTTTGATGAGAAGTACGACTCGGCCTGGGTGACGCTGCCCAACTCGCTCTATGACCCGGAGGTGGGCCACAAGCTGTATAATCGCTACTTCGACGAGATCGAGCGCGCCGACAGGCTGGGCTGGGATAGCGTGATCGTCAACGAGCATCACCAGAACGCCTATGGCACCATGCCCTCGCCTAATCTGATGGCTGCCGTGCTTACCCAGCGTGTGAAGCGCGCGAGGATCGGCATTATCGGCAATGCCCTGCCGCTGCACGACGATCCGCTGCGTGTGGCCGAAGAGATCGCCATGCTTGATGTGATCAGCGGCGGGCGCATCATCTCCGGCTTTGTGCGTGGCACGGGGATGGAGTATTTTAGCTATAACCTCAACCCTACGCTCAGTCGCGAGCGCATGAACGAGGCGCACGACCTGATCATCCAGGCCTGGACGCGCCCCGGCCCCTTCGCCTTCGAGGGCGACCACTATCGCTATCGCTACGTGAATATCTGGCCGCGGCCTATCCAGCAGCCGCCGCCGATCTGGCTCCCCGGCACCGCCAGCCTGGAGACGATCGATTTCGCCGCTAAGCACAAATATCCCTACATGACCGTCTTCATGCCTATGGAGCAGCGCAAGCGCGCCTACGACATGTATCGCCGCCTCGCTGAAGAGAAGTATGGCTACGAGGCCAAACCGGAGCAACTGGCCTTCTGCGTCCCCTGTATCGTCGCGGAGACCGATGAGATGGCCATGCAGATGGGCGAGAAGTACGTGATGTGGCTGTTCAACAAAGGCTTGAAGGTACGCCCGGAGTTCTTCGTGCCGCCGGGCTATATGAGTGAGCGTAGCGTCAGAGCCATGCTCGAAAGTGGCGCTCTGGGTGGTCCAAAACCCGGCTTCAAAGAACTGGTCGACACGGGCGTGGTGATCGCCGGCAGTCCGGCCACGATCATCGAAAAGCTGAGCTACTATACCGATGTGCTGCACGCCGGCATGCTGGTCAGCGGCGGCCAGGTCGGCGAGATGCCCGACTACCTGGTGCTCATGCAGCAGGAATTGATGGCCAAAGAGGTTATGCCGCACTTCCGCGAGAAGCCGGTGCCGGCCGAACCTCAACCTGTGGCGAGCGACTTTTGAATAGTTACTTGGAGGGCGTGGGCAACCGGGTGGTGCTGGGTAACGGCGCCTCCCGGCTGTATACCTGAGGCTCTGTGCTTCTATACTTCTCTGCTTTTCCTGCTCAAAGTCTCGTTACATCGCGAGCTTTTGCGATGCGTATTTACAACGGGACTTCCGTCGAGGCAAATTTCTCCACACGTGTCTCGTCCCCTCCTTCCTGAAAAAGCAGATATGCTTCTTCCAGGGTGGGACTGGCGGGGAGTGCTTGAGGATGTGGGCGGCTGGGAGCCAGAATGCGCATCTCGACACGGCCATTGCGGAGAATCGCGCTACTCAGACGATGGTGAGCACGTACGGCATCGAATTCGGCCTGGGGAATAACCAGGGACCAGGTGGCATTGGCCGTGTCAGCGAGGAGGGCTTCTGGCACGCCCATCCAGGTCAGACGCCCGCGATCCAGCAGTGCGAGATGGGTAGCCGTGGCCTCGATGTCGCTGATAATATGGGTCGAGAAGATCACCGTGCGCTCGCCATGCAAAGATGCCAACATCTCGCGGAAATGGACACGCTCGGCGGGATCAAGGCCGGCGGTCGGCTCATCGAGCACGAGAAAACGTGGTTCGTTGAGTAGCGCCTGAGCGATACCGAGGCGTCGCACCATACCGCCTGAGAAGGTTTTCAGGCGCCGGTCGGCGTCAGCACTCAGGTGAGTGGTCTCTAACACCGACTCGACACGCCGTTGCAAATGCGGTCCGCGCAGTCCTTTGAGTTCGCCAATATAGCGTAAAAACAGACGCGCGCTCACCTGTGGATAGACACCAAATTCCTGGGGCACATAGCCTAGCATACGGCGCAAGAACGTGGGCTGGCGCACGATATCCCGACCATCCCAGGTGATATGGCCCTCGGTCGGCAGCAGCAACGTGGCCAGCATCTTCAGCAGCGTCGTCTTGCCAGCACCGTTAGGACCAACCAGGCCCAGGATACCAGGTTCCATGCGTAGTGAAACTTCGCGTAAGGCCCAACGTTGGCGTTCGTAGCGTTTACTGGCCGCATCTATAAAAAGCGTTGACATAATGTGGATGTTCCTTTCATCAGGCATGGCGGCGTGCGTGTTGGACGCCGTAGATAGTCAAAGTGAGCAAAACAAGTGAAAGGGCCAAAAAGAGCAGGCGATTCCAAAGAAGGTTGTTTACCAGGGATGCTGGTGGGATCGCAGCGAGAGAGAGATGCATTATCTGTTGGACGAACTGAGCTTCTGGAAGATTGGTGGGATGCATTAAATGTCGAAACCACAAGTCAGTAGCCGGGTCCATAGGTGGTATGAAGCTTGTAACGGTGATATCTCCGATAAAACCAGACCGGTTATCAGGGCTATTCGCGGTGAAAAGGGGAATGAGCCAGATCAGGAGCGTAGCGCTATAGGCAACCACGCGCTTGCCGTGAGTCAGAGTGATGACAGTGAGCATAAAAGTCGCTCCGAAGATCACCGGCACCAATATCGTCCAGGCCCAGCCGCTCAGGTATGCCTGGGAGCCGAGTGACGGATAAATGACAGGCGAGAGAAAGAGCACACGCTGCGGCACGTTATAGAACTGGTCTGTAAGCACCGCAACCAGCAGGCTGAGGCCGGCGAGGCAGAACAGGGAGAGCAACGCCGAGCAGTATTTGGCCAGGACATAGACCGGAGTAGCAACTGGTGTACTAAACACTACACCATCTAGCTTCCGCTCGCGGTCACGGTTCACCTGATTGCCAGTGCTAAACGTCAAGATCAGCGTGAGAAACAGTCCGATGAAAATGAACTGTCCCCAACTCCCCCAGGGCTCATTCCGATTATTGGCAGCGGCCAACGCACCGATCAGAATCATTGCAAGGGCAATCAGCCAGGTTGCCCAGTTGCGCGAGGTGAGAAACAGTTCTAGTTTCATCACCGTCCAGAAATTGCGCATTGAGAATTCCTCCATGGATCTCTGTATTTTTAACCGAGGCTAAAGAGTACAAAAGCGCTGCCATTTGGGAGCGCTGAGAAAGAGCACGATGAGAAACCACAGGCTGAGTGCTATCACTGCCAGATGGGCCGAGAGAGCCAGTGTGTCCTGGGGCAGAGAGAAGGGCCAGGTAGCCATATTGTGAGTATTTTGCTCCACCAGGGCGCTGATGCCCAGGAGCAGCCAGGGCAGGCCTCCGACCAGCATGGCCATACGTATGCTGCGCAGAAGAGCGAGAGGCAGTGAGATCGCAGTGAGCAATAGGAGCGGAGCTAGCCAGGCGAGAAGCAGATTCCAGAAAGGTGCCCAATGAGCCAGGGCGATACCCAGGGTAGCAAGAACACCAAGTAGGCAATCAAAAGCAAGCACAGCCAGAGCCAGACCCATGGTTGTTTGCAGATAGCTACATGGACAGCTTGCCTCAATTGCGCGCAGACCTGGCGAGGGTGTGCGCAGCGCATGAGCCAGGCTCAACAGGGCACTGAGAGGGAGCAGTATAATCAGAAACAGGATGAGCATTGCGGGACCTGTGGCTGAGATAGATGTCCCTGCCGCTTTTGTGGGGGACAGTCTCTGGGACAATTGCAAGGCACTGCCCAGCCCCAGCAGAAGCAGCACACCCGTGATCCAGAGCCAGGGGCCGAGCAGGAACACACGCCAGCGAGCAACAACGAAGATGCGCCAGAGATTGCTGCGCTCCTCCTGCTGCGTTTCCTGGGGGATGAAAGCAGCCTGTGTAAGAAGGCGCTGCATCAATTGTTCTGTCGCAGGTGAGGATGGGCGAAAAACTGGCTGATCCTTATAGCGTCTGGCGACAACCTGCAGGTCTTCGGGCAGCTCATCGCTCTGCCAGGATGAGGTTTGTGACTGGTGGGATGAAAGGTTATCCATGAGTTTTTTCTCCTTGCCTGTTCTCTGCGGGATTGGCATCTTCTTCCAGATAGGTGCGCAACAGACGCAGGGCAGTAAAGGTGCGACTTTTGACGGTACCAGGTGGGATAGAGAGAATCATCGACGTTTCCTGGATACTCAGTTCCTGACTGAAGCGCAAGCTGAGCACCTCACGTTGCTCAAGGCTCAGGCGAGCTATCGCTTGGCATAGACCGTGATGTTGTTCCCAGCGCTCGAACCATTCCGCAGGATCAGGCTCCTGAACTGGTGCCTCAGGGAGTTCAGCCCGAAGTTCAACGTGACGAGCATAGGCGCTGACACGGGAGTTGCATGCCAGATGATGAGCAATGGCATAAAACCAGGGACGGAACGGGCGTGGATAGCGATAACTCTGCGCATCGCGAAACAGGCGAAGAAAGGTTTCCTGAGCCACATCTTCGGCCAAGTGCGTATCCGCCAGAACACGATAGAGGTGGGCAACCAACGGTGCATAGTAGCGCTGGACAAGCGTTTCTAGCGAATCTGCGTCTCCGTTTTGCCACCTGCGAATGAGATCTTCGTCAGTGAGCATAACCTCTCCAATACCCGAGTAGATAGAAAAGAAATAGGGTCCTGTTTCCTTCCTATAAAAGATACAAGGTACCAGGAGAAAAGGTTCAGTGAGTAAGAAAGGTCTCAGCCAGAGCGCCTTGATGCCAGAATGAGAAGAGAAAGAAGTAAGTGGAGGAAGGCAAATGCTCTTCTAGATGCGTTAAGGAGCATCATCGCGCTACTCCTGCTCAATCGCGTCCTTACGAATCCTCTGGAGCAGCGCGTAGCAGACCTTATACATATCCGTGTAGCCTGCGGCTTGCAGGAGCGTGCAGACATGCTCAAGAAATGGGGCTAACCCCTGCTCTTGCCCTGTAGCGAGCAGAAGACGAGCCATGTTGAGAGCAACCATACCGTATAGTGTAAGCAGGCTGTGTTGCCCGCAGAACGCCAGCATCTTCCGTAGTTGGGCATATGCGGTTTGTTCTTGCCCCCGCTGTGTCGCGATGGTTGCCAGCCCGATCTCAGCTACGACATATGCTTCGATATACAGGTGTGGCTGATGGGCCAGCGCATCACGCAGCAGCGTCTCGGCACGCTCCAACTCGTGGCGCTCCAGGGCGATCAGGCCGAGACTGATCTGGGCGCTGTAGCGGTGGGCCGTAAAGTCGCGCTGCTGCGCAAGCTGCGTATGGAGTGTGTGTAAAATCTGCTCGGCTTCGTTCAGTTGGTCTCTCACTATTAAGGAGTAAGCATGGTTGAGTAGAGGCCAGATCGTCGTCCATGCCGCCTCTTCCACCTGCTGGCAGCGTGCCAGGCACTGTTCCATCCAGGCCTTGCTTGCTTCGTGCATACCATACAGCTCGTATACGCGACTCAAAAGCAGCGAAGCGAGGATCCAACTCGTCACCTGCCCCGTCTCTTCGGCCACCTTCAGCGCCACTTTCAGGCACTGTTCTGCCTCGGCATTCAAGCCCTGAAGCAGCAAGGCCCATCCGTAGATGGCCAGTAGAAAGGCTGCCTGCTCCGCCCCCAGTTCTGTGATCATCTCTTCCCAGTCCTGTACCCCTGGAGATGGAGCCGGGTGGAAGGCTGGAAAGCGTGCCGTTGCCTCAGCGCCGGTATCCTGGCTCTCCCCAAGCGTCTCGCTGGCAGCACTATCAACCGTCACCGTGAGCAGGTGAGTCCAACGCTGTGTCATATCGCGCAGGGATGCGATCAAGCGCGTCCGATGTGCATCAGCCGGTATCTGTTGCAGTCTATCCGTCTCCTGGCGCAGCTTCTGCATGAACGCGCGCCCGATATCCGCGGCCTCAACCATTTGCCCCATCAGGGAGCGTGTGATCGCCACGCGGTGTGTGCTGCTATGGACCAGCGCCATATCCTGGTTCGCGGCTGCGCTAAACTGAAGATGGCTCTCCTGAATCCCTTCCCAATCGAGCAAGGCCTCGTACGCCAGCCCGCGCCCATAGTGAATTTTCCGCCGCCATTCTTCTAGACGGAACTCTTGAATATCTAGGGGCGCTCCTTGCGGGTACACTGAAGCTGGTGGATGCTCTGCGAGCTGGTGTACAAGCTGTAATGCTGCGTCATACTGGGCGAGAGCATGGCGGTAGCTAAATGTGCGCCGCGCGTAATCGCCGGCGGCAACAGAGTAACGCAGCGCCTGGAAGGTATGTTGTGGACCTGCCTGGCGATAATGTAGCGCAATCTCTCCCGCGTGCGGTTCGCTATTTGCCGTGTAGCGCTTCGCCATATTGTCCGCCACACAGCGATGCAGCCACAGCAACTTCGGGGCAGAGCAGGCGGCATAGATGATCTGTCCCACCATCTCATGGGAGAAGGCCAGGCGCATTTCCTGGTCTTTGCCGCTCTCGACCTCTAGCAGAAAACGCCGCGCAACCAGGGTGTCCAGGGCCTGGTAGTCATCCGCCGCCAGTTCGACCTTCAGCAGATCCGGGGGGAACGCGTGTCCAATTACCGAGGCTATTTCGAGTAGTTCGATGGATGGCTGGGGCAGGCGAGCCATGCGCGCCAGGATCACATCGCGCACCTGCTGCGAGCGGAGAAGCGAGTTGATCACCGTCTCATCACTGGTAGATGGCGGCTGTTCTTCCTGCTCCAGCAGGGTGCGTACCGCTTCTACCAGGAAGAGCGCGTTGCCTCGCGTCACCTGGTAGAGGCTCTCTGATGAGAGCGGGGGAGCCGCGTTGTGCCAGCGGAGATACTCATCTACCTCTTCCAGGTTAAAGCGTTCAACAGGCATGATATGGCTGCGCCGTTCCCGGCCCAGGTAGCGCAACATGGCATCCAGAGTCGGGTTTTCGTTGATATCTTCGGGACGATACGAGACCAGCAGCAATAACGGAAATGCCTGTCCTCGTTCAGGTTTCTTGCAGACCAGCCGGTTGATGACCAGGAGGGTTGATTCATCGGCCCATTGCAGATCATCGAACACGAGGATCAGCGGCCCTATCTGGCAGAGGGCTATGCACAGGTCAACGAGTCCCGTGATGAGCATACTGTAGGACTGTTCCGGGCTGATTGTGGCTGGCACAGAGAGATCTGGCAGCGCCGTCGTAAGGATGGGAAAGAGTGTCGCGACCTGTGCCAGGATTACACGCGGAAGTGCTTGAAGTGTGTGCTCGCTGGCCTCGCGCAACCAGCCTCCCAGCATGGAGATAAGGGGTGCGAACGACAGGCCCTGTTCAAGGGCCTGGCAGGTCGCTGCCAGTGTTATAATACCTTCCGCCCGCGCGTGATCCAGCGCCAGGTCTATTAAAGAGCTTTTCCCTACTCCGGCTTCGCCTACCAGTGCTACCATGCGTGTAAGCCGTGCCTGCCGTACACCTTTCATCTCGTGCATTTGATGGATGAGCCAGTTCAGTTCGGCCTTGCGTCCGATAAAGTGTACTCCCCTCTGGTCATGTGCTTCATATATGTTCTCAGGATAGGCCCCCCACGCGGCGCTCCCTGTCATCTGCTGGTCCGGTTCTGTCGTGGTGTATATATATGTGCCCCTTGCGGGTACACCGGATGCAGGTACGCTGCTCGCCTCCCCCTGGAGAATGGCGGTATGGAGCGCGAGTGTCTGTGGCGAAGGGTCCGCGCCCAGGTGGTGATCGAGAGCCTGGCGACATTGCTCAAACGTGTGCAGTGCCCCGGCGTTATCGCCCAGCAACATCTGCGCTTGCATGATGGCACGGTAGAGCGGTTCGTAACAGGCATCGAAGACCAGGGCCTTGCGGCCAAGCGCGACCGCCTCGCTGTAGAGGCGGACCTCGTTCTGCCATTCCATCAAGGTGCTGACTCCGCTAAAGTAGCAATCGCGCAGGCGTAGGCGTTCTGACTGCGTCCAGGAGGCCTCTTCGTCCTCCGCCAGGTAATCGCCGCTGTACAGCTTCAAGGCGGTCTGTAAACGTTCGCGTCCCTCTGGGGTATTGTGTCCTCGCAGGGTTGCCTGCAAGAGATACTCAAACTCCTGAGCATCGATCCAGAGCGTGCAGTCAGAGGGGAATGTCAGTGCATAGCCGCCTCGCCCGCGCGGCACGAAGCGCGAGGGTACATGTGGGTGGCGATCAGGTTCGAGCACATTTCTCAGAGTGCTGATGGCACTGCGCAACGTCTTGTCGGCATTTTCTATATATTCAGGCCACAACAAATCGATCAACCTGCGTGCCGGGACGCTATGCCCGCGTTCCGCCAGCAGCAGCTTGAATAATTGGCGGGCCTGGCGCGTATGCCATTCGGAGATGGGGCTTCCATTTCTGTACAGGCGAAAGGCGCCAAGCAAATACACACAGAAATCTTCATTCATTGTGCTTTTCCGCAAGTATTCGCGCTATCTAAACTGTGCTCAGGATCGTTATGTAGGGGCGATCCTCCATGGTCGTCCTCTCGCTCGTTGGTGCTTTCGTGTCTCATCACATAGTACCATATTTTTCGACAAACATAGGAGCGAGATCTGTGAGGTAGAAGTTCGCATCCTGTTTTGCTTGCGTCTCGCGTTTTGCTCTGCTATATTTACCTCCAGTGGGTGTGTTGGGGTGTTGGGTGTGAAACGCGCGCTCTGAGAGGATGCCATGCCAAAATTGCCTACATATGTCCTTCACTGGTCGGAGGAGAATCAGGTCTATGAACTCAGCAGGAATGGACGTACGGAAGAATGTTTTGGACCAGAAAGCGGGCCGTCATGGCTTCATTTTCTGGAAACACATACCTCATTTGCTTTTCAGGGACAAGAGGGCCGGTTATCGATCATCAAAGAAACACGCCTGCGAGGATCAGGGTATTGGTATGCATATCGCACGTCTGGCCGGCGCACCGTCAAGCGCTATCTTGGGAGCGCAAGCACTGTGACGATAGCGCGCTTAGAGGAGGTTGCTGGCGTGCTCAGCCGTGTAGGTAGCGGCACACAGACCACCCCAGAGCGCCAGGAGACAGGGACGCACTCTTCTCGGCGGCCCTCGTTGCTCCTGCCAAAGTTGCAGCCGCCGCGCCTGCCCTCCTCGCTCGTCGAGCGCCCGCGCCTGCTGGAACGGCTGGATGCGGCTCTGGAGCGCAAACTCACGCTTCTCGTGGCTCCTGCTGGTTGCGGCAAGACGACTGTGGTCAATCAGTGGATCCATGAGCGCCAGGCGTGCGGTTGGTCGAGACCTTTGGCCTGGGTTTCACTCGATAGAGATGATAATGATCTGTTCCGCTTCTGGCGTTCGATCATCACGGCCTGCCAGGCGTTCCAGCCGCGTCTGGGACAGGCCGCATTAGCAGCCCTCGCCGAGGCCTTGCAGCCGCCTTTCGCATCACCGCCGCTAGAAACGGCCCTGACGTTGTTCCTCAATGACCTCGCGCAATTGGCACAGGGCGGATTGCTCATCCTGGACGATTATCATACGATTGAGGAACCACGCATCCACGAGCTGCTCACTTTCTTCCTCGATTATGTGCCGGCGACGTTCGGTGTCCTTTTGATGACGAGATCCGAGCCGCTCCATTTGCCGCTGCTGCGCTGGCGTGCCAGAGGAGAACTCTGCGAACTGCATGGAGCCGAGCTACGTTTTTCGCTGGCAGAGACGGCAAGCTTTGTGCGCCAGACGTTCCCAACGCCACTTTCAGATGCGACGCTCAAACAGCTTGACGAAGCCCTGCAAGGCTGGGTGGCTGGCTTGCGTCTGCTGGCCCTTTCGCTTCCTTTGCCCGCGAACAGGACAGGATCTGAGTTGATGACAGTGCAGGCAGTCGAGCACGCGCTCATTTCCCTGGATCAGCTTACTGAGCCATCTTCTCCCTACCGGCCCCTGCTGGATTACTTTGTGACAGAGATTCTCAAAGCGCAGCCAGAGCAGATACAATGCTTTCTCCTGCGAACCAGCGTGCTCACTCGCCTGAGTGGCCCTCTCTGCGAAGCTGTGACCGGCATAGAGAACGGCGCGGCGCAGTTGGAGGCCATAGAACAGGCCGGGCTGTTTCTAGAAGCGCTGGATGGGACATGGTACCGTTTTCATGTCCTCTTTGCGGAGGCGATGCGCCGCGAGGCTGCTCTGCGGTTGGGTGAAGAGGCGCTGCGTGTGCTATCGTTACGCGCAAGCCTCTGGTACGAGCAGCATGCGCTGACGGCAGAGGCGATTGAGGCAGCTTTGTTGAGCCATGATTTTGAGCGTGCCGCTCTGTTGATCGAGCAGATGAACGCAGAGGGACAGATCTCTGAGCTTTACATAGTGCGTCGTTGGCTGGAACGTCTCCCAGAGGAGGTGCTTCACGCGCACGCAATGCTTTGCTGGCTGGCGGCTCTGACGCTCCAGGTGCTCCAGGAAAAGGCCCCTCTCTCCACGGCGGTGAGGCAACGCGCGGAGATGCTGTTGCGCATGGCGGAGGAGGGTCTGGACCAGCAGCGCCAGCCCGATCTCCCCGGACTGATCGCTGCGTTACGCGCGATGAGTGCCTGGCGGCAGACGTTGTTTCCCCGCGCGATAGAATACGCACAGCAGGCGCTTGCTCTGCTGCCACATGACAAGCAAGCTGAACCGATGCACATGTGGCGCGGCGTTTGCCTATTCATTGTCGGCATCGGATGTATGTATGATGGAGAGTTTGCTGAGGCGCGCTCTTCCTTTCTGGCGGCGCATACGTGCAGCCTGGCTACGGGCGACAGGCATTTCACGCGCAGCCTGATTTTGCTCGTAGGTGTGTGCAGCTACATCCTAGGCGAATTGCACCAGGCGCGTGAGTATTACCAGCAGGCGCTCTCCGATGCCAGGCGGCAAGAGGATCGCGAGGTCATCGCTCGCTCATTGCTGGGTCTGGCAAGCATCGCTTTTGCCTGGAATAACCTCTCGCTCATAGAGCAGCAGGTAAACGAGGCCCTGACGCTCGCGCCGGATGAAGACACGAATCTACGCAATGATGCGGCCTTGCAACTCGCGGAACTCGCGCACGCACGCGGGCAGATTACCTCAGCCCAGCAGCAGATAGCTGTCCTTCTGGCTCGCCTCCAGATGGCAACCACGCTCGAAGCTGCTCAGAAGCTTTCCGATGTCCTGGTTTTTTCGGCTCATCTCTCCCTGGAGGTTGGTGATCTAGAAAACGCGGGCCGCATTGTAGAGACGCTTGACCTTGAGGAGCATCTAGCGGCCAGAATTCTTCGCGCACGCCTTTTCCTGGCTCAGGGCAGGTTTCACGAAGCAGTTCTTCAACTTGAGCGTTTGCTTCTCAGTGCCCAGGAGTGGCGTCACGCACTTGAGATCAAGATCCTGCTCTCACTGGCCTACGCCGCCTGCCGGGAAGGTCTGCAAGCCCGGCAGTGGCTCCAGCAGGCGCTCTCCCAGGCGCGCAGCATGGGCGTTGTGCGCCTCTTTCTCTCCGAAGGGGGACCGCTGGCTCGTCTGCTGCGTCACCTGGTGCCAACGCTTCAGGAACCGGCGTTGCGTGCCTATGCGCAGACCATCCTGCGCGCTTTTGCGCAGTCCATTGAAGCAGGTGATCCCGACCTTGCCTCTTCTTCGGGCCTGCTGGTTGAGTCACTTTCCGCGCAAGAACAGCGTGTACTGCGTCTGCTCGCTGCCGGACGCAGCAACCGGGAGATCGCGCAAGCACTGGTCGTCTCGGTCAACACGGTGAAGGACCACGCGAAACACCTCTACCGCAAGCTAGGGGTCAGCAATCGACTGCAAGCCGGCGAAGCGGCGCGCCACCTGAAACTCATCTAAGTTCCTCTGTGTAATCTTTGCTTACAACCACCCGCGAAACCACTCCATAGGAGGGTGCTGTCTCCTCACGTGCTTGCTATAATGCAGCAGACGTTTGGATAAAGACTCTTTACTAGTCAAATAGCCATAAAACAAAGGAGAATATGAATGGCATCCACGATAACTCATGAATATATAGCGCTGCGCAAGCTGCTATGGATTGGCCCGTTGGCTATTGTCAGCGCGGTCATTGCTAATCTCGTTGTGCGCGCCATCGCAGTCGCGTTTTTGGGAGTCTCTGAGACATTCCAGTACTTTCAGGCCACGTATATCATCGGCAGTACGATCATTTATCTACTGCTGGCTCTGGTTGCCTTTGTGCTGGTCAGTCGCTTTGCACACCGGCCTATCCACTTCTACCGCGTGCTGGCGCTCGTCGCCCTGCTCGTCTCATTTCTTATTCCTGCCATGGCCCTGAGTGGTTTATTGCCCACTCCCGGCATAAATGCGCCCATTTTCTGGACCATGATTGTGATGCATAGTGTTTCTGCCGTCATCGTCGTTGGTCTGCTGACCACATTGACGCGCAAGCAAGCATAACAACCGAGGCGAGTAAAGCTCATGACATTTTCTAAGGAAAGGAGAGCATGATGCCTCACCATCCCTATAGGAACTACCGCATCATAAGCGTGTTGTTCTGGTCCTTCCCATACTGCTCTGGCCATCATTCTCACCGTGATGCTAAACAACCTGTTCCGCAGAGGCAACTGGAATATGGCTACCTCTGCCAGGCGGCAATCTTTACAGACGGCAGAGCCGCAACCACGATACCAGGAAGAGTATCAACGCGGTTATCGGACAGAGGGGAAGCGCTATCGCGCAGGGCCGCAGTTGTACCAGGCAGGAGCGAACCAGCCTCAGTACGAGGAAATGCAGGTGCAACTGGCGGGCATTGCGGGCGTCGGCCAGGTGTATCAGGTCTGTCATCAACCCGGGAACCACTGTACTCAAAATACCATTGATCCAGCCGCTATTAGCGCAGCGGTTGTAAAGGCCAATGTTGAGGCTGACCAGGCCATTGAGACAGTGACCGCAGGCCATGGCATCAAGGTCGGGCCATTTGACCAGGTACTTCCCGGCTATGCCATCTTCTTCTCACTTTTGCCGCCAGTCCTGGCTCGGCTTGTGCCGGTGAGGGAGGCGCAGCCAGCGCCTCCAATCCTGCCCCCGTTTGTCCGGTACAAGAAGCTTATCGGTGGGACTATCTGCGCTCCTGTGTACTGCGACAGCCTGAAACGTGGTAATGGGCTGCTCCTTGTGAGCAGCGGTGGCGGCGCTGTTCGCGGAGCAGAGCAACGCGAGCTCTCCCGCTCTGGTTTCCTCTTTGTCTGGGCCGATCATCATCTCCGGGTCCCTCCTCTTTCAGCGATGAGAGAGTACGTGCGTCGAAGAAAGGCTCTCAGCAGCGAGATCCGTCAGGTAGGTAATATGCGTGGAAGTTGTAGGGCCAGTCTCCAGTCGCCATGCATACGAAGTCGCCGGGTCATGAGGGCGCGGCGCTGGTCCAGGCTGTCCTGGATGATATACAGCCAGTCCACGGCGCTACAGCGTAGCGTCAGGTTAGGCCGTGTCAGGGCCTCCTCAATCTGATCTTGCATCTCTTTAGCCAGCATTGTGATGAGCGAGACCTTCGAGGGAAAGTACCAGTAGAATGTACCCTGTGCCACCCCCGCGCGGGCCACGATCTCCGAAATGGTCGTTGCTTCAAAGCCCTTCTCCGCGAAAACTTCGCGCGCGACCTTCAGCAACTCGGCGCGGCTGTCGCCTTTAGGATTTCTAGTCGTATGGGTCATGCCCTTATTACCTTCACAGTTCAAGATCCAGCGTCTCTTCCCCTATTAGGATAACATAGGAGACAGACCAGAGCAAAGGAGCAGAGATCAGGTGCCATCCTGATGTTGTTATCAATACCTTGCCCGGCTAGCTTCACATTGGTTATATCCTAATTGAATGCGTACTACCTGAAGCGTGGCTAGTTTTTGGCAGTAGCCACAAAAGGAATATGCTGCATTTCGGTATGAAACGCTTGCTTATTGACTTTTCTCCAAACTATATCTTATACTATATCTAATTGATTCAGTAGTAGGTAAAGTGAAGCATAAGGTATACTCTCTGTAGCAGCCGGTTTTATGAGACTGCTGGATACCTGCATATTGTCATACGGTCATATGGTCATACGTCCTATTCATGCTTTGATACAGTTCATGTGCCGGGTAGGAAATGAGGGTGTTCCCCTTTTCGTAGCTGCGCGATCAAGCGCGCAGCTACGAAAAGGGGAGGGTGTCGTTGTTACTGGGGAGAAATCAGCGCCCTGAAAGGGGGTGAGCAAAGATGTAAGATGCGTGAAGACCTGCATGCAGGTCTGTGATCACACTTCATGATTGAAAACAACGTCAATCGGCGGAGAATGTGTACATCTTAGACAGATGCGAGAAGCAAAGGGATGCAAATTCATGGACGAACACCAGCAACTGTCTCAACTCCTGGCCGCAGGAGCGATGGGGCGCCGTGATTTTCTCAAACTGGCGAGCGCGCTTGGCCTCTCGGCGGGTGCGTTGGAAGCTTTGCTCACACAACAGGGGACTGCTCTGGCGGCCCCGGCGGATATTACATCAGGATTGGTCGGGTACTGGAAACTTGACGAGGGAAGTGGCACGAACGCGGCCGATTCTTCTGGCAATGGCAATAATGGGACGCTCAGCGGGGGGCCGGCCTGGACCACAGGTAAAATTGGCACCGCCCTCTCCTTCAACGGCGGTACGGGCGTCGATATTCACAGAAGCGTGCTGAACACCAGTGGCAGTTACTCGGTCGCTGCCTGGGTGCAGCTTACGAACATTGGGAACTGGTCAACCGCTGTGAGCCAGGATGGTACAACCATCAGCGGTTTCTTCTTGCAGTACACCAATCCAGGTGCCGGCGCCGATGGGGGCAAATTCGCCTTCAGTGTGGTGAGCGCGGATTCAACGGGCGGAACCTCCGTTCGTGCCACCTCTGCCTTTACGCCGCTGGCCAACCGCTGGTACCATCTTGTCGGTATCCATGACGCTGGCAGCAATCAGATCAAGCTCTATGTCAACGGCACCCTGGTTGCCACGCGTTCGGTAGTGCCCGCGTGGAATGCGACCGGCGAGACGGTGATCGGGCACGCAAAATGGGGGGGAGGGTCGGTGGATTTCTGGCCCGGTCTGATCGACGATGTGCGGGTCTATAACCGCGTGCTGAGCGACCAGGATGTGCGAGACATCTACAATGCCGCGCCCGCGATCACGCCTGTGCGCCCACCCGCAGTCCCATTGGTAGTGCGCAGTCCCTACATCAATGTCTGGCAGACCTCAAATGCGGCTCCCGGCACATGGTCGACGTTCTGGAATGGCAACGTCAAAGCGCTTACCGGCATCGCGCGCATCGATGGCACGGCGTACGTCTTTTTCGGCGCGCCCGGTGGCATCGGTACGACCCAGCCTATGCCCCAGACGCAGCTAGAGATCACGCCCACGCAGTCGCGCTACACCTTCCAGGCTGGCGGCGTTGCCCTGAATGTAGATTTCCTCTCGCCGGTTGAAGCCAGCGACGTGCAGCGCCTCTCGATCCCCTTTGGCTACATCTTTGCTCAGACTCAGAGCATCGATGGCAATGCCCACAGCGTCAGTCTGTACTTCGACATCTCTGGCGAATGGGCGCATGGTAACAGTAGCGCGCTCATTGACTGGAGCATCGAACAGGTCGCGCACTCCGGCGGCAACGTCAGCGCCTACGCGGTCAGGCCCGACGCGCCGGCAACGCTTGCCGAAAGCAACGACTATCCTTCGTGGGGCTCGGCCATCTGGGCCACGAACACCCAATCAAATATGACCTACCAGAGCGGCCCGGATACCGTTGTGCGCGCGCTCGCCGTCTCTCAGGGCCACTTGAACAACAGCATGGACAGCAATATGCCGCGTGCCATCAATAATAACTGGCCTGTCTTTGCCTTCAACTTCGACTTTGGCAGCACCAGTGGTCAGCCGACCGGCCAGGTCACGCTGGTTATCGGACATGTTCGCGAGCCGGCCGTCAGCTACCTGGGCACGCCTCTCTCTTCGCTCTGGAAGTCGTACTGGTCGAGCTGGCAGCAGATGCTGGCCTTCGCCTACGACGATACCGCCGCCGCCCTTAATCGCGCGGGCGCGCTCGATGCCAGTATCTCGACGGCCGCCGTTGCCGCCGGGGGAGCACATTATGCCGCCCTCTGCTCTCTCGCGCTGCGCCAGGCCTTCGGCGGTGTAGAGCTGGTTGGTGGGCCATCCGGGCCCTGGCTGTTGCTCAAGGAGATCAGCAGTAGCGGTAACGTCTCGACTGTTGACGTGATCTATCCATCGTCGCCTGTTTTCTTCTACGTCAATTCCTACCTGTTGCGCCTGTTACTTGATCCTGTGCTGGCGTACAGCGAGAGTGGGCACTGGCCCAAGGTGTTTGCCGTGCATGACCTTGGTGCATCGTATCCCAACGCCAGCGGCCACAACGATGGGAACGAAGAGGATATGCCCATCGAGGAATCGGCCAATATGCTGTTGATGGTATCTGCCTACCTGCATACATTGAGTGCTGGCGATGCACACACCTATGCAACGGCGCACTACCCTATCCTCAAACAATGGGCCGACTACCTGGTGCCCAATACGCTTGATCCCGCCTTCCAGAACCAGACCGACGACTTCACTGGCTTTATCGCGCACAGTTCCAACCTGGCGCTCAAGGGCATCCTGGCCGTTGGAGCGATGGGCCAGATAGGCGGTTTCGCTGGCAATAGCGCGGATGCCCAGTACTACGCGAATCAGGCCAGCAGTCTGATTGGACAATGGGTCACGAAGTCGCAGGACTCGTCGGGGCAGCATCTCAAACTGGCATACGACCAGGACGGTACCTGGAGCCTGAAGTACAATGCCTTCTTCGACAAATTGCTGGGTCTCAACCTGGTACCCACATCTGTGTTGCAAGAGGAGGCTAACTGGTACAAGAGTAAGGAAAATCCGTATGGTATCCCGCTCGATAACCGCCATACCTATACCAAGGCCGACTGGGAGATGTGGACAGCGGCTTCGACCAGTGACCTGGCTCTGCGCCAGTACTTCATCAATGCGCTCTACCAGTTCGCCAACACCTCAGGCTCTCGCGTCCCCTTCACTGACTGGTATGAGACCATCTCGGATGTGCAGGTTGGCTTCCAGGCGCGTCCAGTGATCGGTGGACTGTTCTCGATACTGGCGCGCACCAGGTAGGCGCGCCGGCCTCTCATGCGTTGATGCGGGATAGGAGAACCGGTGAGAAAACAGGAGATTCCATGCCTGGTCCTCCGCGGAATGAAAACAGGAGGGTAACATAGCATAGACACATAAGAAAGGGAGCCGCTGGCCCTCCTGGGTCAGTAGCTCCCTGGGCGCCTGAATAAGCAGGCAATAGCTCAGTTCTCTACGAGCGTTCCCCCTTTCATCTCTGGTCCTTTCTGGATACCCCTGGCCTTCTCGCCACGGGGAGGAAAGAAAGGCAGTCCGCAGACTGCGACCACCTTTCACGCATAGACATAGCCATCGCATCGATGAAGGATGGTACAGA
>JALYTT010000480.1 GCA_030854145.1 Chloroflexota bacterium | reverse complement strand
CGTCTGAGCATGCCACGCGCTCCGCTCTGCGCCTCACCAGCGCGGGTCTGGTGACGGTTGGCGCTCCACCCTTAGAGGAGCCATACACCCCGGAACGCTATCCACTCCAGTTCGTGCCCACCCCGGAGGAACAACGCTGGGTTGCTGAACGCCTGGCGGGGGCGAGTATCGGCGCGGAGACGCCTGTGGTGGTGATTCATCCGGGCAGCGGGGCCGCCGTCAAATTGTGGCGACCGGAGGCGTGGTCCGAGTGTGCTGACGCGCTGGCGACCTCATCCACGATGCGCATCGTACTGACAGGCGGCAAGGGAGAGCCGGTGCTGTTGGAGGAGATTGCTGGGGGAATGACTGCGGAGGCGTTGCTAGTGACGGATGCTACTGTGGGGCAACTGGCGGCGCTCTTGCAGCGTGCCCGGCTGGTGCTCGGTGTCGATAGCGGACCGTTGCACCTGGCGGTGGCCCAGACCACGCCAACGGTCGAGATCTTTGGGCCGAGCGATCCGCGTATCTTCGGCCCCTGGGGTGCGGCCGAGCGGCATATCGTTGTGCAGGCCAGGCACCGTTGTCCAACATGCCCGGCTATCCCCTGCAACCGGCTCGATATCCCGGCGGCAGAAGTGGCGGCGCACCCGTGCGTGCGTCTTGTCGCGGCGCAGGAGGTACTGGAGGCGGCAGGAAGGCTGGGGAGCGCGCGCCATGTTGTACAATAGAAAAGAAAATATATATATAGAGAAAACACATGCCATTGACACTGAATGTAGATGATTACGGCTATCCTCTGCCCCCGGACCCGCGAAGGAAGCTGCGTGCGCTGGGGATACGGAGCAGCAAGAGCATCCTGCGTACTTGTATCTCCCTGCTGATGAGTGTGATTGGCGGCTTCCTCCGGTTGGGACGAAAGGGGAGGTGCTCTGCACCCTTGAGGCCGCCGACGTTTCAGCCCCGGCGTATCCTGGTGATACGGCTGGACCTGATCGGCGATCTTGTGCTCTCGCTTACGGCGGTACGGGCGCTGAAGCGCACCTATCCAGAGGCGGAGATAGACCTGCTGGCTATGCCCGCCAGCGCCAGGATCATTGCCCCAGAGCAGGACCCCGACATCGCGCAGTTGCTCACCTATGATCCCAACGTCTGGCGGCGACCAAAGGCCCTGGTCCAGCTTAAAAACTGGCGTGAGGCAATACGTGTTTACCGGCTCCTGCGCAGGCGACGCTACGACCTGGCGCTGTCTGTCTTCGGCAATTGGGCCGCGATCATCGCCGTCTTGAGCGGCGCGCAACGGCGCGTGGGCTTTGGGCATGAGAGCTATCCGGGCTTCATGACCGACAGTGTCTCTGGCTACCACTGGGCACCCGGCGATCATAAGCACGAGGTAGACTATTGCCTGAAGCTGGCGCGGGCGGCAGGTGCGACGACAGGGCCAGAGGCGCGCATTCCGCACCTGTACATCGATCCCCGCGCGCGCCAGGCGGTTGAGCAGTTGTTATCCCAGGAGGGGGTGCGCGACGCCAGGCCGGTGATTGCCTGCCATGTCAGCTCAAACAACGGGCAATCCAAGCGCTGGCCCACTCCGTATTGGGCGACCTTGATTGATCGCATGGCGCGTGATGTGCAGGCTCACGTGGTGCTGACGGGCGCGCCGGATGATCTGCCACTGATCGCGGATATCACGCGGCGCCTGACAGGACCAGCCATCAACCTGGCGGGCAAGACGAGCCTGGGTCAGCTTGCCGCGCTGTTGCAGAGAGCGGACTTGCTCATCAGCGGTGACAGCGGACCAATGCACATCGCGGCGGCGGTGGGAACGCCGCTCATTGCCATCCATGGTCCCACCGATCCCGCCCAGAGCGGCCCCGTCAGTCCCAGTGCGACCGTACTGCGTAGCGATATATGGTGTAGCCCATGCTATAATGCCAAGGCCCCGGCCGACTGTCGTTTCTATACGACACAGTGTATGAAGAACGTCACTCCCAGTCAGGTATTTGAGGTGGTACAGGAGAAATTGCGGGAGCGCCTGCGCGTATCGGCAGGCCAGGAGATTTGCGAGTGATGACATTAGTGCAAAGCGCGACAGATCCGGCGTTGCTGGCAGCCATGGATGCCAGTTCCGCCGAAGAGATGGCCTGCCTGGCGCGTAGTCTGCCTGGCGCGGAGATACACGGAGACGCGGAGGTGCAGTGGTTTTTTACAGGGCCGGAGCGTTTCAACGGTGTGCTGCGCTTCTCCCTGGCAAACGAGGACGCGCCCTATGTAGAGGCGCGCATCGCGCAAGTGCTCGACTACTTTAGAGCGCGCGAGGTAGGTATTGGCTGGCCGGTTGGCCCTACCACAAGACCCGCTGCCCTGCCAGCATATCTGGAGACGCATGGTCTGGTGCGCGAGAGCGACCATATTGGGATGGTGGCGGATCTCTTTACTTTGAACGAAGAGCAGCCGCCAGTCGTGGGGCTGGCCATCAAAGAGGTGCTGGACCAGGAGACATTGCAGGCCTGGCGACCGGTGACCCTGCGTGGGTTTGAGACCACCGCTGAACATGCGCAGATGTATTACGAAGGCTATCGCACGCTTGGTTTCGGGGGCGAACTGCCCTGGCATCACTACCTGGGATACCTCGACGGAGAGCCTGTCGCGAGCGGCTCTCTGCTCCTTCATGCGGGGGTCGCAGGCATCTATGGTATCACGACGGTTCCGGAGGCGCGCAGGCGCGGCATCGGCACCGCCATTACCCTGCACGCGCTACGGGAGGCCCGTGCGCTGGGATACCGGGTAGGCATTCTCTTCCCAAGCGATATGGGCCTGAATGTCTACCGGCGCATCGGCTTTCAGGAATGCTGCCGCATCCCCTTTTACACCTGGTCGCCAGGGCACTAAATGATTCTGACATTCCGTAGGCGTGGCTTGCAGACGTCTCTGTAGGGGTGAGGCAAGTCGCCCCTACAGAGATGCCTGTGTCCCTACATGATAGTAAAAAATGAATGAGCGAAACGCATATGCATACAGACTATATTACACTGCCGGCGGATGCGCGCATCCTGGTCGTCAAGCTGGCGGCCATCGGCGATTTGCTGCTGGCGACGCCGGCGCTGCGCGCCCTACGCGAGAGCTACCCACAGGCGCGCATTGATCTGCTGGTAACGCCCGCCTCGGCTGGCATTCTTGATGGCTGGAGCGTCATTGACAGAATCATCGTGCTGGATAAGTACCTGTTCGATTACCCGCAGCAGATGCTCAAGAACCCGCTCAATCTCAGGCGGTTGTGGCCGCTCTGGCGCGACCTTCGTGGTGGACACTATGATGCGGTGTTGTTGCTGCATCATTTGACGCTGCCGTTTGGGCGTCTGAAGCACCAGATCTTGTTGCGGGCGACGGGCGCGAAGTGGCGTGTGGGACTGGATAATGGCCATGGCTGGTTTCTCAATGTGCGCGTCAAGGACGAAGGCTTTGGGGCTATGCACGAAGCCGATTACAACCTGGCAGTCGCCGGAGCAGTGGGCGCGCGCACACACGATACACGCCTCGTCGTGCCCCTGAGCGCGGAGGATCGCCAGCGGGCGCGCGAGCTGGTATACGAGCATGAAACACCTGAGACCAGCGCGCAACCTATTATCGCTATGCACGCGGGGAGCGGTGGCTACAGTACGGCACGCCGTTGGGCACCGGAGCGCTTCGCACACCTCGCGGATACGCTCTTTCATGACGTTGGCGGGCAGTTGCTCCTGCTGGGCGGTCCCGAAGAGGCCGGGCTGCATCAAGAGATCATGGGCCTGATGCACTCGGAGATGCCTGTGCGCAGCCTCGCGGGCAAAGGCAGCATCAAAGTGTCGGCGGCGGTGCTTGAGCTGGTCGACCTGTTCGTTGGCAACGATGCCGGCCTGATGCACCTGGCGGTGGCGGCCGGCGCGCCCACTGTGGCCATCTTCGGGCTATCGAACCACAAAGCCTGGGGACCGTATACCGGCAGCACACCGGGGCAGCAAGCGATCGTGGTGCGCCTGGACCTGCCCTGCATGCCCTGCTTCTACCGGGGCCATGACCTGGGGACGCCGGAGGGCTGCGCGACGCGCGATTGCCTGGCGCTGCTCGGCGTCGAACCGGTAGCGGTGGCGGCGCGCCGCTTGTTGAAGGCGCCTCGGTCATTCGTAGGGCAGGGCTAGCGCGGACAGAGGATGATCTGTTTTTCCTAATCCAGAGCGAAAGCTTGCTTAGAGAAACGTTTGCTGTCGCGAACTGGCCAAACTTTGCAATACACGACAAGGTCGTCGTTGCGTTCCCGCACGAAATGGCTGCCTTGATATAGCGGGCTACCAGTTGCTCCAGATCCCGGCGAACCACGTTCTGGTCCTCGCTGATAGATCGCCTTGGGTGAGGCAAGCCATAGCCCCTACGCGGATTCGTGAAGCGACTCTGTAAGCCGCTTCACTCGCCGGGTGGGAACTGGTAACCATTCGGCATGTCGGGTGGCAGGTTGGGCGTGCCGTATTCCAGCGTGATGAGGCTATGTGAGAGGAGCGGGATCGCGGCCGTCATAGGCGCGGTCGCGGGGAACGGCTGCCCGTTGAGGTATATTTTCCAGCCGCTGGCCTGGTTCAGCTCAGGTGGAAAGTTCAGGCTGGCGAAACGATCGTGCCAGATGGCCAGGAAGCTATTGAGCATCAGGCTGGCGTTCTTGTTGGGCGCCTCCACGTGGATAATGCCATCGCTGGTGTGCGTGTGCAGCCAGTAGAAGCAGCTGGGATTGGTGCCGATGCCGATACCCTGCGGCACAGTGACACTGCGCCCACGTACGTAGATCGTGAGGTGTGCATGCACATGGTAGCTGCTCTGCATCGCGCTGTCGCAGGTGATGCCGTTGATCGTCTGGTAGGTCGAGGTCGCCGGGGCCGCCAGCGCGCCCAGAATTTGCAGGTACAGATAGCCGACGGCGCCCAGCAAGAGCACACTCGTACTGATAGTCGTCCAGAGAATGAGGCGCGCGCGGCGCTGCTGTTTGCGGCGCACCATGCGCGCGGCGCGCCGCTCCAGGCGTTGCTCTTCTTCGACGGGATCGACGAGTGGTGGTATCAAGTGCTGACTGCTCATCCTCTGTTCCTTACACCAAAAAACATGCTGCTTCCTTCCATCTTTAGGAACGTGGAGGCGGAATAAGGGTAACAAGGCGTGCTGTCAGGGTAGTACCTGGGACATATAAAAACCGGCTCATGGGAAGAAAAAGAGAGGGATGAGAGGCGTAGAGGTCATAACAGAGGTAGGGGCGCCGTTTACAAGCCTGCGTAGGCA
>JALYTT010000062.1 GCA_030854145.1 Chloroflexota bacterium | reverse complement strand
GGTCAAGCCCACTACGCGTCACGCCAGCCCACGCGCGATAAATCGCGCAGCTACGAAACGGCGCGCGCTCTCATTGCAACCTGTCACATGAAGTGGGTCGGAGCAATAGCCATGAAGTGAGCGGGAGACGCGACATCCTGTTCACCTGTGCAAATCTGGCTACAAAATGACTATAATATGACTACTAGATGAGGCCAAAAAGGCACCTGGAGGCCTTATTATATACGTGGTTGATCAAAGTGGTAATGGGAGGGGTATAAGGGAACCGCAACTGCGTCGCTTACCTGCTCTCGCGTGAGGCACAACACGAACGCGAGGGGGGGACCAGGCAGGCGCCGTGGTTGCGATTCAGGGGAAACCTTGCTCGATCTTCACCGCGGAAATTCGTAGCAGCTCAGCCATTCCATTCAAGGAGCACAGAAAACATACCATGACCACATCCTCCGCAGTCTCTGTCGGTGTAGCGGATGTACGCCGCGACCCCAACCCCGCGTCCGAACTCGTCACCCAGGCCCTCATGAACCGGCTTGCCAGGCCGGATAGTACCTCTGGTGAGTGGACCCATGTCGCTCTATCGGACTATAGCGGCTGGATTCGTTCACATGAACTGGAGGAGCCTATCACGCTGGCATACCACCAGAACGGCGCGCCACCGGCCGTCCCGCTCCAGATGGTTGCTGTGGTGATCGCGCGCCATAGCCTGCTCTACAGTACAGCAGAGAGGGACGACATCCTGGGCAAGGTCTATCTTTCAACCGCGCTGCCTGCCCTCGACGCTACTCCCGTCAGGCGCATCCCCGTCGCTTTGCCAGGAGCGCGCACAGCCTGGCTGGAGCGTGAAGCCATAGCCCTGCGCCCGCGCGACGATCCCTATCCGCGCCAGCCCATGAGCAGCATCACGGCCTACGCGCGGGAGTTCCTGGAGGTGCCCTACCTGTGGGGTGGCACCTCGGACGAGGGGATCGATTGCAGCGGCCTCGTGCAGCTTTGCTATCGCATGGGTGGCTACATCCTGCCGCGCGACGGCGACCAGCAGCATGATACTCTGGCGTATAGCGTGAAGCGGGAGGAGATGCGCGAAGGTGACCTGATCTTCTTTGGCAGTCAAGAGATCACCCACGTAGCGCTGGCGCTCAACGATCACGAATACATCCATGCCGAAGGTCAGAACTACAACCATGTCGTCATCAACAGTTTCCGCGCGCACGACCCCCATTATTATCCCCGCCTGGACGAGATTGTGTGGGGCATCAAGCGGGTGATTGTCTAGATGCAAGCAGAGATTGAGCAAGTGCTCAAGAGATTGGGAGGACGCTACGCCTGCGTCGTGATGCGTGCGGGCGATGGTGTCCCCGAAGAACTGGTCTCGCTCAACCCGGAGATGGTCTTTCCGGCCGCCAGCCTCAGCAAGCTGCCAATCCTGCTAGAGGTTGCGCGCCAGGTGGCCGGTGGCCATCTCTCGTGGGAGACGCGCTATAGTGTCCCCGACAGCGCCCGTGTCCCCAGCGCCGGTGTGCTGGCGGACCTCTCGCCCGATCTACGACCCACCTTGCACGACCTGGCGCACCTGATGATTACGATCAGCGATAATACCGCCGCCAACATGTTGCTTGACCTCGTGGGCATGGAGGCGGTGAACGCGACCATGCGCGAACTTGGCCTGACCTCAACGCGTCTGGAACGGCGCTTCATGGACTTCGAAGCGCGCCAGGCGGGCCGCGATAACTGGACAACAGCGGCCGATATGGCCCGGCTCTACGCGCTTTTCCTCACAGACACGCTGCCCGGCACGCAGGAAATGCTGGCGATGCTCCTGCGCCAGAACGACTACACCATCCTCCCGGCCTACTGGGGCGAAGAGGTCCCGTTCGCTCATAAAACCGGTGGCTTGATAGGCGTGATGCATGACGCCGGCATCCTCTACCCTCCCACCGCCCCCGACCAACCCTTGATCATCGTGGCCCTGACGGCTGAGCAGGCCGATGAACCCCTGACCCGCTTGACGCTGGCAACCGTTGGTCGTATGCTGTTCGCATAAGAAAACACTCCGGGGAGACGATCATGCCGGCAGGGCGCAGGCGAGCGGCGCCCCTACACGAAATAAGATTTGTCCGTCACAAGGGAGCGTATCATGCCAGCAGGGTCATTTCTCTAGGTACTCTAGTTTACGGTGACATATAATTGAAAAGTTACGTGTAATGGAGTCCTTTAACATCCTCAAGCCTCAATGGCCGATGAAGTTCTTGGGAAAGTGCGTCAAGAATTGCCACAGCCTTTAATTTCTGAATAGTTTCACCATCAAGTGCCCTTCGCACTGTTTTTATATCAACACCAGCTTTCCTAGACAGAGCAGCAACGGAAAGGCGGGCTTCAAGACGTAAATCTTCTAAGGTCGTCATACATATAATCCTCCTATGATTTCAACAGTTATCATTGAGTATACCATTTTTTTATCTGAAGACAAGGAGGCTCGTTGCTTTACTGGAAGGCTTCAACCTTAAAATCATGTTATAAGGATATGTATCATGGGTATTGACATGATAAGGATAGATGTTTATACTTTCCTTAGGCGACATGTTTCTGCTTCGTGTGAAAGAACTGGAAGTTCGCCTGACAGCAGTAGAGCAATCTCGTTGTCCTGTCTCGTAGTGTGTTCCCGTAGGAGGTAGGCATCTGCCACACCCTTGTAGTGCATTCTCGTACCCATGACAGCAAGACGAGACAGCATTCCCGTGCTGTCTCGTCCCACGTTCGTGATGCCCGGTCGTTTCCAAGCCACCAGGGCATCACCAGGAGTATAGCATATGACGTTGCACATTGCATCCACCTCTGAGCCCGTCTACCAGACTAAGGCTCAAGACGCGTTCACGGACGCTCATCAGATTGGCGTCCGTGATTACCTGCGTACGTCCCAACATGTCCCTCTCACGTCCCTGGATATCGACCGTTTCATTGAGCGCACCATCACCAACCCTGCCCACTCCCGCGCCTGGAATGCCGGCTACCTTGCGGGCTGGCTAGCCGGTCTGGCCTCCGTTGAAGGCTCGACCGATTATGTCGTAGCACAGGTCCACGACGTGGGAAGCGAAGGCATTGGCCTGCACCTGGTGGAGGTGATCCGCTCATGAGCAAGCGCCAGCAACACCCCTTCTCCGACGAAGACGAAGAAGAGTATACCGTCATCCCGGTCACCCCGATGGAGGACCCATTGGTGCATACGGATGTCCATCCGTTTTGTGACGATCCTCGTTGCTTCTGCCATGACGACCACAGCAATATCACCCGCGTCTATGACCAGTACCAGGAGGGCCTGATTACTGAACGAGAAGCCACCAACATCGTGAACGGCAAGACCGTCTAGAAGGGAGCATCGCATGTCACCAACAAAGCACTACAGTGCCCTACAACAGACGAAGGCCCAGGCCGATCCTGCCTCCTGTGGGCACCGCTGGAGTCCCACCTTCACGCAAGGAGAATCCCTATGCATCTTCTGCGGCACCCGTGCCTACTGCCCACGCTGCATCTCGTCGTGTCTCACAGGCAAGCGTTTACACTGGTGTGCCGCGCACAGACCCGCCGCGCCGTCCGTCGACAGTGGCGCGCCCGCCGATGCTGGTCAGAACACGGGAGGTGCTCCATGGGCCTGACCTTCCAGATGGAAGAACCGCCGACCCCTGATGACCTGGACGCTGATCTCCGCTATCGCTTCGGAGTCAACCGGCCCCAGCGCGCCGGTCGTCGCCCCCAACCCATTGCTGATGTGCGCACGACAGCCCCGGCACCGGAGCGGTACACTGACTCTGGTCGCAACCCGCGCCGCCGGGTCTGCCCGCAGCCTGTCCCGACGCAACCGGATCCACCGCTGCCACTCGCGCAGCACCCTGGCTGGCTGCACCGCGCTCTGCGGCGGCACTGGCTCCCCCTCGTCGGGGGTATGCTCCTGTTGCTGGTGCTCTGGTACACCTGCGCGACTTACATCCTGCCCTTTGTGCTCGACACCCAGCATCACTGGCAGTACGGTGACGGTCGCCTCTCGCAGGTGGACCTGAATGTGGGCCACGGCGGCAGCAGTCACTTCCTGGCCCTGGACCTGCACGGCAGCATTCTCGTCATTGAGTTCCCTTTGAAGGACCCCAAGCAGGCGCACAGCTATGTCGCCGGGTACATCACCGACGATGCCCGGCCCCATGTGGTCACCCTCTCGGCCGTAGATGTCAACCAGGATGGCCGGCCGGACCTGCTCGTGCAGGTCGAGGGGTTGTCCATTCCGTATGTGCTCTACAACGATGGGCATGGCTTCACGATCACCACCCCGCTCACGATCCAGAACGGAGGGAAGTAGCGATGGAATCTTCCAACAAAGGTGCCTACCTCTTCGTGGCGTTCACCCTGCTCGCACTCTGTGTCACGGTGCTGCTCACGATCATCTTTGTGGCCCTGTGGCAATACAAGGAAATGGTCGCCTGGTTGGTGCTCATCGTAGCGACCATTGCCATCCTGCTGCCCGCCCTGATCGTGTGTTTCCGGCAGTTGGATGAACAGAACTTACGTCATGAGCGCTACCGCTACCGGGAGGAACTGCCCCTGGATCGCGCCGGTCGGCCCCTCTACCTGCCGGAGGAGACCAAAGAGTGGGAGCACCCCTATTGATGTCGGGCAGCCAGGGTGGTTCCCATGGATCACCCTGGCTGGCACACGGAAGGAAGGAAGAAGCGTATGAACGCCCCCATACTCTCGGACCAACCCCTGCTGCCGGGTGAAGAGATCTTGCACCTCTCGCTCCCCGGCATCCTGCCGGCCGGCGAGATCCTGGCCATCTTCACCCCGGACGGTGTGGTAGTCCGGCTGGCCGCTCCCAAGCGCGAAGGGCAGCCCCCACGCCTGCTGGGCGCACAGTTATTTACCGTCGATGCCTCCCGGCAGAGACTCGTGATCCGGCCCACCGCTACCACGAGCGCGCAGCAGGAGGATCAGCACGAAGCGGAAAGGAGACCCTCTCGATGAAGAGACGTACCTATACCCGCGTTGCGCTGCTGCTCCCCCACACGCCGGCGCTTGAGGCCATCCTGCCGCTCATCAGCGCCGATCCGATGGGGAACTGCTACACCTGGTTCACCCGGTACGGCTATGTCGATCTCTCGTTCACCGCGCGCGACGAGCACCCGGAGCACCGCCTGCTGGTGGAGGAACTGCCGCGCACAGCGGCCGTGGCGGCGCTGTGCGCGCGTGGCTGGCCGCTGGGGCAGGCGGTCCATGAACGAGACCAGTTTGGCCACCTCTATCGCCTCACACTCTGTATCGGGACCCGGCTCCTCTACCTGGATACCTTCGATAGAGAGCGCAGTCGTTTGCTGCTGGAAGATACCACGAAAGGAATGAAACACATCAATGAGCATGCCTAACTTTCAGGATGAGGAGAAGCCACGAGGCCTTCAGATCTCGCTCGTGCCGCCCCCACGCCTGGCGCTCGTCCCATTGGCGATCTGTCGCACGATCCTGCGCTGTAGCTTCGTGGACAGCGACAGTGACCGGATCACCCTGTGTCGCTGTCGCGTCAGCGAGGAGGATCTCTGCTACGGGTGTGGACGTCCGTTCTGCGAGGCCCACCGCTCCGAGCAGCGCATGGCTCCCCAGGACAGTGAGGACTTAGTGACGCGCCTGCTGTGCCGGGACTGTATCGAGTTGTCCTATGGCGGGCTTGAGCAGGTGCGTGCCTGGCGCCTGCGGTTGAATACGGCGCGGTAGAAGAAGAAAGAGGAACAACACGAGGGACAGGGAACCCCCCGGTCCCTCTCTCAAACAAGAAAGAGCATGACCAATGGCTGTCAAAGCATACAAGTACAGAATCTATCCCAAGAAGGCCACCGCTGACAAGCTCCAATGGGTCTTAGATCGCTGCCGGGAGTTGTACAATGCCGCGCTCTCCGAACGCAAAGACGCCTGGCACATGGCGCATCAGTCCATTGGGTACTACGAGCAGCAACATGATCTGGTCGAGATCAAGGAGATTCGGCCCGAATACCAGGAGATTGCCTCCCATGTCTTGCAAGATGTCATTGCGCGCATCAAAAAGGCCTTTGACAACTTCTTCCGGCGCGTCAAGAACGGCGAGAAGCCCGGCTACCCACGCTTCAAAGGCTCCAAGTGGTACGACTCGTTTACTTACCCGGACAAGGCCGGCTGGAAGCTAGACACGCGTACCCGCCCGCCGAACAAGCGCGGTATGGTCAAGGCGAACCTGCACCTGACCAAGATCGGTACCATGAAACTGCACCTGCACCGGGACCTGGTAGGCAGGATCAAAACGCTGACCATCAAGCGCGAGGGAGAACACTGGCACGCCTGCTTTAGCTGCGAAGTAGGGAAACCGAATCCCTTGCCGATCTCCTACGAGGATGTAGGTATTGACCTGGGGATCACCCACTTTGCCGCGCTCTCCAACAGTGAGTTCATCGAGTACCCGCGTTACTATCGTCGTGGACAGAAAACACTCAAGACCTTGCAGGTGGCTCTCTCGCGCAAGGAGCGCGGGAGTCATCGGCGGGCCAGGGCCGTGAAGCGGGTTGCCAGGGCGCACCACACGATCCGCAACCAGCGCCGCGACTTTCACCACAAAGCCTCGCGTGCGCTCGTCAATCGCTACCAGGTCATCGTGTTTGAGGACTTGCAGGTAAAGAACCTCACACGGGCCCCCAAGCCCAAGCAGGACGAGGCGACAGGTCAGTACCTCCCCAATGGGGCAGCGGCCAAAGCGGGCCTCAACAAGAGCATATTGGATGCCGGATGGGCCACCTTTACAGAGAGGGTGAGCGTCAAGGCTGCAAGTGCCGGGTGCACCGTCGTCTTTGTAGACCCCTTCAAGACCTCCCAGAAGTGCTCTGGGTGTGGCAAAGAAGGACCCCATAAGGATCTGGCCGAGCGTGTACATCGCTGTCCGCATTGTGGCCTGGTCCTGGATCGCGACATCAATGCAGCCATCAACATTCTGCGTGATGGCTATACACACCTTTCCGGGCGGGACGCGTCCAACGCCGGGGGCGTCGAAGCCCCGGTCTGACCGGGGCACGTTCACGAGGACGTTTTTATCGCGCCGGGGGCCTTCGTCATCGGTAACGTCACCATTCGCCGGGGTGCCAGCATCTGGTACAACGCTGTCGTGCGCGGCGACACGGGGCCTATCGTCATTGGGCGCGGCACTAATATCCAGGATAACTGCACGCTGCATCTGGACGCCGACGCGCCCCTCGTCATCGGCGATGACTGCACGATCGGGCATGGGGCCATCATTCACGGTGCGACGCTGGGCAATCATGTGCTGGTCGGCATGCAGGCGGTGGTGCTCTCGCATGCCCGCGTAGGAGAGAACACTATCATTGGCGCATGTACGCTGGTCAGCGAGCACAAGAGCATACCCGGCGGTGTGCTGGTTTTAGGTATACCCGCCAGAGTTGCGCGCGAACTCACGCCCGCCGAGATCGAAAGCATCGCCACCAGCGCAACCGGCTACGCTGAACGCGCTGCCGACCTCGCGTAGGGACCCGATGTATCGCGTCCGCCGCAATTTATTGCGCGTGTGGTGTGGTATATTCATCTGCTTATTGCAACGGATTCGCGCAATAAATTGCGGCGGACGCGGTTTATCGGGTCCCTACGTATTCAGGTTCACCTCAAAGCTGGCCTGCACGGGTGCCTGCTTGGGACGCTGGATCTGCACTACAATCTTCCAGGTGCCGAACATGCTGAAGGTTGCCTCTTTGGCAAAGGTGGCGCTGTAGACGGGGTTCCCGTTCTTGATGGTCTGCCGCGCCGTACCCATGTCCATGATCTCCATGTTGATCATGAGCTGCACCTGCGCATCTGTCACGAGATTGCCACTGCCATCGGTGATGGTCACGATCACAGTGTTGGCATAATCCACACGTGCGGGCAGTACTTGCAGCGAGACCACGAGGTTCCCTGCCTTCTGCGTCTGCGCGCCTTGAGCCGTCGCCGGGGTCGTGGGGAGCGTAGACGTATTCTGCTGCTGAGCATAGTCGATGGCGGGGAAGACGATCGGCGGCGCGAAGAAGCTCATCAATGCGACGCAGAGTAGCACTCCCGCGCCCATCCATGCCTGGATACCCAGCACGTTTCGCAGGCGGCGTTCCGTCTGCCCCAGCGCCGATTGACGCGTGCGCCTGGCGGGCATCTCAGCATCGACGACGTGGAGCAGCGCGACCTGGCGCAAGATCTTGGGGCAGAGCGCGATCAGAGCATAGGCGCTGAAGATGAGCATCAGCGCGACAAGCGCAAATTTGACCAGCATAGCGCGCCCATAGGGATCGCTGACCAGTTGCTGTGCGCTGCTCAAGCTGGACTCGCTCAGGAAGAGGCCGCTCACCAGGAAGATGCCCAGCGTCGTAAGCATAAACGGTGTGAGGCGGCGCGTCACGGTGACCAGCGTTTCGGCATGGCGATCCGGCTCAATCACAGGCAGCAGGCGCAGCAAGACATAGGCCAGGTATGCCACCCCACCCAACCAGATCGACTGCGTCGCCAGGTACAGCCAGTCGAGTACGATCGCGCTGATATGCGGCTGCGCCAACTGTGCCGCGTCGCTCGTCAGCGCGAAGGTCAGCAGGACAAGAGCCGCCAGTATCATCCAGGCGACCGTATGCCACAGGGGCGGCGCCGTGTTCGGCACGATGGCCTCCTGCTCACCCGGAGTGTTGCGCTCTTTGCTGGGGCTGGCGCCGGTGGTCAGAGGATGATCTTGGGTCACCTGCTGGCGCAACTGGCTGAAGCTGCCGGTACGCGGCCTGGTTCTTCGTGTCGCTCCTGCCGGTGGCTTGCCTGCTTGCTGGTGAGTCGTCGACCATAGAAACGCCAGAGCTACCACAACCAGCCCGGCACGCAGCAGCCAGAGATGGCCGTAGTTTGTTTCACTCAATACCCGGCCCATTACCGTGAGATCAATGCCCCCGCCGCCCAGACCCTGCGTGAAGAGCGCCGAGTGCAGGATGAGCGCGATCAACTCGCCGATCAGCAGAGCCGACAGGCAGAGCCACTGGAGTGGCAGCGCCTGCTTTCTAGCCTGGCTAAACAGGTCAACGGCACGCCCGCCGCGTTCCAGCATAAAACCCTCGGTCACCAGAATGCCGATCCAGAACGCCAGGGCCAGCAGCACCAGCCAGTCCCAGGCCACCGCGAGCACGCCAAGCAGGGTGAACTCTTGCGGGAGGTTACTGGTGCTCGGACCCAGGGTCACCTCTCCTGGTAGTCCCACACTGGAATGTCCGATATTGAAGCCGATCACGCCATGGGTAGTATCGCCATCGTCGCTGGAGAGCGCTGTCCAGCGTACGATGTAGCCCCCCAGCGCCAGTTGGTTGCCTGGAAGCAGGGGTGTATCCAACTCGCGCGGGTTTGTGCGGGAAATAGTGCTCTGCCCGGCGTTTACAATGCGGTCATCGGATGCGAAGACCTGCGCGCTGCTCGCCGGGCCAATGTTTCCATTAAAGAAGATGCGCACCACCGCCGGCGCCACGCTTACTGTCGAGCCATCCACCGGATCGGACCCGGTCACAAAGGCATGGGCGCTTGCCGTTGGCGGACGTATAACGATGGGCGACCAGGTATATAGAAGCAGCATGCTCAAGCTCAGCAGTGACATGCACGCGAGCCTGAGGTAACGTCTTGATCGCATACTATCCCTCTATTTTTATGGGCAGTCGCCCCGCAAGCTGTTCGTTCGCGCCATAGGTTCTTTGCACATGATTGTACCTCAGGTGAGGGATGTCCGCAATATAACCTGTACGTTCCCTGGTTCGCGCACCTACCCTTCCCAGGCCAATTGTTGTAATATCATGCCCGCACAGCGACCTGTGGTGTGCCGGAGGGCGGGGCGGCGGTGCCGGGCTGGCCTGCCAGGGGCATTGAGGGCTTTCTGGGCCGCAACTTGCCCGTGACGAAGATGAAGATGGCCAGGAAGAGTAGCGCTTCAATGATATTGAGCAGATCGGTGAAGGGCAGCGTGGCAAAGCCCAGGTTGAGGCTCCAGCTATTGATCGTGGGGCCGATGGGCGCGGGCAGCAATACCAGGGTCGCCGTGCTGTTCCAGAGGGCGTGTTGCAGCACCGCGTAGAGCCAGCAGCCGATAGCCAGCAGGAAGCGCTGCTTTTTGGCATGCGTCAGGTAATACCAACCAAGGGCCACCATAGCCGAGCCGAAACCATGCAGCAGGCCGGCCCCGGTGCGCAAGAGCGCAACTTGCAGCCAGTTCTGGTACCCCATGCCGATATATCCAACCGTCTCTATCAAATTGAAGCCGATGCCGGCGCCAAGCCCCAGCACAAAAGCCTCGGCGGCGCTGTTGACGCGTCCGATGAATATGGCCACTGCCAGCGGCTTTACGCTCTCCTCTACAAGCGGCGCTATGATGGCCGCCAGGATGAACAGGGCGCCGAAGAGCGCCGGGTTCTGGCACGTCGGGTCATCAGGATTGTTGATACAGTTTTGCAGCCCCGCGAGTTGCCTTTGTACAATCACGAGCAGCGCCACCGTCTCAAAGAGCAGCGCAAGCACAATACCCAGGGTGCCGCCGCTGACCAGGGCCACCGTGAAGCGTCGCCAGGTGGTGGACCAGTTCGGGAAGCGCAGGCGCCGCACGCCCAACGCCAGCAGCGTCAGCGCCGGGAAGATGGCCGCCAGCATGATCAAGAGGAGGGTCAGGGCCGGAATGGTCACCGCCTGGCCGTTGGCCTGTAGTGCCAGCCCGATAGCCAGAACGACTATATAGAGCAACAAGAATATCCAGAACTGCGGCAGGGCGAAGGGGGCCGTGCGCAGGCGGAGCATCGAGCGCAGGCTATGATAGAAACCGAAGCCGCCCCCAATGATACCTATGATTCCGAACGCGACGTACTCTATAGTCGAGGAGAACAGTTGACTCGCCGGTAATAGCCCGTGTGAAGGCAACACCAGCACAAGCAAGAGCAGTCCGATGCTGCCCAGCCCGGTAAGGATGGCAATGATCGCACCGACCATCGTGGTAATTGCCATGCCTAGCAGGTAGCCATCGCGCCTGGGTGGCTGCGGCTGCCAGCCATAGGGAGGGTAGCCGGCATAGCCATAACCCGGTGGCGGGTAACCCGGCGCATATGGGTACCCAGGGTATGCTGGATAGCCTCCAGGCTGCGGCGGATAGCCCGCGATCGCCGGCGGATAAGGCCCATAGGCCGGTCGGAAGCGTGGCGCCTCCGATGGATGGTATGGTAACATGCCACTGACATGCTCGCGATGCACAAACTGCGCTTGTGGTTCGACCGCGCCAGCCTGGTTCGCTGGTGTTACGGAAGGAGGAACCGGTAATTGCACGGCTTCATCATTGGTCTGCCAATCCCCCCAGTGTTCGCTGGTTGGCTTGCGAGATTCTTCGCCGGGCTCCGGGGAAGGTGCTTTATATTCAGAACTCACTGTTAACTGCCTTCTCTTTAATAGATTTTACTGACAATGTATAGGCAGAACCTGGAAAGAAAAAAAGTAACATCGCCTATTATTATAACATAGGCGAGGCTATAGCGCATCTATACGACGACAGTGATCAGGGCCATGACCTTGCCCCTGAAGCCCTGGTTGACGAAGGTGAATATCTACCATGTTACTGTCTTTGCCTGAGTACGTCTCAATAGATGCAGCATGCACGGATGCAGGTTACACGCTGCTGATGTGTTTATGTGTATTTACGCACACTTTGCTGGCGAACGCACTACCGGGTGGGTTTATGTTGTAGGGACTTTTTATTACGCTGAGGAGTTCACTATGATGTATCATGTAGGCCAGAAGCTCGGTAACTACCAGCTTGTGCGGTTGCTCGGTCGGGGTGGTTATGCCGAGGTCTACCTGGGCAAGCACATCTATCTCAAGACCAGGGCGGCCATCAAGATGCTCCATGTCCGCGTGGCGAATGACAGCATGCAGAGCTTCCTGAACGAGGCTCGCACCATTGCCCGCCTGGAACACCCGCATATTGTGCGTGTCCTGGAATTTGGTATGGAGGATGACCAGGTACCTTTCCTTGTCATGAGCTATGCTCCCCAGGGAACGCTGCGCCAGCGCCATCCCAAAGGCAGCAGCCTGTCCCCTGCCCGCGTCCTCTCGTATGTCAATCAAGTGACGGCCGCGTTACAGTACGCGCACGAGCGCAAAGTCATCCATCGCGATATCAAGCCAGAAAACATGCTGCTGGGAGCCAACGACGAGGTGCTGCTCAGCGATTTCGGCCTGGCGGTCGTCTCACAGAGTTCGCCGAAACACAATCTTCATGACCGGGCCGGTACCACAGCCTACATGGCGCCGGAGCAGCTTCAGGGGCGTCCCTGTCCCGCTAGCGACCAGTACGCGCTGGCAGTTGTCATCTATGAATGGCTCTGCGGCCAGCCCCCGTTTGTCGGCTCCGACCTGGAGATTGCCGTCCAGCATACACAGTTCAAACCTCCGCCGCTGCATGCGAAACTGCCGGGTATTCCCCCGGTTATCGAGCAGGCCGTGATGACGGCGCTGGCCAAGGACCCGGAGCAGCGTTTCGCCAGCGTGCGCGACTTCGCCAGCACGCTCGCCGAAGCCTGCCGTCCGACAGCGTCTATTATCTCGGCCTCAACGGCGATTCTGCCAGGGGTTAGCGGCGCACCGACGCCCACGCCTCATGAAAAGACGCTGTTTTCTCCCATTACCTCCGGCAATGTGTATACTCCGCATACTGCCACACCATTCGTATACGACTCGCAGGACAGCACCTCCACCTCGACGCGTACACCCGTGACCGGTGAGCCGCTACGCTTTTCGGAGCCTGCGCCTGTGCTCCCTCTGCCGCCTCCGCTCCCGGCAGGCAGCGAGATGCCTGTGACCTCTGTACCATCGGAGCGCGAGCCAGGAAGCGAGCGGCGCTTCTCCAGGCGGGCTGTGGTGGCGGGACTGCTGGGAGTGAGCGTCCTGGCAGCCGGCGGTGTGGGTTGGCAGATGCTCTCGCTGAACAAGCTCTCGCTCCCATTCTCGCCCAGCAGCACAAAAACAGCTTCAGATGGCAACCCGGTGTATACGCGGCATGTCCAGGGAACCGCCACGCCTGCTAAAGGGGGGAGTACACAGCATACGCAAAATACTACCTCCCCGTCATCAACGCCTACGAGCGGACCTGGTCCGGGCGTAACTACCACGCCGGCCACTCAGGCGAGTCCCACGCCTCCCGTTCATCCGGCATTAACTGTGCAAATTACGCGCATCAATCCCGATAGCGTCAGCAAAAAGCAGACCACCAACGTATATGTGGCCACCAATCAGCCTGGAGCCAGTGTGGCGCTGCACGCGACCTACTATGCCAAGAATGCACAGCTCGGCCCTTACGTGGAAAGCACAGGTACCACTGATAGCAGCGGGAAGGCGCTACTGCCCTGGACGCCATCTGCCAATGAGATCCACCCAGGTAGCGGCTACGCCATCATCACCGTAACCTCTGCCAGGGGAAGCCAGCAGGCGACCACGCCCGCTGTCAAGGTCTTGTTCGCGTAGGGATAGGGCTTTTCGCAGGGTAAGGAAAAAGGAGGGAGGTACGTGCATGAGACGGTGCCCCTACGTCTCATGCCCCTTCTTCTCGGATGGATAGATGCCGTGGAAAGCGCTTTGCAAAAAACCTATCTTTGCGAAGACTATAGCTTGCCTCACCTATGTAGGCTTCCACGGGCGAGGCAAGCCATCGCCCCTACGCGAACATATTACTGGCCGCTGCGGCCCTGTGAATAGCGGCGGGCCACCTCGTCCCAGTTGACAACGTTCCACCAGGCGGCCAGGTATTCGGGGCGGCGATTCTGGTACTTGAGGTAGTAGGCATGCTCCCAGACATCGTTGCCCATCACCGGATACAGGCCTTCCATAAACGGGCTATCCTGGTTGGCGGTTGAGGTTACCTGGAGCTTGCCGCTCTTATCAAGGACCAGCCAGGCCCAGCCGGAACCGAAGCGCTTGGTGCCCGCGTCGTTAAAGGCGGTCTTGAAGGCGTCGAATGAACCGAACACCTGGCTGATCGCGCTGGCAAGCTCGCCGGTCGGCTCGCCGCCGCCATTGGGCTTCATGATCTGCCAGAACATGCTGTGGTTCACGTGGCCGCCACCGTTGTTGCGTACAGCCGTGCGCACATTCTCCGGCACCTCGTTGATGCGCTTCACGATATCCTCGACCGATGCAGAGCTGAACTGAGCGTTGTTCTGCACCGCCGCGTTCAGATTGTTGACGTACGCAGCATGATGCTTGTCATGGTGCAGTTGCATAGTCTGAGCGTCAATGTATGGCTCTAATGCATCGTAGCCATACGGCAAGGGGGGTAGTTCAAATGCCATAAAATATCTCTCCTTCTTAACAAAAGAACATGCGAGTCTCACAGTTCCTGCTTAGTTGTATGCGATGGACGGACCAATTGTCAAGCAGATGCATATACCTGAATGCACAGCACGCCTTACGGGTCTTTATCAATCTAAATCGAGTATCATCCAGTTATATCAAATCTCATTGACTTTCATCGAAAGTAATGGTAAGAATATAGATAGATCGGAATTCTGACAAATGTGGAGTGGCCCTCCCTTCGGCTCCTCTTGTCCGCCGGCAAGGTGGGGGCTATAGTCCACCAATTACATCAAGGAGACGGATCAAAGATGACGTCAGAAACACATGGCAGTGTTCAGACGAGCGCTGCTCCCACCGCGAACAAACAGAGGAGTGGGGGACTTGAAGGCATCGTCGCGGCAACCACCGCGCTTAGCAAGGTCGAGGGAACGGCTGGCCGGTTGATTTACCGGGGCTACTCTATCCATGACCTAGCGCGTACTACCTCTTTTGAAGAGGTGGCTTATTTGCTCTGGTTTGGGCATCTCCCCAGGCAGGCAGAGTTGAGCGACTTCAAGGTGCGGCTCGCGGCCCAGCGCGCGTTGCCATCCACAGTATCACAGGTGTTGCGGGCCCTGCCCACGACCGTAGAGCCGATGGATGCCCTGCGCACACTCGCTTCGGCCTGGGGTGCGGTCACCGTCAAGGGCCAGCCGGACATTGACCAGGCCATTGCCCTGACTGCTAGCTTCCCCGTCTTCCTGGCGGCCTTTCATCGCTATCGCAACGGCCTGGAGCCGCTGGAGTCGCGGGCCGAACTGGGGCATGCCGCGAACTACCTCTACCTGCTGACTGGGCAGGTTCCCAAAGAAGAGCATGTGCAGGCCCTGAACGCGTACCTGGTGCTGCTAGCCGATCATGGGATGAACGCCTCGACCTTCACCGCGCGCGTGGTTGCCAGCACAGGGTCGGATATCGCCTCGGCCATAGTGGCGGCCGTTGGCGCGCTCAAGGGGCCACTGCATGGCGGCGCGCCCTCGAAGGTGCAGGATATGCTGCGCTCGATTGGGACAATTGACAACGCCGACCCCTGGCTACGCGATGCCATCATCAAGGGAGACCGCCTGATGGGCTTTGGTCACCGTGTGTACAAGACCTACGATCCCCGGTCGGAGGAACTGCGCGAACTGGCCCGCCTGGCCGACCCGCAGCAGTTTGCCCTGGCGCACCATGTTGAACAACGGGCGCTGGCCCTGCTGGACGAACTGAAGCCGGGCCGCCGCCTCTACACGAACGTCGAGTTCTATTCGGCCGTGCTCCTCTCATCCGTTGGCCTGCCGGGCGACCTGTTCACCCCCACCTTTGCCGTGAGCCGGGCCGCCGGCTGGACATCCCATGTGTTGGAGCAGGTGGGCAATAACCGCCTGATTCGCCCCGAGGCCGAGTACACCGGACCGGCCGAGGTGCAGTTCGTACACCTCAAAGAACGTTAGGCATATGGCAGACGATCAAGATCCCCCAACGGCTGTGGCTGCACGCGTGATAGCGCGCCGGCCCAGCCTCTGGCTCCTGCTGCGTATCTGGGGAGCCATCGGCTTCCAGTCTTTCGGAGGGGGCGCCTCGACGGTCTTCCTGATACGCCGTGCCTTCGTGGAAAGGTCTGGTTGGCTCAGCGAGGAGGAATTCGCGCTCTCCTGGAACTTATGTCTAATGGCTCCAGGCATCAACCTGGTCGCGCTGACGGTGCTCATCGGGCGTAAGCTTGGCGGCAACGGGGGCATTGCGGCCTCGTTGGCTGGCTTGCTGTTGCCCAGCGCCGCGATCACCTGCTTGCTCACCGCCGGTTTCCAGGTGGTCCAGAGGTTGCCCGCGATTCAGGCTATGCTGCATGGCGTCGTGCCGGCCACGGGCGGCATCATGCTGGTGGTCGCCGTGCGCTTCTTCCAACCCCTGTTGAAGCAGGGACGCCAGGAGGGCATTTTCAGGCTGGTGATAACGCTCCTGATCATCATGGTGGTTGGTGCGGCGGTCATTATTTTCAAGGTGCCGGTGGCCCTGCTGATCATTGGCGCGGCGCTTGCCGGCGTGCTTCTTTTCAGAAACCCACCCGCGACGGCTAGCATGCAGCCACAGCCACCAGCGCGAGAGGAGCTATAAGGTTGAAGGAGCCTGTCACATACTTTCTCACGTTCCTTAAAGCCTCGCTCTTCTCCACCGGCGGGTTTAGCAATCTCCCCAGCCTGCACCAGGACCTCCTCGCGAATGGCTGGGCCAGCGAGACCAATTTCGGGCAGGCCATCGTCATCGGCCAGCTCAGTCCGGGGCCCAACGGCCTATGGGTCATTAGCCTGGGCTATCTCACCTATAGCTACCTGGGCGCGGCCCTGGCGTTGCTGGCGATTACCATTCCCCCCCTACTGGTGCTGGGTCTCGCCGCCCTCTACCGGCGCATGGAGGACCAACGTTGGGTACAGGGCATGATGCGCGGCATCTCGGTGGCGGTCGTTGGCATCCTGATCGCCGTGGTCTGGTCGATTATGAAGCAGTCCCCTGACTGGAAGGGTCTGCTCATCGGCCTCGCCGCCTTCGGTCTCAGCATGACGGGCCGCGTCAATATCGTGATCATCCTGCTGCTGGCGGCGGGCACGGGCTATGTGCTGTATGGTTTGCATTGACGCTTTCTTGCCTTGCTCCCTCGCACGCGTAGGGTCGCTTGCATTGACAAAACGTGTGCGGCCCTCTATTATTTAAGGAGGAAGACGCGTATAATATACCGCTATAGGGGAGCACATCTTATAAGAAGGGCAGCGATGATCGAGCTAAACGGCGAAACCTACCTGGATGGAAACGAGGCCTGTAACCTGCTGGGCGTGAAGTTATCGACCCTGTATACCTATGTGAGCCGGGGCGTGCTGAGAAGCTACAAGCAGGGCATCAAACGGCAACGTCTCTACAGGCGTGCCGAGCTTGAAGCCCTGTTGCAACTTCGCCCCAGCAATACCCCACCCGTAGAGCAAACAGAAGATGCTCCCCGCCAGGGACTCTTGCTGCCCCATGCCGAAGACTGGATATCGAACGTCTGACCCCCTGTTCATTTGACATGGTACCCAGTGCGAGCAAATCAGGGCTTTGCCAAGGGGGTTGACTCTATTTTGCCAACGTGGTATAGTGCGGGCGATATGCCGATGTAGCTCAGTGGTAGAGCAGCGGTTTTGTAAACCGCCGGTCGCCGGTTCAAGTCCGGCCATCGGCTCTTCGTAGACCCGCCTCCCAGGCGAGTGTATTCTTCCGTGTGTGGCGTGAGACCCTTCCCCGTGTCGTCTTGACATCTTATCTGACATCCAATGGATTAGCCGCGCTCAATACGCTCGGAGGCAGGGGTGCGGGGTGAGAGAAGCTGATCTAAACGCTGTGCTGCCTCTTCCTGCAAGGAGGGAAGCACATGCGAATAGGTATCCAGGGTAACCATAATCTGACTATGGCCCAACCGCTCCTGCACAATCTTGGGATGCACCCCCATAGACAGCAACAACGTCGCACAGGAATGGCGCAAATCATGAAAGCGCATCTGCGGCAATCCGGCCTTTTCCAGCAGCGGGCGGAACGAGCGCCGGATCATGTTGCTGACTTCTAGCGGTCTGCCGACCGCGTTGCAAAAGATCCACTGGTGCTCTTCCCAGGCGGGACCGGCGGCGAGACGTTGCTCATGTTGATGCAGACGGTGGCGTTTGAGCGCCTCAAGTGTCATCGGGGCCAGGGCAATGCTGCGCTTGCTTTTCGCCGTCTTGGGTTCTGACACCACAAACCCCTTCCTGGGGAGACGCGCGATAGTCCGCCGTACCTGCACGGTTCCATAGGTCCAATCAAGATCCTTCCACTGGAGTGCCAACAACTCCCCTTCTCGCATCCCGGCGGTGAGCGCCAGAACGTACAATGCTTCGAGGGGATCATCTCGGCTCGCATCAAGAAACTGTCGGGCCTGTTCCGGAGTAAGGACCTGCATCTCTTGCTTGGGGACACGCGGGACATCCACCAGATCACCGATATTCCTGGGGATCAGATTCCAGCGCACCGCGTCTTTGAGCACGCGGTGGAGAAGACGGTGAATGTGTTGCACCGTCTGGGGAGCATAGCCTTCGGCACGTTTCTGGTTGTAGAGCCGCTGGAGATGTTGCGGAGCCAGCTTCTGGAGTTTGATTTTTCCCAGCGTGGGCAGGACATGCAACTCGATGAGTTGACAGTAGCGAATGTAGGTCTTCTCGCGAACCGCATGCTGGGCCGTGTCATGTAACCAGGAGGTGAAAAAGACGTTCAGCGTTTGATCACTTGTGGTGATCAAGACGCCCTGCGTTTTCTCCTGCTGAGTACGCTGAAGT
>JALYTT010000479.1 GCA_030854145.1 Chloroflexota bacterium | reverse complement strand
GTCCTACTTAGCATGTGAGAGGGCTTCAGGAGCGCGTTCGCCTATTCGGTGTTATGAATTGCCATTCAGCCTCCCAAGCCGCCTTACTTCACTTCTCGCCCTGTAAGTGGGGCTGTAGTACTAGTGGGAGAATGTGGGGAGATGCGCAGGTTGACAGAGCATAGGGTGGCAGGGTACAGATGGTAAGGCGCAGGGTGGCAGGGCGCAGACCAGCGGCGCCCCTACACGAAATGCGGCCCCATCCCGCGTAGGGACCCGGCTTGCCGCATCCGTGTAGCTTGGGCATGGGAGGCTCCCCGCGGCCGCACACGGACATTTGCCTCTTTCGTTGTGCGGGCGCTGCTGGCCTGCGCCCGGCTCGTCAGCTAAGCTGTCTCTATGGTGGGACTACCGGTGCTGCTAGCTGGCGGGGTTTCGCTGGCGGAGGCGGGAGGGGTGGCTTCCGCATAATCGCTATCCTGGCCTGGGCGCTTGAAGACATAGTAGGCCGAGTTTGAGGTCAGAGGCTGGATGCCTACCAGTTCCCAGCCTTCCGGGCCAAGGCTGTTCAAGTAGCGCCGTACAAACGTGCTGCGCCGCTCGTTGCCGATCAACGTTTCGAGACCCTCGCAGGAAATACGTCCGCGATAGTCGATATACACAACTTTATAGGCCCATTGTGCCATCATGCTGCTCCTTCTGGTATAGATGAGATAACATGTGCGGATTGCGCCCCCGCAACAGATCGCCTCGCTGCTATATCCGATAGCATTCCCGCGCAGGGTGGCGAAGGTCGGGGGATGCCCGACCCTGAGAACTGCCTCGCACGCAGACAACATGTTGAAGATTCGCTTCAATACGCCGTCCTGCCCGAACCCCGATACCACACTGGGTTCCACAATCAGTGCCGTACCGTTGCAGGAGATCTGTCGCAGGTTCCTCTGCACAATAGTAAGTATAGACGCCATTGCGGCAGAATGTACCGTCAGTTCCAATAGTCTTTATGCAGACAAAATTACCTGGTAGCCAGCCTGTACAAATGAACAGGTTCATCATGGATAGGGACGGGCGCCCCTTCGACTCCCCTTCAGCTTCTCTTGCCCGCCGACACTGCGGGCGCGCTGGAGCCACGTTCTTTCTATAAGGGGAGATCAAAGGAGAAGGTTGTACCCTGGCGTTCGGGGGAGGGAAGTTCCAGGCGGAGAGAGCCTTCATGAGCCTCGATAATGCTTTTGGTGATATAGAGGCCGAGGCCGGAACCCTGGCGTCCGCTGGTTCCCTGGAGTCGCACATAGGGCCGGAAGAGTTGATGGATCTCAGCGGAAGGGATGCCGGCGCCCTGGTTATGGACGCTGACATGGGCCATATCGTCGGAGGCCGAGACGCATACTGTGATCGTGCTCCCCTCGTCGGAGTACTTCATAGCGTTATCCAGCAGGTTGCCCAGCGCTTGCTGGAGCCGTCCGCTATCCCAGTCGCCAACCACGGGGCTATCAGGGGTCTCAAGCACAATCTGGTGGTACGGGGCAAGAGGGCGGAGTTGCTCAACTACCTCTTTTGCCAACGTGACGATATCGCATTCCGCGCATGTAAGAGAAAACTGATTGAAGGTCAGGTGTGTAGCATCGAGCAGGTCCTTCACAAGGCGCGTGAGCCGGTGAGCCTGGCTGATGATAATGGAGGTGCCGCGCTTGACTGTCTCCGGGCGCTGGTTGGGTCGGGCGATCATCTGTGCATAGTTGATGATGGGAGCGAGAGGGCCGCGCAATTCATGAGCAATCATAGCGGTGAACTGCTCCTTGCGGGCCAGTTGCTCTTTCAGAACGAGGTTAGCCTTCGTCAGTTCATCCACCTGGCGTTGTAAAGCTTCGATAATTTGCTCATGTGTCTGCTCATGCTGCATTTGCATGCCTCTAAACCTCCCTACACGGCTCCGGCTCATGTCATCTGCCGACTGGGCCTCGCCCGCCTGCGCTCAAATGCCATCAAGGTCATTCCATAGTAAGTATATACTGTCCGGCATTGTGTAATCCAATAATAGCCTCTTTTAGGAATATTGGGGGATACGCAGGTATGCACATACGCTTTTGAGGAGGAAAACTGAGCAGGATGGTAATTTACCTTTCTGGCAGCAGATGCAACTCGCGTAGTTCTTCCTGTGCCACCTCGCTCAGGCGTGAGATATCAAGGCTGTGGTCCGCGTGGGCGATGAGGTGGTGGAGCCGTTCGATGACTTCGAGGCGTGAATAATGGTCGGTAGCGAGCAGCAACTCGCCAACGGTGACCTCAATCTGTCTGCGCTGTATAGCAGCAAAGGCTGACTCTTCAGGCATAACCATCCTCTCTCTTTCAACCAGCTAGCAAGACCAGGGCGCGCTGAAGGGCGCCCTGGTCTTCTATGGTTTTGTTGCGGTGGATGCGGGTTCTTGCTTGTCGCTCTTGCCAGGTTTCTCGCTTGTTGTGGTAGTGCTCTCATTGGACGCGGTTTTGGTCTCGGCCTTCCCATCGGTGGCAGGCTTGTTCCCATCGTCCTCGCGGGCAGCATGGCCGTTGCCATGCGCGCCAGAGCCGTGGTCGGTCTTATAGAATCCACTCCCTTTGAACACGATTCCGGCGGGGAAGAGGACGCGACGAATGTGACCGCCGCATTCGGGACAGGTGGTTAAAGGCTCTTCGATCATTCTCTGCCATGTCTCAAATCGATGTTTGCACGCCTGGCACAGGTATTCATACGTTGGCATATGTTTTTATCACCTCTATACAGAAGAACACATCATAGCGCGAGAAAATTCCCCCCATGGTGCGCCGCGTATCGGGCGAGGCAGCGCAATAGACACATAGAGAACGCTTCTCTTGAGAAGGTTCTCTACTACTATAGTAGCGTGCATTGGTGCGGTTGTCAATCTGTTGCACCTCCACGCCTCTGTGTCCACGACTTTCTATGAGTCATCGCTTGTTCGGGCCGCCCGAAAAGCCCATTGTGCGAGGTTCAAAGGGGCTAGTGGTGAGACCTTTTGAAAAAGGTAGGGATGGCCGATAGAAGATTCCGGGGAGATCTTCATTGGTCCTTAACGCAAATCCATTCACAAAGGAGCTTTCAACGATGCTACATAAGCGCAGTTCAGAACAGATTCACGTCGATGCCGTTAAGATGGGTATACAGAAGGTCAGAAGCGGGTGTTTTTCTTGTGCCGAGGGATACTTTGAGTTGGCGAGGCAGCATGGAGCTACCGATGAGGAGATTCGCCAGGCGCTGGAGGCGGTGGCGAGCACGCCCGATAAGGACTTGAGCCGCCGCGAGTTGATCAAGCTGATTGGAGCCGGGGGATTAGCGCTCAGTGCTGCCGGGCTAATCACGCACCGGGCTGATGCGGCGGCCGCCTGGTGGGGCACCGATAGCAATAGCCAGACGTGCTGTGGCATGCCGCAAAACTTTTATGTCGGACGCATGGGCTATGGTGGTGAGCCGAGCGGGGACGGCTATTTCTTTAATACGAGTGCCGCCCGTGCTGCCGGTGGCGCGAATACCTTCGGCTATTGGGGCCTGGTCGGACCAAATAGCCGGGGCAGCTATTCTCCCTATGATTGGGGCAGAAGGCAGGCCGATAACGCCTGGAACGCCTGGTACAATAGTCCCAATCATGCCTTTATCTGGGGCTATACCGTCTTTGGCGATGTCGAATCGGGTTTTGGAGGCTGGAGTAACGGCAACTACGGCCCCAATCAAGCGGTGCTGAATGGCTTTTGCACTGAGCTATACAATATCACGCCCGCGAATCCGGTGGTCTGGCCAGGCATTTATATCACCCCCAACACCTGGGGCCAGTTCTTTGGTACAGGCTTTCGCACAAATACGGCTTTTGTCCTCTGGTTAGCCGGTTGTGATACCTGCGGCGGTGACATCTGCGACCCCTGCAATTCTTCCTGTAATACGCTAACGACCGTGCAGAACAGGTTATCGGCTACCGTAGTCAATGTTGGCCTGGGAGGGATGAAGCCGGCCCTGTGGCAATACTGGATTAGCGATTGCGGCTGCGGCGATTATAATGTGGCAATTCAACATACCAACAGCTTTGGTGTGGTTACTGGTGGTAGTACGTACTCCAGGTGTTAGCGCTACTGCTTTTAACAGAGAGAAAAGTTACTCCTGAAGGGAATTTACAGATGACAAGCAGTACACATCGTCAATGGACCCTCCTGCAACCGGGGGCGCAGCCAACTCCTCGCACGGCGAGTACTATCGCATACGATGAGCAAAACCAGGTGATTGTGCTCTTCGGTGGAGGCAGCCTGAACGATACCTGGACCTGGCATGGACAGACCTGGAGCTTGCAGCATCCTACAACCAGTCCTCCCGCGCGTAGCAGTGCCTGCATGAGCTACGACCCGTTGAGTGGGGGCACGCTCCTTTTTGGAGGCGTGGATGTGACTGGCATACCCCTGGATGATACCTGGCTATGGGACGGCACGCAGTGGTCGCGTATGGACGCCCCGACGCCCCCGCCCGCTCGTATGGGTGCCTGTATGGCCTATGATGCTGCGCGCCGGCGAACCATCCTTTTTGGCGGCCTGGCCCAGGCTGGTCGCAGTGGGCAACGACTGAACGATACCTGGGCGTGGGATGGAGCCGAGTGGTCACTGCTAAAGCCGGCTACCTCGCCAGAGCCACGCCTGGGTGCCTGTATGGCCTATAGTATGTCTTATCAACACCTTGTCCTCTTTGGAGGCGCGTCTGGAGAAAGCATCTTCGGCGATACCTGGCTGTGGAATGGCGCTACCTGGGCGAAACAATCCCTTTCCTCCGGCCCGCCGGCGCGCGCGTGGGCGGCCATGGCCTTCAACCATAGCACTCGACAGGTTGTGCTTACAGGAGGTTCTGGTGTCAGTAGCCAGCAATCTCCGGTGAACCTGGCAGATACCTGGGCCTGGGATGGCTCGACCTGGACGCAGCAGGCCGGGAGTGCTCCCTTCGCTGGCAGTTACCATGGTATGGCCTATGATGCGGCTCGGCAAACATTAATCGTCTATGCAACCTCCGGTGGGAAAGCCTATCAGGGTGATAAAACGCATAGCGCTAGCATCTCTCGCGCTCGTTACACGCTAACGAGCACGACATGCGCCTGGTCCTGAGCAACTTTACGGGGTGCCAGGGGGGCAGCCGTCCCCTGGCGGGACATTGCGCGGGAGAGCCAACCCTCTCCCGCGTAGGGATCCGGCTTGCGACTCTGTTGGCAAAATAGGTCTAGACAACTAGATCGGAAGGAAGAGACATTGGCAAATATTGCAATGCAATATTTCGCATGCATGACAGGCATTCTGGGAGGATT
>JALYTT010000061.1 GCA_030854145.1 Chloroflexota bacterium | reverse complement strand
GTTGTACCTCATCGGGGGAGATCACTGGCGTCTGATCTGGATGATCGATATCAAAATTGGTTTGCTGCCAGATGTAGAAATTCACTCTCACTCTAGGGGGAGCTGCTTGTTGGAGCTGTGTGGCCCATCCGTTGCTATCTTTTCGGCAATCAGGACAGACCTTCACTTGTGTGACAATGACGATATTAATCGTTGACCCCGAGGGAAGAGAGTGTAACTTCTGGCGTATCGTTGCAAGTGCCCACCCTTTGAGTCGAGTCTCGCTATGCGTATCATTTTTCGCACCAGATTGAGAGTCCACCCCCTCGTAGGGTTGCTGTGGACGGAAAGGAGGCTTGATGCCTGTTGCTACCATATAGGCATCGCCATAGTTGATACGCCTTTGCTCGTTGATACTCTGACGATAGCTCTGGATCCTTTGAGCGAGGGTAAAAGCAATGTGTCTTTGCTGGGAAGCAGACCAGCCGCCTGAAAAGACACTTCCTGTTGACCCTCCTCCCACCGAGGCCAGAAAAGGAATGACATACAAGTAAATAGCCGCCAGTGATGCAATAAGAATGAGTATCACCCAAAGGAAGCGAGGCGGGAATGCCCGCTTCTGTGTCTGCTGCTGCCATTGCTGTTGCTGTCGCATGCAATCCATGCTCCTTCTACTGAACTCCATATTGGCGACCCAATCCTACGTAGAATCTCTTCTGAGCATACCTGGAAAAACGAGAGTCTTCAGGACAAATAGGACTTCTGGTAGCAGGGCAACCGTCCCTCGTTTTGGAGGTGCAATGACATGAGCGGGGAGGCAAGATTTTTTGATGACTCTTGGCTTTTCCCAGCCTTTTCTGTCCATGATGATCATGAGCGTTGAAAAAACAGGCACGTGAGAGGAAGAAAACACAACCTGTCCATCTAATCAGGCAGCGTTCAAACCCTACCATCCCTTGAGATGATCAATGTGTGTCCTGTATAAAATGGTAAAACATTGTTTGTAAGTGTAGAGATTTATTTTACATCTACGGTGGCTGCGACAATCCAAAGACCAAATACAGCTCAAACTGTTTTAGAATGGCATCATACAGTCGCGATACTCATTACACAAGAATTGACAATATCATTCAGATACTGCTATCATGGCGATACAGCTTTGCCGAAAATAAGTATGGCTAGCCCAAATATTTATGATAATAAGTACGGTCAGCCCAAATATTTGTGATAAAAACGGCCAAATATTTATGATATAACAAGTTAGTGTAAGCTCATTTATGGTTGAGCTAATGCCAAATATTTGTGATAATTTACAGGTGGTGATTGTCACAAATATTTGTGACAATCACCAATCGGCTGTAAACCGACCTCAGGATGATTTCTTCACGCTGCATACATAAGAAGTGTCATGTGAGGGGATATATGTCAAAAAGATCAAAACAATCCAAACACAAGAAAAAGTTTACTACCAGCTTGTCGCCGGTCGACAAATATTTTGACCTCATGGGACAGCATATTATTCAAGGAAACTACGCTGAGGCGGTTGCCACCGGTGAACTGTTGTTGAGCTATCTTCCGCAGCGTGCTCCGCAGCGCATCAATGTGCTGGATCAACTTGGAACCGCACATGCTATGCTCCAGAATTTTCCGCAAAGCTATGCGGCTTATACAGAGGCGCTTTCATTAGCTCCTGACGATGCAGTGTTGTGGTACAATCGAGGCATGGCAAGTCGATTCACTTCGCGCTTTGGGAGATCGTTTCGTGATTATGAACGCGCGCAAGAGCTGAATATCCAACCGGAACTGGCAAAGAAGCTTGAGAAAGAGGTGGAGTTCGCCCGTAAGGTGGTCAAGAAAACGCTGAAACTGCGCGGCTCAGATTTCACCCTGGACCAGTTGATTGAGCAGGAAGACCTCTTTCAGGACGGCTTACAATTCATGGAGGCTGGTAAGTGGGAGGAGGCTGAGCAAGCTTTCCAGGCATCTATTGCAATGGGTGATTGCTTGCCACAACCCTGGGGCAACCTGGGAATATCCTTGATGATGCAGGAACGCTACGACGAGGCGCAGGCGGCGTTGCAACGCGCACTGGTCATTGATCCACACTATACCTTTGCTAAAAGCAATCTGGCCGCGCTTCCTGAAATACGCCGGACTGGCCCACCAGCAAGGATTGGTATGAAAGATCCATTCAAGGGCAGCAAGCTCAAGCAATCCATTACTTTCATCAAAGAGTAACAAGTAGTATATAACAGACGCCAAGCTAGAGAATTGAGAGATTCGACTTTTTCGCTTTGATATGATGTTGCTGCAACTTTGTGCAGAAAGACACATTGATATAAGGTTTTAACCTTGCGAGAACCACCAAACCCAGGTATTAGACTCAACGCTCGGAAGAAGTTGAACTCGAACATTAAGCTGCCGTGCCAGGAAGTGTGATGTCCATATATTCGGCCGTGCTTTGTGGAGTAGGGATCGGCTCCTGATCCTCGATCATTCCTTGCAAGTGCATGGTGATCGCTTCACGCATGTTTTTCTCGACTTCTTCCTGTGTATCTCCCACTGCTACACACCCTGGAAGATCAGGAGAGTAGGCACCGTAACTTTTGCTCCCTTTTTCGATAATGACAAGAAAGTGGTACATCTCATTTCCTCCTTGAAAGTTGTCTGCTCTTCAGCACTCACTAATATCACTCCACCTCAACAGAGATCCCTCGCTTCCTGAGATGCGCCCTAATTTCCGCATGATAGGCGAACAGCGCAGGGGTGCCACCCGAGTGCAGGAGGAGGACCTGGCTGCCCGCTGGCCAGCGACCGGCTGCATGGTGAGCCAGGAAGCCTGACATCATCTTCCCTGAATAGACCGGATCCAGGAGAATACCTTCGGTCTGAGCCATGAGCTGAATCGCATCGAGGCAGGCCTCGGTGGGATCGCCATACTCACGGCCAATGAATTCGTCGTAGATCTCAAACGGCATCCGGGGAAGTTGGGGATCACGCTCCAGCAAGTGGCATAGCGCTGCCCACCACTGCTCCAGATTTTCGAGACACTGCTCGCGCTGGCGATTCACGCTGATGCCGATCAGGGGACAGGTGATGCCCTTCGCTCGCAATGCCAGCAGCAGGCCCGTGAAAATACCCCCGGTTCCGAAGGGTGCGTAGATGGCATCAAGGTGCAGCCCTTGCTCTGCCACCTGGCGGGCTATCTCCAGGCCGCAGCCAACGTAGCCAAGGCAGCTATGGGGTGTTGTGCCGCTGACCGGGATGACATATGGAACGCGTCCCTGGGAGCGCAGGGTTTCGCAGAGGTCGCGCATTTGTTGTTCCAGATGCCAATGCTCGTTGCTCTCGACCAGGTGGACCTGGGCGCCCATGAGATACACTACCAGTAGATTGCCCTGGAACGCCTCATAGCGGTCGCGACTGAGCACCACCGCGCACTGCATTCCCACTTTGCGAGCCGCCGCCGTTGTCAGCCGCGCGTGATTGCTCTGGCTACTACCACACGTGACCAGAGTATCAGCGCCGTGTGCCAGTGCTTGCGCCACTTCGTATTCCAACTTACGCGGTTTGTCTCCACCAAAGGTGAGATCGGTCAGGTCATCACGCTTGATAGACACGCTCACGCCGAGTCGATCGCTCAAGTGTGGTAGCGACTGTAAGGGCGTGGGCAGCCGTGTCAAAGAGACGCGGGGATAGTTATTTAGAGCATCCTCAATGGATGTCATAGTTTCGCATTCCTTGCTAAAATTCGCGCTCCTGCGCTTCTTCATTGGAAAAAGCTATCTGGTAAGCCTCCTCGAAAGAGGTCGCTTCCCTGGGTCCTTTATCTTCGCGGAGCAGACATTCTCTGGCAGCATCCGCATGTACCAGGTAGCGTGTTCCCAGCTTCAATCTCGTCATTTTTACGGATACCACTACTTTAGCCTCAACCCAGACGTGTGGCGTGTGAGGCACCTTTTCCAGATATTCTGGTCGCTGGCTTACTACATACGGCTGACATGCCGACCAGATTGTATTCCATGGTACACCTTTACCGGCCACTTGTGCAATGGGTACCCAGGTTTTTCGTACGTGGGATGGCACAGCAAGCAGGAGCTTATTCACGGTTTCCTCATCATTAAGGTAGGCACCTATCACAACCGCATCAACAGTCTCCTCTGGCTTTACCTTTAACGCATTCGTGAAGTAACGTGCTTCTGGTCGTTTAATAATCGTTCCATCAAAACCCGAGCTAGCCTTTTGCCTGCATGCCTGATACAAATGAAGCAAGCCTTTGAGAGAACCAATCCATTCATAAGCAGCAAAAATAAGCGCATCATTGTATACGTCGGCCATCTGCTTCTCCATAAAAGAAAGGCGCTCTCTGATTGGCCGCCGCGTGAGATCTTCTTGATTCAGGTGAAGCACATCTAGAAGATAGCAGCGATATCGAGATGCGCTGGAGAGCCGGTCTGGAGATAGATGACGACCTTCCCGATCAAAACCAACCAGTTCGGTATCTATAATTGCCTGCTCATGCTTTATCCGCGTGCGCAGCATCTCAGTGACGGAAGGATAGGCTGCCGTCCACTCCTTCCCTGAGCGACTGAAGAGACGGACAACCTCTCCTTGCTTGTGAACCTGGATGCGACATCCATCAGGTTTAGCATAACCAAAGCAGGCTCCCACCTCCTCCCAGATATTCTTCAGTGCCTCTTCATTTGAAGCACTTCTTAAATCCGCACCTGCTAGTTGAACAAATACTCCTGGCGTTACAACACTTGAACTTACATGGACACCCATACTAAAACCTCTATTACATATATTACAAATTTTAGCGACCGCCGCCGTTTTAAAATCTTCTCTTGTTATAGCTTCTCCTTTCTCTTGAGTCGCTGAAGACGTAACGCGTAAGAATAGGCCTGCGCTAATTGCAAATCATCCGGTGCGAGTCTTCTGCCTATCGAAAAATCTTCTATAGCCTCATCAAGCAGCCCGGCCTGAAGATTCGCATACCCGCGATGGTTGTAATAATCGGCCCTGCGTCTCCAGTCTTCTTCTGGATCTTCATTATCCAGTATACGCAGCCTTCGAACCTGATCAAATTTATCGATTGCTTCCAGCCAGGGTTGTGTAAGGTATTGCCGCCGCCGCATAAGTTCTGGTTCCTGCAACGTTAACTGCGCGAGAGTCTCTTTATATTCTGACGATGTCATCGCTGCAAGAGCGAGACCATAGCGTGTTAGAAATGTTGCGCGCGTGCTATCGAGTTCCAGAGCCTTTTCATATTCTATAAGAGCTTCACTGAACTTCTCTTGATACGACAAACAATCAGCCAGCAAACAGCGGACAGACGCATAATCGGGATTTAGCCGCACAGCCTCGCGGCATTTCTCAATCGCCAGGCCTATTGATTTATCGGTGCTTTGCAGCATACGCGCTTCAGCGAGATGTTTATAGCCATACCAGCTATCAGGAACGTAGCGCAATGCACCCTCGAACTCGGCCACCGCCCGGTCAAGCTCACCATTGTACATTGCTTCATGGCCTCGCGTAAAATATGGACCTGCAATAAGCTTTTCCTTCGCTCTCTCGGCTATATCAGCGATAAGTGTATCCTCTCCCCTATCAACAAATTCTCGGCGTAGATGCTCATAGCGCAAAGTGATCGTGGAAAGGGAAAATTCGGGTGCCAGCCTTCCTACGTGCAAGTCACTCATTTCTTTTCGGAGAGCTGTTATCCCTTGCTTATACAATTTCTCTGGCAGTTCAATTGCCTGGAGAATCGCAAATACATAGCGATCAGATCGATCTTTGTATCTAGCAATTGGCAGAGGACTGGGATGCGGGATATCCCAGAGATGGTTGGCAAGAAATCTTTCCACGATTTCGATACCGCGTTGACATAACCACTGAGTTATCACATCTTGTGAGGTGGTCTGAATGTTTAACACCAGCAGATATATCCAGCTACTTAACGCTTTTTCAGGGGTAATTCCCGTATGAACTTCATTTACCACCCTCTGAAGCAGGACGTTCAAATCTGAGAATTCCTGGGTCTGGCGCTGGGTCGCTAACTTACTTGTGTTGCGCGCTGTCTCAATCTCAATCTGTTCGCGTGCTATCATATCTCCACAGATATACCCAAAAGCCTCCAGCCCTTTTAGCAACTCAGGCGAAAACCCCTCAGATTCCTTATCCTTTGAGAATTCTTCGGAAGAACTGTCTTGTTTCTTCTCAAATTGTGCATGCCGGGCAACATAAATTGCACCCACTACGTGTTGCCTTGATGCCGTTGCAGGAACGGCGATGGCGACTATCGGGCGCTTCTCTTCATTAAAAAAAGCAATACGTGGATCATTTTCGATGGTAGAGGTTACAATCATGCTCTGTTTGTATCGATAACTCCAGCCTGTAAGAAATTCTCCCATTTCAACACGTTTATCACTCAAGTATGCTGGGAATTTCTCGCTATGTTCCTGGATCTCCAGCCATTCCTTTCCCCTATCATTATCCTTCGGTGTCAGAATCACGCAATAATCCCACGCGTCTGATGCCATTGCGATAATCTCAACCATCGCAGAAAGTGGTGTGCCGCCCCTTATTTCTTCTGGCCGATTGATGAAGGCAGCCCTCAGAAGCGTTGTCAGGCTCGGATACTCCTTGAGCTGAATCGGAGTTGTAGCGTCCTTTGACTGCGATGTTGCTACCGTTGACAAGCCCAGGATAAGCTCATACAACTGGCCCTGAATATCTTGTAATGGTATGGAGTACCAATAATGCTGGTGAAGTTTAACTGCTAATTCAGTTCGTTTCTCCTGTAATTGTGCTAAATCTGGGTAGATGTATAATTTGGAAGAAGAATCGGACGCCGCCAGGAACCATTTCGCATTTTCCAAATGTGCCTGTGCTTGCTGCCACTCAAAAATACCCCTCTGGCTGCCTTCTATTTCTCTCGCATCATCCAGTGGACGAATAGCGATCACACAATCAACGGGCAGGGTGTCGTCCGTGCCAAAACCTAACGCAAGTATCAAGGTCCCTAAAACGCGATTACGGAGGAGAGAGTAGGCTGAATTGACTGAAGTGGGCGGTTGCGAATTTGATGGTGTCCCGGCGCTTTTTGACAGTTTCTGTTGCTCTTCAAAACTACGTAGCCATCCCTTGCTCTCTTGCACACTTAAATCTTCTTGTGTTTTCAATAGCTCCACTAACAGCGCACGCCTCACGTCATCAAGTGTGTAGCGCCAGTTCGTTCTCCGTCCCCCTTCATTTGATCCCAGGGGATGGAGTATTCCCTCGGTACGTAGATAATTGATCTTAGGCTTCGTTATCTTCTCGTTGCGCTCAGGCAGATGCTCATTGAGATATTCCATTATTTCAACCGTAGAAAGTTGTTGCCCAGGATGAAGATCGCGGGTAATCTTTTGAACCTCTTGCCAGTACGTTGTGATTGTTTGTATATCCAATGAGATCACCTCTCATCTTTCATGTCATTGAACGACGAACACCACATCAAGTATGCTCAGAACATAAGCTCTTTTGCTTGTGCTACCAGAAATGGATATTTTATGCTAGCTGGTTGTTTAATTTTTAAGAGGAATAATTTTATGTGTTTAGCCGTCTAGTATCTTACAAAGATATTCATTTGTCAAGTGACAAATTTCAATGTCCTGATTGCCAGGTGCTAGATTCAGTTTTCTTAATAAGATATCTAATCGTCTTATCTTCGTTATCGCTTTTTGACTGATTATTCCAATGAAGCTGCTTTCAGGGCGGAAGCCAGGGTTATTCTAAATTTGCTTCGTTAAAAGAGAACCATAGTTCTCCTCTATCATCTTAACTAAGGTTCTGAATACAGAATACGTCTTTTTTGGTGCAGAATATTTTACCAATCCAAAAACATATTTATTTGTTTTTGTCATAACCAACTGTTTCTTAGCATGTGATTTAATCTTCCATGGGCTTGACTATTTCATAGAAATATTCTAAACTTCCCTATAGAGATATTAAATTGTACTTTACAAAAATGTGGGAAATCCTCTTATGGTCAACTTCAGATACGAGGAAGGTAAACCGATACGGAGGTAGCCATGCCCATTGATGCAGTAGTAATCCTTGTGCTCGTCTCTTTTATTCTCGGTCTGCTGCTAGGCGTCATTTTAACAAGACCTACTTACATACGCTAGTATGGTAGCGCTTGCTCGCTGCTATCGTTCAATATTAGCACGTGGGAGGTAAATAAAATGCATCGACGCTCGTGGGATGACTACTTCATGAATAAGGCCTGGGTGGCCTCAAGTCGCGCGAATTGTTCACGTATTGCTGTTGGCGCCCTCCTGGTCGTTGATCAGAGAATTATCAGTACAGGTTACAATGGCACTCCCTTTGGCATTAAAAATTGCGTTGATGGCGGCTGTCCCCGCTGTGCGTCTAACGCTCCCCGGCACCAGGGTTACGATTTTTGCCTCTGCGTTCATGCTGAGCAGAATGCCATCACTCTGGCTGCCCGCCATGGCACCGTCACAGACCGTGCCACTCTGTACACCACTCTGCGCCCCTGCTTCAATTGCTTGATACTAGCCATTCAGGCCGGCGTTGAGGCAATTGTGTATGATCTTCCCTTCGACTACGATGAAAATTTGGAGGCGATCTACCAGACACTCGTAGTGGAATCAAGCATCCTCATGCGTCGGCATCCCTATGCCGTACCCCTGGAGCCTTTCAATGACCAGGAGATAGATTTCGAGCCACCCTTCAACGTCAGCAATGTGTAGCTATAGATACGGCCGTTGCAACCAGTAGTGCATCAGAGACTTTTCTTGCAGAGAGTATAACCGGAGGACTCCCATGAACTTAGTAAAACTTACCTGCCAGGTGATACTCGTAGTGTTTGCCGATGTAGCATTGTGTCTTTGTCTCCAACCCCAGGTTCTCCTGGAGCTTTTCCTGGTATTCATGGGAGCGCTGATCATTGCAGGTGTGGCAATATTCGTTGTCCGAACCGCCAGCGAACTCCTGGATCTGATGCATGAACATAAGTATGCGTACGAACTTCGTGAGCTTAAACTCCAACGGCTCAAACAGCCACTCCCCTTGCCTCACAACAAATGCAGGTTGTTGACAAACAGTCGCCCCTTTCACCGGTAAACATCACTTTACAATGGCACCTCTATCTGGATGTTTAAATCAGATAGAGGTGTCATTACCATGACGTTAGGGAAACATGGCATAATGCATGGATGAGCACCGGGGCCAGAGCGCACACATGCTTACATCATGTATATGACTCTATTGACAGGAGAAGCGACACCACATATACTATCAACCTGTAATAGTACATTTATTCATCTTCGATTGTGAGGTTGTACACTTATGCAAGCGCCACACGAACCGCGCGCCCGCCTTGAGGGTGGGTCTCACTCCGACGCTCGGCGAGCGGACTATTGGGCACGATGGGAGTACACAGCGCAGGAGTGGCACCTTTACGACAGGCTAGATTGGGGTGCCGTGAAACGCACATTTCTGCTCTGGAGCAGCGCTATCCTCCTGATCAACGTTCTGTTCTTCGTGTACTGTATCCTGTTCCTCGGCATGACCACACAACTGCAAATTCTATTCTTCCCAGGTATGTTGTTGCTTGTCAGCGTTGGCATCTTTGCAGCCAGCGGCGGCCGAGCGTTGAGAGAGGCGCGCAGACGCCATAGCGCACGGCTCAATGGGCCAAAGAGGATCACGATAGGCAAGAGGGACTTCAGCGACCAGGCCATCTGGCAGGGTGGATTGTATATACCACTCCAGGCTCTCTTCCTGACCCTGGTTAGCGTGAAGATGAAACCGAACCCACCACAATTATGGCTACGCAGAAAACACCATGAGAACAGCCAGTTCTTCTGGTTCGATACCATCCATGTGCTGGTGCCGCCAGGGCATGAAGAAGAGGCACACCATTTGCTGGAACGCTTCCACCGCGAGACGATCGGAGCGAAAACAAGGATCTCTACTCCGGCTGAACCGAGGTAGAGGTTGAACGAAGATCCTACGGTTGCTGAGCTACTACCAGATCCTGTACCCTCTCCACTAACTCAGAAAATCGTTCACCGTCTCCATGAAGGCATCGAATGTGCTGCGATGAATATTGTGCGTGGCTCCCTTAATCTCAACGGCGCGGCTATGCGTGGGCAAATAGCCCCTGGCTCGCTCCCAGGCAGCGTCGTCCAGCGTTGTGCCGAGCGTCGCATCGGCGCGGATCAAGAGTGTAGGCACGGCGATTTTGGCGAGCAGCGGAAGCAGATCCCCTTCCTGGCCGGCGTCGGCGAAGACACTGACCACGGCCTCGCGGGTCACTTTGTGTAGCGCGTCGATCTTGCCCTCGATATCGGCCTCGGTCCAGCCGGGGCTACTGGCGGCGATTTCGGGTCGCAATTCCTGCGCGGGACGACCAATGTCCCTGATATAGTAGGCGGCTCGTGCTGCTGGATCGCCACGACCAAAGGTATGGGCCGGGTCCTCCAGAATCAGTTGGGAGAAGGCGGGCCCAGGCTTCTGGGACCCGGCCCCGCTTGCCAGCACCATCGCCGTTGCTCCACCCCAGGAATGCCCAATCAGTACGGGACACTCCAATCCCAGCGCATCTAGAAACGCAGCGGCGTCATCGGCCGTGTGACGCAGGCTATATGCTCCTGCCGCCGGTTTGCTACTATCGCCATGCCCACGCTGATCGAGCGCGTAGACCCGATAGCGGTCCGCCAGCGCCGGTCCAACGCGCACCCAGCTTCGCGCGGAACTTGTAATACCGTGCAGCAAGAGCATACTGGGCAGTTCACTTCGCTCAGCCCCCCAACTTATATAATGAAAGCGACCGGCAGGTAAGTCAATCATATGAGATTGCGCAATCGTATCCAGGCTATCCCCCATACGTTTCTCCTTTCCATGGCGTGTTTGAGGCATGCAATCTTTATTATGCCACATGAACGTCACCTGATTGGCAAATTAACTGAAGGGTTGACCAATTTTGCATGAAAGGATGGGAATTTACACTGAAGGGTGGAACTTGACACTCCAATGCCTGGAAAAACCACTCTCCATCAGGTATACTTTCTCCAAAACCTGTAAATTACGTTCCTCATTGAGAGAGAAAAGCGGTGAAATGACTTTCTGAGAGATATGCTGCTTGAAATTGCTTTTTTCTATCCGAAAAGAGAACTTTGTTGAAGCACTCTACAGGCTGGTTCAGCAGACTATTCCAACTTTTGGTTCCAAGTACGGGCAAACCCCATCTTGCATATCGAGGTGCGCGAATGGTTATGTGTCAAAAAGCGAACGGAATTGATTCAAATGACAGTATCGATGGCTGACGAACTTCGGGTGATGCTCGAAATCGGCCCAAAAGGCAAGCAGGTGGTGGCGGTGGCACCAGATTGGCCTGGCCTCGAGCGTGGTGCGAAGACCAGGGAGGTCGCGATTGAACGGGTACAAGCCTACCTTCCACGCTACGCACCGGTGGCGAACTTGGCGGGGATGGGTGCGGAGTTCGCGGCCATCGCCACTGTCGACGTGGTCGAGCACTATCCGGGTACGGGATCAACCGACTTCTGGGGCATCTCGTTCGCGTTCTCGGGCAGCGACAGACATGTCGTGTCGAGCGAAGAATTGGAACGAGAACTGACGCTGCTACAGGCGTGCTGGGCGTTTTTCGACGATGTCCGTTCGCGCGTGTCGGCGGAGCTGCAGAAGGGTCCGCGCGGGGGCGGGCGGGATCGAGACCGCATCGTCCAGCATACGTTGGGCGCGGAGCAGGACTGGGCGGCGAAGCTCGGGTTGCGCACTCCTGACGGCGCGCTGCTGACCGACGAAGGCCTGAGAGCGCACCGCGACGCCTATCGCACTGCCATTCGGACGTTCCATGCCCAGGGCAAACTGGCCCGCACCTGGCCGCTCCGGTATCTGATTCGGCACACCGCATTTCACACGCTGGATCACGCGTGGGAAATGGAAGACAAGGACCTGACAGGCAACCGCGCGTGAGATGGGGGGGATATGGCGAAGTTTCATAAGGAGAGTTACCGTGATGCCTGATGCTCTATTTGCTGAACCCAAACTTGCCGAAATCTATGACCTCCTCGACAGTCCGGACCGACCGGACCTTGCTCCATATCTAGCTGTAGCAGACGAATTCCACGCCCATTCTGTTATTGACTTGGGATGCGGAACTGGTAATCTTGCCTGTCGCCTGGCGGCACTTGGGAAAGAGGTCGTTGGCATCGATCCAGCTACAGCCTCGCTGGACATCGCCAGGCGGAAAGCGTATGCCGACCGAGTTCGCTGGATCACCGGTACTGCGGCACAGCTCAAAGGATTGGATGCCGATCTCATCACTATGACCGGCAATGTGGCACAAGTATTCGTTATGGACGAGGAGTGGATGGCGACTCTGCGTGCATGTCGCGATACGCTTCATCCAGGTGGGCGGCTTATCTTTGAGGTGCGTGATCCAGCCAGGGAAGCATGGAAGGGCTGGAGCCGGGAGCAGTCCTACAAGACAATTGAAGCACCTGGAATCGGCATGGTCGAGTCTTGGGTGGAACTGGTGAACGTACAGCTACCGCTCGTCTCTTTTCGCCATATATTTGTGTTCCACAAAGATGGGAGCATGATGACGTCCGAGTCAACTTTAAGGTTCCGCACCCGATCAGAGATTGCTGAGACACTCTCCCGTGCTCAATTAACGGTAGAATCAGTTCGAGGTGCCCCCGACCGTCCTGGCTTAGAGTTCGTCTTTATTGTTCACTGATGATACCGGTAAGGTTACTAGATAAGGCGGCGAGAGTCGAGTGGCAGATCCAAGAGTCAAGTTCCAGCCTTCAGTGTCAATTCCCACCTTTCAGTTTTACCACTGAGGCCTACGCGCAGAGGCCTCAAATCTGCTATAGTAAAAGAGGACGCTTGTCTTAAAGAAAAGCAAATGCTTTTCGCGTACCTTTTTACTGAACGGACGGTTCTTTAGAACATGGTAGCAGGTAATCCCGAAAATAAGGGTCGGATATTGACAATTGAGCACCCAACAGAGAGTGCGCCAGCACTCCTGGTGTTCTCCGGCAATGCAGGACAGTTACTTCGCGGCGATATCCCCACGGCACACATTCTGAAAGCTATGAAGCAGCGGACACAACGCAATGGAGTGGCCTTTGTGATGCATTTTCAGGAAGCTGGCGCGATCAGTAAAAACAGCGTCGGCATGACAAGGCTGCTTGAAGATATCTTTGGCGATGAGGTAACCATTTTTTGTTATGGCTCACGCGAATCAAACGGCCAGATACGGCCAGGACTTGATCAATACAGCGTCTCTTCAAAACAGCTTGTGGTGCGCGCGCGCAGTGTGGTCCACTTACCGGTGGTTGAACGCAATGTCATGCGCAGGAATCAGCGTGTGGCCGTGAATACCAGCTATGATTTTGTGCTACCCAATGGTGAACAAGCCTACCTGCAAACAACCGGCTTTCATTATGACCTCGGTTTAACCGCGGTCAGTAAAAAAGTCTGCCGGTTACAGGCGGTGGAAACCAGGCGCGGCGTGGAGAAACTGATCCAGCAAGATATCGACTGCGAAGGGCACGCTGCTGAGCAGAACACGCGCACATCGATCCATGGACGCAAAGGCCTGGTGACCTTCAGCGGCGATGGCAATACACGCGGCTTTATCGGCACGCGCTGGCAAATAGACCGCACCGAAGCTCTGAAAAAAGGTCTCGGTGACCATGTGAAGGAGGCCACCGAGGAGATCAGCGTGACCGCCAATCTTCCCCACAGCATTCAGCAGGAATTTCTAGAAAAACAGCATCCTTTACTAAAACTGGCTGGCAATGTCCTTGATGATGTCTTCGAGACCATCGAAGATACGACGGGCAGCAAATGGGGCGAGCGAAAATTAGATCACCAATTTTACCAGGACTTTCTTATCTCTCCCGAAGGATCGCTTATTCCACTGGAGAGATTTGATATCATAGAGAATAATGTGTTCTATAACTTCGTGAACGCCGATCACTATTTCATCAGCACGCTCTTTGGATTTCAGATGACCGGAGAGTGAGAGACATGGCGCCCGCGAGGGGCAATGCCATTCAATTAAGAAGAAAGAGGAGACAAAAAGATGACTTTCTGGTATACAAAGAAAAAACACCATTCGTTCCAGAAAGGCATCTTGATGACATCCAGCATACTCCACGAACTCCTGACAGACAAGAGCTACCAAGATCTTCCCCTGCCGATCCTGCAGGAGATCTATCCCCGTGAACTGCTCTGTGAGGCGCTCAGCCAGACCCATCGCTGGGAAGAACGAGAGCGCAAGATTCCTCACGTCTTCCTGATCTATGCGTTGATCGCCTGGACGATCGTGCCCTACCAGGCCCTCAAACACGTCTGTGGACTCCTGAGCAGTGACCTGCGCTGGTGTGCTCCCCAGGAGCCGAGCGCACGGCTCACCGCTTCGGCGCTGTGCTACCGCCGTCGGACCGTGGGGGCCAGCTCGCTGCGCTGGCTGATGCGACAGGCGTGTCGGCCGCTCTGTACGGCGGAGACCCCAGGAGCTTTTCTCTTTGGTCATCGCCTGGTCGCCCTTGATAGCAAGCTCTTTGACGTGCCCGACAGTGCAGAAAACGACTGGACCTTCCGAGGTCGAACCCGTGAGGATCAGCCACGCAGTCACAGTCCCTCTCCTCAGGTCCGCTTGATCTCGGCCCTGGAAATCGGCTCGCACGCCCATCTGGGGGCCGTGCTGGCGCCGGGGTATTGTTCGGAAATGTCGCGAGTCGAAGGCGTGCTCTCCTTCTTGCCACCTCACTCTCTGATCTTGCAAGATTCGGGCTTTCGAGGAGCGTGGTGGATTCAGCGACTGCTGCAGCACGGTCATGAGAGCATCACCCGCTTGCAAGCCACCGATTATCCCTACAAAGGAGAGCCACGCTTGCCTGACGGGAGCTATCTGGTCACCATCCATGAGTCGCAAGGCAAGCGGCTGGCGGCTCCTTTGACGCTGCGCATCATTGAATACCGTCTGGCTCCTGAGGTAGCCGAACCCCTCTGCCAGATGCAAGAGTCGCGCACCAAATCGGGACGACGAGCGGGCAGTGCTCCTGATCAGGTCTATCGCCTGGCGGTGACTATCCTTGACCCGGAGCGCGCTCCTGCTCGTGTGGTGGCAGCAGCCTATCATCAGCGCTGGGAGCTGGAAATCGTCTACGACGAAATGCAAGAGCATCAGATGAGCCTTCCCCGACTGCAAAGCAAAACGAGTGAAGGCGTCTTGCAGGAGATGTGGGCCATCTTGTTGGGCCATTATGCCGTTCGTGCGTGGATGATGCGTGCGGCCGTCCGCGCCGGGCTCGACGTGGATGCCCTCAGTTTTACCCAGGCGGTCTCGGTGCTGGGGACCGGCCTCACCTTGAGTCACTGCCTGCACGAAACGCCGAGAGCACGGTGGCTTCCTCGCCTCTTGCAGGATCTGACTCAGCCGGATGCGTTGCTGGCGAGCCGGAGGGTGCGTTCCTATCCTCGTGTCGTCAAAGCCGCAAGGTGGCGCTTTTATGTCAAGAAGGAGAAGGACATCCCCTTTGTCTGTTCTCGTCCTGGAGCGACGTGGGATGACTTTATTCAGCCGTTGCATGGTTCTCCTTCTCCTTTGCCTGAGCTGGTTCTTCTTAATTGAATGGCATTGCCCGCGAGGGGCGCCACTACACATAGAGCCGTCACATGAAGCTTATTAGAGCAGTGATTTATTCCGCGTCAGGGCCCTCTTCCTTGAGGATCTTCTCGACGACCTGCTTCAGCACCTCGTACGGCTGCGCGCCCATCACCAGGTAGCGGTCGGCAAAGACGAGGGCCGGCGCGCCTGTCAGCCCGTACTCGTGCGCCAGTTGCACATCGGCGGAGACCTGCGCATCTAATGCGGGGTCGGCCAGAATAGCTGCGAAGTTTTCTGTAGGCAGATCAGTCTGTTCCGCGATCTCTTGCAGCACGGCGACATCATCAATCGCGCGGGCCTGCTGCCAGTAGGCTTGCATGACAGCATCATGAAAGGTTGCACCCTGCCCCTGCGACTCGGCATACTTGTCTGCGATGAGCGCGGGGCGGCTGTCGATGCCGAATGGGCCAGCGTTGATCTCCAGCCCGTATTGATCGCGGGCCATCTGTTGCAGTCGTGGGCGTGAGGCCTCAATCTGCTTGAGGTGCTGCGGTGAAATGGGGAGCGACCCGGCGGGTCGCAGTTCAAACGAACGCCAATGGATGGCGACATCATAGTTTTTTGCGAGCTTCTCCAAACTGGAGGCTACTAAAAAGCAGAAGGGTCAAACGAAATCGGACCATACATCGATACAGATAGCCATAATTATACCTTCTTTCGACGGTTAGAGTGCTTCTACTCACCCAGTATACAACATGGCAGCAGGAAGCGTACGGGAACGAGGGGACCTCATTTGCCGCGCCCCGCGTCGGTGAAGCTACTGGTGAAGATGCTGGCCACCTGGCCGGCATCGGGCGCGGTCAGCACCTCGACGCGGGTGATCCATTTGACCCATTCAAAGCCGCGCTGGCCTGGAGCGACTAAGCGGAGGGGGAAGCCGTGGTCATGAGAGAGTTGCTCCGAGCCAGTATGCGTCGCCAGCAGTGCCCGGCGCGCCTCCTCCAGCGGCAGGCTCCAGCGGTAGCTCGTCACCGAGATGAAGCTCACGTAGCGCGCATCCGCGTGGAGAGTGGTCTGGTCGAGCAGGCGCCCGACACGTATGCCCCGCCAGCGTTGGGTGCTGTAGAAGCCGCCAGTACAATCCAGCGTGGCCTCCATTTCATCGCCCCCCGCTACCAGTTCGTCATAGGAGAAGTCGCGGGATGTCGTGACGGCCCCACCAAGCGTGAGCCGCCATGTCTGGGTCTCCAGAGGACGTGGCGCATCAGCGACCCAGCTTGAGGTAGGGAAAGCATTGCCAGCATAACTGCCGCTCTCTCGTGAGCCGGTAAAGCGTCTACCTGCGCCGGGCAGCTTCAGAACTTGCTCGGCAAGCTGCTGCCCCGGCCAGAGCGCGATACTGCCAAGGAGCAATGCACCGAAATGCAGCGCCCGTCGCCTGCCAACCACGTCGCGCCTGCGCAGGCGTTTGGCGCGCGCAAACATGTGTATCATGATGGCTGCCGTGATCACGAAGCCCAGGATGATATGCCAGTTCAGCAGATTGAACCCGCCAACGTACAGGTCGCCACCTCCGACCCACCAGATGCCGGAAACAAGCGCCAGCGTGACTACCGACAACGCCAGCAACCCATAGACGGTGCGGCGATCCCAGCGCCGGGGATGGATCAGCCGGGGCCAGACGCGTCGCAGCTTGCCCCACAGGAGCAGCAGTAGCCAGAAGCCGGCGATGCCATGCAGCGCGAAGATGAACCACTCCTGTGGGAGGCCGCTCACCAGGCTGATAATGCCGAGTGTGAAGGCCAGTCCGGCCGCCAGAGCAATGCTCCAGTCGGTGAAGCGCGGGGTCATCAGGGATCATCCTTTATAGCCTGGGCGTATTGCTGATCTCGAAGTACTGCTCAATCAACTCAAAATGCTCCGCGTCGTGCTCGCACGTCTCGACAACTATAGCGCCGAGCTGTTCCGTGCTGTCCTCATCCCAGGGTGGGCGCACCTTTTCCTTGATGCGCTCGTCATCAAGTTCGTCGGCGACGATGTGCGTCAGGTGCATGTGGGTCTCTTCCCAGTAGTTGCGCACCTGGGGCAAAGAGAGCTCCCTGTCCATGTCACGCGCCTCCGCGTTGGCCTCGTCGCCCGAAGGTGTGACAGGTGGCAGTGGTTGGTCGTGCGTATAGGCCACAATGAGCTTCTGCGTCGCCGCCTTCCAGTGGCTCATATGTGCCAGGAAATCCTTGAACGACCAGCCTTCGGGGGTGATAGCTTCCTGTTGCTGCTCCTCGGTCAGGTGATTGATCAGCCGCTGAAAACGGCCGTGATCCTCCTGAAGGACATCCAGAAGGCCCTGTTGCGTGGGTGGGGATGTGCTCAAGCTGTGTTCTCCTTATTATACGGTTATCCATGATACGCTGCTGTCTCTACCAGGGTACTATATAAAGCGGAAAGTACACAAGTGGCAGCCGAAGCATAGGAGAAATTTAAATCAAGAAGTTGTCAAGCGCTTCGGCGATTGTCGTCAAACCCAAATTCGCGTATAATAATGCATAGCTACTCATTTTTAATTGTTTGATGGGCTGAATAGGCTAGGCAGGTGTTTATGCCAGTAAGAATCTTCTTCAGCTACTCTCATGAAGATGAGCAATTACGAAATGAGCTTGAGAAACATCTCAGAATTCTACAACGACAAGGTAAAATAATAAGTTGGTCTAATCGCGAAACTGGTGTAGGTCAAGATTGGGCCAAAGAGATCAACTCAAACATACGCATTGCTGATATTATCCTCTTGCTCATTAGCCCGGGGTTTATGGACTCTGATTATTGCTATAGTATTGAAATGACACAAGCATTAGAAAGGCATAAACGTAGTGAAGCCTATATAATTCCGATAATTCTACGGGCTGTTGATTGGAAAGAAGCTCCATTTAGCAATCTTCATTGTTTGCCTAGTAATGGGAAGCCTATTACTAGTTGGCACAATTTAGATGAAGCGTTTTTTGAGGTCGCAGAAGGTATCCGAAAAGTAAGGCATGGTTCAAAGTGAGCTTGAACCAATGTGACAATTGACGAAAAAATTGACAAAAAGAATCCCTGAGAAATAAGGTGAAAGTCTGAAAAACAACACCGTTCTCAGGGAGGAAACAT
>JALYTT010000478.1 GCA_030854145.1 Chloroflexota bacterium | reverse complement strand
GCTCATTTGTACGTGGGTATTGCCCCCACGGGTTTAAATGTCGCTGGCGTGCCTCGGTGCGCGTAGGGGCGATGGCTTGCCTCGCCCGCGAGCCTACGCGGATCAGCGTGCGCACAACAGAGCATGGCATGCACGACTTTTAACAGCCCTACGCGGACCGGGACAGGCGTTGACTTCGCTGGCATAATATGTTATAAAAGTACCTACGACACATACACAGGCTATGATAGGGACATATTGTGGGTTCCGTTGCTGTGCAGAGAGCGGCGCGTTTGCTGAGAGAGCCGCCTCCAACATCCCGCGATGACACCCTGGAGCCAGCCGGTGAACCTCTTCTCGTCAGGAAGGGCTAGCCGGGTTCGGGTGCGCCCGTTGCAGCGCGGCGGTTCGATCTTGTTTGCAAACACGGGTTGAACTGGCAGAGGCCCCTTCCTGTAGGGGCGAATGGTGGTGGTACCACGAGTAGGCGTATTCGCCCTCGTCCCCCTGGGGGATGAGGGTTTTTTTATTGGTCGCGCGTGCCTGAATACGGCACGCACGAGCGCTCGTTGAGCGCAGGAAAAGGAGCAGCCGGTGGATGGCGATGACGATACGAACGAATTAGAACGCGACAATGATCTCAAGGAAGCTGCCTGATTGCTTGCCAGGCCTGCCGGGGTACGCTTCCTGACAAATCGTGCAGGCGGGCCTGGGAAAAAAGGGACAACCGGGCATGGAGGGGCGCTGCTGGCGCCTGGCCGTGTGCTGTCCCGTAAGCATGAAAGGAGCCTTCTGTTATCATGGAACGCATTCGTACTAGCGAAGTCAGCGAGCATGCTGGCGAACAGGTGCGCCTGTCCGGCTGGCTGCACTCGCAGCGCCAACTGGGCGGCATCACCTTCCTGATCCTGCGCGACGGTTGGGGCATCGTGCAGGCCGTCGTCGAGAGCGAGAGCGAGCTGGTCCCCTTGCGAGAGCAGGAAGCGGGGGTCGAGAGCGTGATCGCCATCGAGGGGCTGGTGGTCAGGGAACCACAGGCGCCGGGCGGCATAGAACTGCATAGCCCGCGCATCGAGGTCATCACCCCCGTCAGCGAGCCACCGCCCGTCACGCTGAGCAAGCGCAAGATGGCGGCGAACATCACCACGCTGCTCGATCACGCCGTCATCACCACGCGGCATCCCGAGAGGCGCGCCGTCCTACGACTTAGCGCCGCCGCTCTGGAAGGTTTTCGCAGGACGCTGCTCGCCAGGAACTTTACCGAGATCCAGACGCCCAAGATCGTGGTCTCCGCGACCGAAAGCGGCGCCACCACCTTTAAGGTCGACTACTTTGGGCGGATGGCATACCTGGCGCAGAGTCCGCAGTTTTACAAGCAGATCATGGTGGGAGTCTTCGAGCGCGTCTTCGAGGTCGGCCCAGTCTTCCGCGCTGAGCCGCACGACACCACGCGGCACCTCAACGAGTACGTCAGCCTGGACGCTGAAATGGGCTTCATTGAGAACCACTTCACCATCATGGCGCTGCTGCGCGATAGCGTGGCCGGCATCATCGAAACCTTTCAGGAGCAGTGCCCGGCGGAACTCGTGCTGCTCAAGGTGCAGGTGCCGGTGGTGCCGCGCGAGATCCCGCATATCCACTTCGCCGACGCGCAGGAACTGATCCTCAAGCTGCACAGCGTGGATGTGCGCGGGGAGCCAGACCTGTCGCCCCAGGACGAACGCTGGCTGGGCGAGTGGGCGCAGCGCGAGTTCGGCAGTGACTTCCTCTTCGTCACAGGCTATCCGATGAGCAAGCGCCCGTTCTATACGCATCCTGACCCTGCGCGGCCAGAGTTCTCGAACTCGTTCGATCTGCTCTTCAGAGGCACCGAGATGCTCACCGGCGGCCAGCGCCTGCACCGCTACGAGGACTACAGGGCGGCGCTGGCGAAGGCAGGCCTGCCCGAAGAGCCGTTCGCATCATACCTGGAGGCCTTTCGCTACGGAATGCCGCCGCACGGAGGCTTCGCAATGGGCCTTGAGCGCATCCTGATGCAGCTCATCGGCCTGCCAAACATCCGCCTGGCGACGGTGTTCCCACGCGATCTGACGCGGCTCACGCCGTAACGAGAGGAGCGCAGACCAGCGCATTGACTCCAACAAATTCGCCTCTCGTAGGTGGAAACGCCTTGCCAACACATATGTTGGAGTCAATGGCTGGCCTGCGACCGGCAGGCTGGCTGTAAAACTGGAAGGAGCATCATGGAAACCAAAAATCTTTATCCACACTTTTCGGAGGCTGAATTCGCGCGGCGGTATGTTGCCGTGCGGGAGGCGATGGCAGAGGCTGATCTTCCGTTGCTACTGGTCTACGGCACGCCACCGTTTATGAATAGCGAAGTACAATACCTATCCAACTACCCAACGACCTGGGAGGCATTCCTTACTTTTCCGCTCACGGCCGAAACTGAACCATCGATGTTCGTGCAAATGTACAACCACATCCCCACCGCGCGCACGATCGCGCGTATCGCCGATGTGGGTTGGGGAGGACCGAATACAGCGGAGGCAGCCGTTGAAAATGTCAAGGCACGCGGGTTTGCCGAGGGGCGTATCGGGCTGGTAGGCTTGATTCCTATGCGCCATTATGAGACGCTGACACAGGGACTTCCAAAGGCTACCTTTGTGGACTTCACCTGGCAAATGATGCAGATCCGACTCGTCAAGAGCGACGAGGAGCTCGAGGCCTTGCGGAAGGGGGCCGAGTTTGGCGATCGGGCCATCGAGGCTCTCGAACATCAGGCGCGTCCGGGGATTACCGAACATGAATTGGCGGCGATAGTGCAAGGGGCCTACCTGGGATTGGGGGGCCGAAACACCATTCACTATATGGCTACTACGCCTATGAGCAACCCCAGCGTGTGTGTACCCGCGCAATATCAATCGACGCGCGTGCTGGAGAAAGGCGATGTGTTGCTCACCGAGCTAAGCGCGCACTACATCGAAGGCTATCCTGGTCAGATCCTGCGGCCATTTACCATTGGCACGCCGCCAACTGCGGAGTACCAGCGCATGTACAACGTAGCTGTCGAAGCCTTCACACGGCTCGCGAGCGTCATTCGCGCGGGCAGCAGCAGCGAGGAGGTTCTGGATACCGCCGAGTACATCCACAGTTCTGGATATACGATTTACGATGACCTTGTGCATAGCCTTGGCGGCGGCTACCTGCCGCCCATCCTGCGAACACGGCGCACGAGTGCCAGGTTGGCGCCCCCATTTACCTTCAAGAAGAACATGACCATCGTCATACAGCCCAACATCATCACAGAGGACGAGCGTATGGGCGTGCAGGTGGGCGAGCTGCTGCGTGTGACGGACAGCGGCGTGGAGTCGCTTCACCGCTATCCGCTGCGCTTTATTCAGTGTAACGGATGATCCGGCTTTATCAACTATAGTTGAAGACGCCGTTAATAATCACCAGCGTGAGGCAGATCAGTCCTATCGCGAACAGGCCAGTAAACTGCAAGATGCCGAGTGCAATCGCGGTTAGCGGGACGAGCATCACTACCGACACAATAGCCAGCGCCAGGCGTTGGCCCGCTGTCGGCTTCCTTGAATCAGCCCGGAACGAGAATCCAGCGCCTGGTTGCTGGCTATTATATGACCCAGACTGGCTGCCAGACCTCTGGGCATTGCTCTGGGATGGAAGGCCCTGGTCGTAGGAGCCGTAAGAGCGATCATCGATTTTGGGGTTGCTTTCAGGATGCGCATAGAGTGGCGTTTCCCAGTTGCTCTGACTCTGCCGCGGGTCCATTTCTTGCTGCATGATGAGTTGTTCCTCCTGTGCTATATACATAAGTCCGGTGCATATGGCGATATAGCTATTACGGTTCAGTTGTAGCCCAGGTTGTACAATCTGTATCTGGTTTCGCCTGATTACGTCACGATGATCTGTCCTGTCAGCTTGTTCAACTGCTGCACCAGGGTGTTTTCGTAGGCATCGACCTGGGGGAGGCGCGGCTGCATACGCTGCGCGACGTGGTTGGCTGCGCGCAGGATGCCGAAGCGATCGAGGTAGAAGGCCACCTCCTGGTCGGCCGTCCAGTTGCCGGCAGCTATCACAACCAGGCAGCCGGCAGCGAGATTAGGGCCGGACACGAAGCGCGTCTGGAAGCCGGTCTGCTGATCCTGTGAAAACTGGTCCTCGGCACTCAGGCAGGCAGGGTTATCGGCGATGAGCTTGCCATCAATGATCACCGGCTGCGCGATGTCTGAGCCAACGGGCATAGCAACCTGCCAGTTGGAGCCATCCCATACGATGCTGAGCAGCACCAGGTGCTCGGCGGCACCGGTTGCGCCATATCCTGGCGGCAGGTTGCGCGCGATCACCTGGCCGTCCGCGGCGGTAAAGCTCCAGGAGACGTGAACGACGGCAAAAGTTAGCCAGCTTGTGCGCAGTTCCAGGGAAGCCAGGCCCCCCTGGAACTGCCAGGGTGCGACTGTACACAACTGCAAGCAATCCTGCCCGCCAAGCTGGCATGAACTGCTTGCCGTCGAGCGTGCATCCAGCTCACATCCAGGGTCTGACTGCCCGCTCATGTCGAAATCCCACTGGAGATGAAGTGTCGCGCGGACTGGCGCGGTCGCTGTCACGGCGCCGTTCGCCCCGATATACTGCTCGCCCGGCCGTACCATGTCGCTGGCTTGATGGGCGCGCAGGACCGCGCGCACCGCCTCCAGCAACGCCTCGCGCTGGAGGGACGGAACGACGGAGAGCGTTTCGTGGAGGAGCAGGACGCGCGCCTGAAGCTTTGATGACGGGGATCGAAGCAAGGGTCCTGAGACACAGGTATCTTGTGACGCGGGAGGCACCGTCAGGTCGCAGCGATGTTGCGAGAAAGGCTGGGCATGCCAGAAGAGGCGGTGGTGACCCGCGGAGAGCCAGAGCGGTTCCTCGACGCCCATCCAGGGCGGGCGTATCGTGTGTCCATCGAGGAAAACGTTGGTCCAGGGAACGTCTACGCTGAGGTAGTAGAAGTTAGTATCGCCGGGCAACGCCGCGCTTGGCATATCGGTAGGCGCGGGTCCCAGGCTGCTCAGGGTGTCCTGAATCAAAGAAGGCAGGCCAGGAAAGGTGCTCTGGATCACCAGGAGCGCCAGCAGCAGCAAACTTACAGCGATGGCCACCCACAGGCCCAGACCCAGACGGCGCGACGAGGAACGTATTTTCGCTGGTCCGTACAACGGTGCAACAGATTCAGAGCTACCCTGTTCCGGCAAAGAGATAATCTGTATTTCCGGGTCATCCTGCATAAGCTTCACGTTCCTTGCGCTTCGTAGCGCGTGGCTTGCCT
>JALYTT010000060.1 GCA_030854145.1 Chloroflexota bacterium | reverse complement strand
ATCTTGGGAGCCGGGCCCGCGCTCTGTGCGTTTCCCCCAACATGCTGAGTCGTGTCCTGTGACGCAAGGGATAGAGGGCTTTGTATGGCGTAGTGCGGCCCAACTGCCGGCGGTCCACCGTTTCGCGCTGGCATATGTTGGAGTTGGGTGATTGTCTGGCCACGCGGGTGAGTTTCCGCCTGGCCATCCTGCTCGATGGTGATACGGAGCATATGCATGCCATCCTTTCTTCTCGCTGGTGGTTTCTCTTCAATAGACGTTCGATCACGCACTAATCAGTCGCCCAATATGCAATACCGCGCTTCGATATCCACCGGCTGCGAGGTAATGTTTGTGATGTTGAGCCAGTAGGTCAGGGAGTCGCCGGCTGTCTTCTCAGTCTCCACGCTCCAATTGATCTGTGGACCACTTGCGCTCACGCTGGTCGGGACAACGCTCCAGGTAACATGCCACAGGGCCGGCCAGTTATAGGTAAACCATGTAGCGGTTGAGTTGGCCGGCACGCTGCCCTGGAACTGGATGCCGCTGTAGGGGAAGGTCATCTCTTTCAGCAGTGGGTAGACATTGTCGCTGGTCACGCCAGAGGGTGTACCTTCGGGATAGAAGGCCTGGAGCAGCGCCTTAAAGGGGGTCAGACCATCGGCCTGCCCGGTGAGATTGCTGTACGTCTGCGCCAGTGTCGCGCCGCCGGCCTGCACGATCTCGGCCCAGGTGAAATCCAACTGGTAGCGCAGGTAATTGAGGAAGAGGACCGAGCAGCCGGTCGAAACATTATTCGTGTCTGTCGGGTCGTTCACATTGATGAAATCCGGGCGCCCTGGCGTATTAAGCCACGTGGCGGCGCTGGTATAGCCATCGAGTTCGGCCGGGTAGAGCAGGGTGGCAAGCACGCGTGAAAGCCCCTCGCCATTGCTGGCCGCGCAATCCCAGCCCAGATCCTGAGCTGCGGAGAACACCTCAACCTCCTCGGCAACCACCAGGAAGCGCGTGTAGTCAAGATCGAGCGCGGGCGCGATCTTCGCGTCGCAGTATAGATCGGCCGCCGCGCACCCATAGTGGTAGGCGCCCCCTCGGCCCTGCCCCGAGGAATCGAGGGCGGCGATGATGATATTGAAGGGACCGGCGCTAATGCCGCCGAACAGGAACGAGAGAATGTTATATTCGTTCTCACAGGTCGCCAGCACACCATCGGCAATGGTCTGCCCCTGCGCGCCCAGCGCTGGATCGTAGTACACAGTAAAGTGTGCCGTGCTCCCTTTGAGGATGGTGGGGTAATCAAATCCGGTCGCCGGCCCTGGGACCACTTGCTTGACCCGATTTAGTACAGCCGCTTTCCTGTCGGGGTGCGAGAAGATGCGGAGCTGCTCAATATCTTGCCTCTTAGCCGCTGCCACCGTGGTAGATGTTGTGATTTTTTCCTGGCTCGCCATTGCGTGATCTCCTTACTTCGACATCTCTACCCGTGCGCAAAGGGGATCCTGCCTTGCCATACCCTGTTTATAGAGAGACAGGGTAAGACAAGGCACACCATGACCCTTTACGCCACCAGTTTATGAGTCTTACCGGTCTAATTAGCTGGTAAGCCCATAATTCATTCCACATGAATAGTATACTGAGAGAGCGAAATCGAGAGGCCGCGTGAACTGCTCCCTTGATTTGACAAGCCCCATTCACGAGGGCTATCATGCACTATAGAAAGAAGCGTTCTTTGCATTATTTACCCCTTCACACCTTGGAGGTAGCTAGATGACAGAAACCACAGCCAATGGCACTGTGTTTCATACCCACCGTCTGAGCAACGGATTACAGATCGTGGCCCAGCCTATGCCTGACTTCGAATCGGTAGCCGTGTCATACTATGTGCGCACAGGCTCGCGCGATGAGCCTGAGTCCGACATCGCAGGCATCTCGCATTTCCTGGAGCATATGGTCTTTAAGGGCACCAGCACGCTGGACTGGCAGCAGATCACGCTGGAGTTCAATAAGATCGGGGCTGAGCTGAACGCGTTCACCTCCCACGAGGCCACCGTATATTATGCACGCGTGCTGGACGAATACCTGGAGCGAGCGCTCGAACTCCTCAGTGACATGATGTACCCACGCCTGGACGAGAAAGATTTCGAGACCGAGAAAGAGGTCATCATCAACGAGATCGCGCGCTCCGAGGATCAACCGTACAGCCTGGCTTTCCGGAGCATGGTGCGGGCCTACTTCGGCGAGCACGCGCTGGGGCACGACGTGCTGGGATCGCGCGAGAGCATCCGCGACATGCGCGTCGAGCAGATGCGCAATTATTGGCAGCGCCGCTATGCCGCCAACAACCTGATCCTCGCCGTGGCTGGCCAGTTCGATTGGGAGCAGCTTGTGCGCCTGGCCGAGCAGCATTGCAGCGCCTGGCGCAGCGGCGAGTCCGGGCGGGACACCACCCCGTACGAACCCGCGCACGCCAGCAACAACGTCATTGTTGACGAGAAGCTCAAGCAGCAGATCATGTTTGTGGCTATGCCGACTGTAGGCATCCAGGACCCCGACTACTACGCCGCCGCCCTCGGTGGCAGCATCCTGGGCGATGGCGACGGCTCGCGTATCTACTGGAACATCCACCAGAAGGGCCTGGCAGAATCGGCGAGCGCCGGCATCTGGTCGCTGGAAGGCACCGGCATGCTGCTACTGGAGGCCAACTCGACGCCGCAAGAGGCCCCGCGCGTCCTTAAGATGCTGCGCGCCGAACTGGATAGCTTGCTGGAGGATGGCGTCTTCGAAGACGAGATGCGCCGCGCCAAGGACAAATGGATCAGCCACCTGGTCCTGAGCAGCGAATCCACCTTCGCGCGCATGCGCTCCCTGTCCTCCGACTGGGTCACCGAGAACCGCCTGGTCAGCATCGACGAGGAGATCGAGCGCGTCGAGAAGATCAGCGCCGACGACGTGATGCGCGCCCTGCGCCGCTTCCCCATACGCGAGAAGCAGGTGCTCACTGCGCTGGGTCCCCTGAATGAACAGGAACTGCTGGCGTAATTCGCGTCATAACATTTTCACGTACCATGCTTCACGCCAGGCAAAAGAGGAATTGGGAGTTGGAGGACCAGAGTTGCCGAATAGTGTCACCGCCGATCTGTAGCGCGTGGCAGGACGGCGAGGCAAGCCACGCGCTACGGATCGGCGGTGACAGCCTTTGGCATCAGAGAGGGCTTCACTTCATGTCTATGGGGTAGCGCTTGCGGCTCCCTTACCAGCGTCGTTGTGCTACGCTGTCCACACCTTAGCTACCACATCTCCGCTCGTTTGACCTTCGGCAGAGACAATGTACTTGCCATCAGGTGACCAGGCCAGCTCACTGATATTCTGTTGATGGCCCTTGTAGACGTAGATCTGCTGACCGCTGCTCGCATCTATAATGACTACCTGGTTGGGACGCCCTGAGTGCCTGCGCACCTGGTTGGGATCGGCCGGGTTCACCGTAGGCGTGGGTGCTCCATTCCCCGGTTTCGGAGTTGGTGTTCCATTCCCTGAGTCCACAGCAAGTGTGGAATTACCGACATAAGCGATATATTTGCCATCGGGCGACCAAGCCAGTGCCAGCGTGCCACTCGCAGCTACCTGATAGTGCTTCACCTGTGTATTGGTTGGCACGTCCCAGATGGCCAGCGATGAAGTCAAACCACCGCCTTTTTGCGCAACCCACTCGACAAAGGCCAGGCGGTCACTTGCAGGCTGCCAGGTCAGCGACTCGCCAACACCGTTGCCGACAGTGTGCTTAAACACCACCTGATGGGTAGCAGCGTTCCAGGCCCAGATCATCTGCAGTTGATCTTGGGGAACAATCGAGTTGCCTGGCTCTGTATTGAAAACGCTTGCAGCTATATACTTGCCGTCGGGGGACCAGCTTGCCCCATCCGCGACATAATTGCCAGGAACAGGAAGAGTATAGGCCACGACGCCGGTCCGCACATTCAGAATCTGAACCGTGCCACCTGGCCCGGTTGACACCGAGACAGCCAGGAAACGACCATCGGGTGACCAGGACACAGCGCCGTAACCAACGCCGCCGCTGATGGGCATCATGGTCGAGAGGTAAGGCCCACTGGCAGAGCTATCTATACGTGCCGTAGCTGCGGAATAGGTATGCTTAATGGTGCCAGTCTGTCCGTCGACCAGCATGATCTGTGTATACGTTGTGAGCGCTACCAACTGGCTGTTGGGTGACCAGGCAACATTCGCTATGGACGTATCGGGGATCGGGATCGTCACTTTGTGCGCGCCAGTGGTCGCATCCCAGATCCGGACACCAGTAGCCACACCGTACGTGACAACGCGTTTGCTATCCGGCGACCAGGACAGGCCTCCCTGGAAGCCCATCGAGTCGGGCGGCGTCGTATACACGGTGTGCCCAAAGTGAATGGCTGGCGCTGGTGTTGCGGTCATCGTTTTCGTGGCAACAATGTTCCTTGAGCCTGTCTTTGTTCCATGATGAGTTGCGTTCAGCACAACCAGCAGGCCGCCAACCAGCAGGCCGACGAAGAGCACAGCCGCAAGTGTGCTGAGACTCCGGAAAAACTTCCCCTGTTTGGGGCGTTCGGATAGATTTTTTTGCATGGGACGAGTCCTTTCGGAAGGAAACCTCTGAATATCGGTTGTTACGAGTTGTTTGTCAGCCAAGTGCGTCTGTCCCTGCTGGCCGCCAACGCGAGACGCGATGCGTTTCCAGGAACGCTCAAGCGAGGCAACATCCTGTACCTGCTCAGCGTGGTAGTGCCCCTGGAGATCGCTCACCAGGCTCTCGGCCACCTGAAACGATCGCGGGAGCTGCTCAGCGGGTAACAGGCGAGCCCCGCTGGCTTCCTGCGCAATCTGCTCCACCTGTTCGTCTATGGTCTCAGGTGTGAAAAAATCACGATCGTGCTTCATAACTGGCTTCTCCCTGGTCTTTGGCGTAGAGGGCGCGTAAAAAATTGAGTGTGCGTGAGAGCAGGACGCGAATCGCACCTTCGCGTTTGCCCAGCACCTCGGCAATCTCAGAACAGCGCAGATCGTTGGCGAAACGCAGACGCAGCGCTTCACGTTGTAACGGTGTAAGCTTCTCCAAATGCATACGCAGGTGTGCATACTCTTCCTGAAGCAGAGCCGCCTGCTCAGGGGCGGGATCATCGTCGAAGATCATATCCGCGAACAGGTCCAGGTCAATCCCTTGCCAGAACTTTTCCCGCCGATATACATCCACCCCTTTATTGCGAGCGACGCGCCAGAGCCAGGCTAGCTGCTCCTTCTCACTCAGGTTAGCAAGATTGCCAGCTTCGACTGCGGCCACGAATACCTCAACCAGCACATCCTCCGCATCCTCGCGGGAAGATGTGTGCCGGCGTAGATAGGCGAAAATGGCTGGCGCATACAGCTCATAGAGCCTGGCTACTGGCGAATGATGAGAAACTATATCTTGTGAGAGGTGCATCCGTTACTCCCTTTAAATTTGAGGCCTCACTTCTGCAATCGCATGAGGAAGGGAAAAGTTACATGCGCCACATTATGGAGCACAGAGGAGATGCTGAATATCACACGCCTGCATATCACTCCCTCGGATAGATCCAGGGGGTAAAGTATGATGGAGATACAAGAAAACAACAGGGTGTTTACAAGCCCGCTCGTCAAGCAGAGATATATGTTGCGCTACCACGCGGGCTTGTAAACGGCGCCCCTACGTCTTGTGCATCCTATACCATGTGAGATGGCACGCCTGAACATGGCAGGTGGTGGAGGCTACTTTTCAGGATAGTCACCAGCACCTGCATCGTCTCCTGAGAGGTATCAGGCACATCCTGAATACGCTCTTCCAGGATACTGATACAGTGTTGGTAGCAGCGTGCAAGGTAACTGGGGTCATGCGCTTCGTCGGGTATCGCCTGCCGCATAGCCTTGAGCGAGGACTGGAAGCACTGATCGGCGCGCCGGTAGCAATCAGAGGCATAATTCAGGTCGAGAGCCGCACTTCCCAGTTCCTCCGCCAGTTCTCCGGCCGCGAGGTAGACCTCGGCCTGGCAGATCGAACTGCGCTGCACATGCTGTGCCAATGCTGACGAGTCGGGGAGGCGGGGCAGTGGCTGGCTCTGGTACACGACGGTACGTACCTGCGGCCCGCTTAGATCACGAATGAAGTCCCACGGGAAGTTGGGCTGCGAGAACGTAGCCAGAACCTGCTGGCAGAGTTGAGCTGCGCGCGAACGCTCCTGTATGGCGGTATCGCTATATCCCCCCAGGCGAGCCAGGACCGCGCGTTGCACAAATACCCGTATGACATAGGCCAGGGCCACATAGATCACGGCCTCCAGGCCAAGAGGAGGCGGGCCGCCCTTGGTCAACGTATCCTCCTGCCACAAGATCAGCGTTTGCCAGCACTGCTCCTCCGCCTCGTCAAGCAGGGCCACGCCACTCACAGAAACAGGCATCCCCTGCGTGCGGAACTTCTCGCGCGCCGCCTGTTTTCGTTGATCGCAGTAATCAAGCAACACCATGGCCTGCAAGAGACGCACGTTCGACTCTCCTAGCCGGTCGCTGCTGACCTGGTACAAGGTGCGACTTTGCAGCAGGTAGCTCACCGCGCGCTGAAATTCACGCTCTCTCTCATCCATAGAGAGGGGGTCGCGGCTGATAGCCTGTGAACCAGCGCGACTTCGATAGGCGGCCGCGTACATGCAATAGCCCAGGCCCAGGTAAAGCTGGCCCGCCGTCCGCATATCATGGGTGACACTCAAATACATACGCGCGCGGTCGAAATGTGCATAGGCCTGGCGATGCAGGCCCAGAGCCTGGTAATCATTGCCACAATGCAGTTCGATACGCAGGCGCAAATTAGGGATCGTACCCGCGCCGTTCGCGCCATCCTCTTCGAGCATAGTCAGCGCGCGCCTATGGTAACTTAAGGCGCTCTGATAATTCTGCTCCTGGTAGTAGTTCATCCCCAGCTCATCCAGGATCGCCGGATGATACTTCGGCGGCGCGAACGGGAAAGCCTGCTCGAACGCATCACGCGCCGTTGTAAGCTCACCCTTCTGCCGGGCTACCAGGCCATGCAAGAAGGCGTAGCGCGCCTGTACCTGCAAGGGCAACGCTATAAGCATCTCTGGCGAAAGCAGGGGGAGCCTGTGCTGGAACGAAGAGGTGGATGGTTCAGCCCCTTCCAGCAAGATATCCAGGAGCAAGATAATCTCTTCCTGGATAGAACGATCGGCAAGTTCATACACCGGAAGCCCAGGCAGCAGAGAGAGCGCCTTCCCGTTCGAGCCCTGCTGGAGAAAACGCCGCAAACCATCGGCAGGCTGATCTAATTGCTCGGCAAAGAAATCGATCGCCTCCTGAGAGGGGGAGATCTTCTCTAATTCCACTGCACTCACATACGACTTTGAAAAGCGCTCCCCACCCAATTCCGCCTGCGTCAGATTTCTTTGACGGCGCAATTGCCGCATGACGCTGCCAAGCGAGGGTTGTTCTTTTGTGTCTTCGTCGCTATTTTGCCACTGGCTCACACATACCTCTACCACTTCCCGGCACGCCCACATCTTTCGAGCAGAGTACCGCTTCTGGCCCGGAAAACTATTTCTAAACAATTGTAGGTCATAGCTTGTCATTCGTCAAGAGAGATAACACTTTCGATAATCTCATGCTATGCCTATATTATCTTAAAAGCATGGTACCCGAATTTCCATGTACATTCCAAACAAGAAAGAGAAGTTGCGCCTGGACTCGTTCCGTGGAAGACATACGCTCTTGCACTGAACCTCTGAGATATACTACAGTGTAAGCGAGCATTAATGAAAGACCATCAGGAGGCATAATATAGCATGACGGTATGGTGTAATGCGGACATGGCGGTAAAGATTGTGGCATCCGGCAACCGGGTATTTGTGCAGGGGGCCTGCGCCACTCCTACACCGCTACTAGAGGCGCTGGTCGCCCGCGGCGAGGAGCTACGCGACGTTGAAATCACTCACCTCCATACATACGGACCAACACCCTACACAGATGAACGTTGGCAGGGACACTTTAACACGCGTGCCCTGTTCGTGGGAGAGAATATTCGCGCGGCCGCCAATGCTGGTAGAGCCAGCTATACACCGATCTTCCTTTCCGATATTCCCCAGCTTTTTGCAGCAGATGACCTGCTGCCCATCGACGTAGCATTCGTGCAGGTCTCGCCCCCGGACCATCATGGCTATTGCTCGTTTGGTCCATCGGTGGATGTCACGCGGTCGGCCGTGGACCACGCGCGCTCCGTTGTGGCCCTGATCAATCCCCATGTACCCAGGACGCATGGCGACAGCTTCGTGCATATCTCCAGGCTTGATTATGCCGTCGCGTTCGACGGGCCGTTGTATGAAGTCGCGCGCCGGACGCCTGATGAGACCCAGCGGCTGATCGGCCGGCACGTCGCCAGTTTGATCGAGGATGGCGCAACGCTCCAACTCGGCATCGGCGCCATTCCCGACGCGGTCCTCGAATCGCTGGTGGACCGCCGCGACCTGGGGGTGCATACCGAGATGTTCTCGGATGGCGTGCTTGACCTCGTGGAGCAGGGGGTGATCACCGGGAAACGCAAGGTCCTCGATCGCGATAAGATCGTTGCCAGCTTCGTGATTGGTTCCCGCCGCCTGCTGGATTTTATTCACGATAATCCCGCGGTTGAGATGCGCCCGACCGATTACACCAATAACACGACGATCATTCGCCAGTTCGAGCACATGGTGACCGTGAACAGCGCCATCCAGGTGGACCTGATGGGCCAGGTGTGCGCCGAGTCCATTGGCACGCGTATCTATAGCGGCGTCGGCGGACAGATGGACTTCATGCGCGGCGCGGCCCTCGCCAAACGGGGACGCCCGATCATCGCGCTGCCGGCGACAGCGCGTGTGCCGCGCGAGCACACGAGCGCGTCCGTCCCAGCCGATGCGCTTCTGGGCCTGCTCACCCCCATCGATGGGCTGACCTCGCGCATCGTGCCTATCCTGACCCCAGGGGCCGCGGTCACCACGTCGAGAGCGCATGTTCACTACGTGATTACCGAGTACGGCATCGCCGCTCTCCATGGCCGTGACCTGGCCGAGCGTGCTCGCAGCCTCATCTCGATCGCCGCTCCCCAGTTCCGCGAAACGCTGGAACGCGCGGCGCACGCGCTGCACCTGTTATCGTGACTACACTCATGCAAATAGGCAGAGCCAGCCGTTGCATTTACCTGTGCCCATGCATCAAACAGGAGGAGCGGCCCTCGTGGCCGCTCCTCCTGTTATTCAGAACCACAACACCATGAGTGTGCAGGTTACATCCTGGTACCGGTGCCCTGGTTGGCGTAGCGCTCGGCGTAGTCGCCGATGATGGGCAGCTTGAAGTACTTGCCCTGGAAGGCGTTAATCATCAGGACGATCCAGCCGATGAACGCGATCAGACCTATGGCCCAGCCGCCAAAGCAGCCAACAAGCGCTACAATGTCACCGAACCGACCGATAATGCTGATACCAATATCCAGCACAGTCAGGGCCCCGAAGAAGAGAATGGACTGCATAGCATTGAAGCGTACGAAGCGATTCTGCTTCTCCATCAGGAAAATGACCAGGCCGCCGACCCAGCCAAACACATAGCTCAAGCCTGCCGCCACATTGGCTTCCATACCTATCGAGGTTGGACCGAGTGGGCCGGCGCTTGCTCCCATTCCTGGAGGGGGCGCCCCGTACGGCTGCTGGTAGCCCGCGCCCGGCTGTTGATAGCCGGCCTGCTGTTGACCATAACCCGCGCCTGGCTGCTGATAGCCAGAGCCTGGTTGCTGATAGCCAGAGCCTGGCTGCTGACCGCCGCTATAGGGGTCGGTCGGATTGGGCTGCGGGGTATAGCCACCATACTGGCTTGGATTCGGCTGATTGGGATCTTGTCCCGGAGGGGGATTCCAACTCATGAATGTACTCCTCTTTTCATCGATATAAGACCAGATCTGGCAGGAGGTTCGATTGCTTTCGCCCCCTGACCGCTTACCTATGCACGGAAACATCATCGATAGCGCAGCCAGCGGAAGAGAAGTCTCTGCCGTCAGGCACGGGTCTCACAATTACATGGCATGGTGTATATAGTATACCCTGAAAAGCTGAACTTGTGAACTAGCAGCATTTCCCCCAGGCATGAGCATGTCTACACTCTTTTTTCTATTGTGAGAAACCACTCTCCCTATCATATTGAATAGCAAGTAACCACCCCTATATTAAGTAGAACGAACGAAGGGGCCGATTCTACAGTCTGAGTTTTTAAAGATCTTCCTGATCCTGAGCGCGCACGCCCAGGTGGGCATCTGGCGAGAGAGAGTCGTTCGGCGGCATAATCAGAGGCGCGGGTTTCTCCTCGCCGCGTTCCTCCGGGGCATTCTCATCGGCAGTCACGCTTGCGTGCTGGCGGCTCTGTTTGCGTGCCGGCGGGATGCGCTCATCCAGGTGCAGCGTGCGGGGTTCGGATAGCGTTTGCTCCTGTCTTGCCTCTGTCGCGGGGTCATTGAGCAGCGCGGCCTCAATGACCTGGTCCATGTTCTCAATCAGTGTGAGACGCATCTGTTGGCGGATCTTAACCGGGATATCTGCCAGGTCTTTCTTATTCTCTGCCGGCACCAGCACATGGCGGATATTTGCCTGGTGCGCGGCCAGCACCTTCTCTTTGACGCCGCCAACCGGCAGCACGCGACCGCGCAGCGTGATCTCGCCTGTCATCGCGAGATCGCCGCGCACGGGCCGCTGTGTCAGCGCCGAGATCAGGGAGAGCGCGATAGTGATCCCGGCCGAAGGGCCATCTTTGGGAATGGCATTCTCTGGCAGGTGGATATGCAGGTCGGTCACATCCTGGAAATTCGGATCGATGGCGAAATCGGTGGCGCGTGAGCGGATATAGGAGAGCGCGGCCACCGCCGATTCGCGCATGACATCGCCCAGTTGCCCCGTGATCAAGAGGTCGCCCTTGCCGGCCATGGTCACCACTTCCACTGGCAGGAGGATCCCCCCGTTTTCGGTCACGGCCAGGCCCATGGCGCCGCCGATCTGCGTTTTCAGGCTGAGCGGAGTGCTGGCGTAGCGGGGCATGCCCAGATAACTTTCCAGGTTAGGCACGGTCAGGCGCAGGTGCGTGTTGGGCTTCTCAATGATGCGGCGCGCCGCCTTTCGACAGATGGCTGCCAACTGGCGTTCCAGGTTGCGCACCCCTGCTTCGCGTGTATAGCCGGTCACAATATGCTGCATCACGGTCTGCGAGATCTTCAGTTGCTCTGGTGTCAAACCATGCTCTGTGAGCACCCTCGACAGCAGGTGGCGCTGGCCGATGTTGACCTTCTCCTCCAGCATATAGCCGGGTAGATCGATGATATCCATGCGGTCCGCCAGCGCGCGCGGGATCTGGTACTTCACGTTGCCGGTGCAGATGAAGAAGACCTCCGAGAGATCATAGGGCACTTCAAGGTAGTGATCGATAAAGGTATTGTTCTGAGCGGGATCGAGCACTTCCAGCAGGGCCGCGGCCGGGTCGCCCCGGTACTCGGAGGAGAGCTTATCGATCTCGTCGAGCAGGAACACCGGGTTGCACACGCCGGCGGTCTTCATCGACTGGATAATGCGGCCAGGGAGGGCCCCGACATAGGTGCGACGGTGGCCGCGGATCTCCGCCTCATCATGCACGCCGCCGAGGGCGATGCGCACGAACTTACGACCGAGCGCGCGCGCTATCGATTGGCCCAGCGAGGTTTTCCCGACTCCCGGTGGGCCAATAAAACACAGGATCTGCCCCTGGCTCTCGCTTTTCGGCTGGCCACCGCGATGGGCAAGTTGCTGGCGCAGCTCGCGCACAGCCAGGAATTCGATAATGCGCTCCTTGATACCTTCCAGCCCATAGTGATCTTCGTTCAGCACGCGCCGCGCCACATCAAGATCGAAGCTATCGTCTGTGCGCTCGTGCCAGGGCAGGGCCAGCATCCAGTCGATATACGAACGCAGGACGGCGATCTCGGCGGACTGGGGTGGTATGCGCTCCAGACGATCGATCTCTTTGCGCACTTTGGTGGCGATCTCTGGCGGCAGGTTCTTCTCGCTCAGTCTGGTGCGCAGTTCATCCATCTCTGAAGAGGTTTCGAGGCCCAGTTCCTCCTGGATGGCACGCAATTGCTCGCGCAGGTAAAACTCTTTTTGGGTGCGATCCACCTGCGAGCGCACGCGGCTGCGGATCGTCGATTCCAGTTCGAGGATCTCTATCTCATTGCCCATAATCACGCAGATCTTCTCCAGGCGATCCAGGGGGTCCAGCGTCTCCAGGAGGTCCTGCTGCTGCGTCACATCGGTGACGAGATGGGCCGCCAGCATATCTGAGAGGCGCGCGGGCGTCTTGAGGGCCACAATCGAGTTGATATCCTCCACAGTGAAACGCCGGTTGAGCTGCGCATAATGCTCAAAAAGATTGGTGGCATGGCGCACCAGCGCATCGGCCTGGGGCCCGCGTGTTTGCGGCTCCTGAGGCACCTCCACGCTCACACGTATGAAGGGTTCGAGATCGAGATAGGTGTCGATCTGCACGCGCCGTAGCCCGCTCAACAGCACCTGTATGCTGCCATCCTGCTGGCGGTGCATAGTGGTGATCTCGACCAGGGCGCCTCCTGGATAGATATCTTTTGGCTGTGGATCATCTATATCCGGGTCGCGCTGCGAGGCGGTGATGAGGTAACGATCAGGTCGCATCATAGCTTCTTCGACAGCGCGTATGGACTTCTCACGCGCGATCGCCAGGGTCATGCGGGTGCGCGGAAACACAACCATGCTCTTTAACGCCACAAGCGGATACACTTCAGGCGTTTCCTGTTGTGTCTCCTGATGGTCTTGTTCGTCCATTGGTTCCCGCCTGTCTTGTTTTATTGCGTTGGCTGAGTGACGCATAGCAAACAGATGAGCCTGCGTTATGCAGACTCATCTTCAGAATAGGCGCTTGTCCGCTCGCTGCGCGTGACAAGCAAGGGTTTATGGTGCTGGGTAATCACATCGCCATTCACGATGATCCGCTTCACATCGGAGCGTGAAGGGATCTCATACTGCACATCAAGCAGGATATCCTCAATAATGCTGCGCAGGCCGCGCGCGCCGGTGCGCTGCTTCATAGCACTTTCGGCCGCGGCATCCAGAGCATCAGGGGTGAAGACCAGCTCAACGCGGTCGAGCTGCATAAACTTCTGATACTGCTTGATAATGGCGTTTTTTGGCTCGGTGAGGATGCGGATCAGGGCCTCTTTATCCAGGCTATCCAGCGAGACGACGACTGGCAGGCGGCCAACAAACTCTGGAATAAGCCCGTATTTGAGCAGGTCATCGGGGATGAGCTGCGTCAAGATAGGCGTATCCGCGGCCTTTTCCTTGTCCTCGCTAGTAGGCTTGTCTGATCTGAACCCAATAGATTTATGGCTGCCCAGGCGCTGCTCGACCATCTTATCGAGGCCTTCAAAGGCGCCGCCGCAGATGAACAAAATATTGGACGTATTGATCTGGATGAAGTCCTGGTGGGGGTGCTTGCGCCCTCCCTGGGGCGGCACATTCGCGACGGTGCCCTCGACGATCTTGAGCAGCGCCTGCTGTACGCCCTCGCCGGAGACATCGCGCGTGATCGAGGGGTTATCTGACTTGCGCGCGATCTTGTCGATCTCGTCGATATACACAATGCCGCGCTCGGCGCGTGCCACGTCGAAATCGGCGGTCTGGATCAGGCGCAGCAGGATGTTCTCGACATCCTCGCCCACGTAGCCGGCCTCGGTAAGGGCCGTGGCATCGGCGATGCAGAAGGGCACATCCAGGATCTTGGCCAGCGTCTGCGCCAGCAGTGTCTTGCCGCACCCGGTGGGGCCGATCAGCAGGATATTGCTCTTGCCGAGTTCCACGTCGTCGATCTGCATGCCGACGCCGATGCGCTTGTAGTGATTGTAGACCGCCACGGCCAGGGTCTTCTTGGCGCGCTCCTGCCCGATCACGTACTGGCTCAGTTGCTCGTAGATCTTCTTGGGCGTCGGAATCTTGCCTGTTTGCAGACGCGGCCTCGTTACCGTGGCCTGTTCTTCATCTATAATCTCCCTACAGAGATCGATGCACTCGTCGCAGATATAGACACCGCCAGGGCCAGCAATCAGCCTCTGTACCTGGTCCTGACTCTTGCCGCAGAATGAGCAGCGGTAAGTTGTACGTATATTCTTTGAGTTTGCCACGTCTGTTACCTTTCCCTCAAGTACGACGACGAGCTTTGCCTGCCAGTCACATTTATCCTATCGTGTCGGCAGGAGACTCCTCTGTTACTATTGTAGCAGAGTCCTCCTCAACAATGTCATGAGCCGCGATTTCGTCCTCGACCGTCGTCTCCGTCGCGCCTGTGAGGGCAGCGGCCTCGGCGTTCGTCACGCTCTGCTCTTCTTCCTCAGCCTGGACCTCTTCGGCATCGGGGTCCGGGCCGGCAGCCAGATCCACCAGCCGCGAGATAGCCTTCTCACGCATATACGTGATAACCAGTGTCCGCGCCTGGGCCTCTGTCCGTTGCAGATTCTGTCCCGCCTGCGCGTAGGCCTGGAAGAGTGCCTCCAGGTCTTCGGCGCTGACCTGGATCTCTTCCTGTTTGGCTACCGCGTCCAACACCAGTTGGCGCTTCACCCGCTTCTCAGCCTCGGGCTCCACCTCTTGCAGATATTCTTCACGTGTCTTGCGCATCATCAGCAGGTACTGGTCTACGGACATATGCTGCTGTTCCAGCAGGTGCGAGATCTGGTGCAGCATCTCTTCGGCCTCTTCCTTCACGAGCGTGGGATGCAAGGTCACCGTGGACTGGGCGACCACGGCGTTCACCACCTTATCGCGTAACTCCTCAAGGGCGCGGCGTTTCTTGGTCTCCAGAATGCTGTCGCTGATGGCTTTGCGCACATCTTCAAGCGTAGTGTACTGGCCGTCGCTGATCTCGCTGGCAAAGGTGTCATCGAGTTCAGGCAGTTCTTTCGTCTCTATCTTATGCATGGTGATGTCGTAGTTGGCCTCTTTGCCCGCCAGCTTCTCGTTGGTATAATCTTCAGGGATGGTGGTGGTAAAGGACTTGCTCTCGCCCGCCTGCATGCCGCTCACCTGCTCATCCATACCAGTAAACAGGCCGTGGCGCTCATCGGTCAGTTCAAAGGGATTGTCCTTCAGATCCGAGATTGTCTCGTCAGCCACTACGAGCTTGAGGTCAACGGTCACGCGGTCGCCAACCGCCGCGGGACGCTCGACGGTCTGCCAGGTAGCGCGCTGCTCGCGCAGAGTCTCCAACTCCTTCTCGACCTCCTCGGAAGTGACCTCGGGCTCTTCGCGCTCAAAGTGTAGCGTGTGATACTCGCCAAGTTCTACAGGAGTCAGAATCGGCACCGTCACGGTAAAATGATAGGGCTGGCCCAGCTCGAATTCGGGGGCGTCTACCTGGGGCGGGGCGACAGGCGTAAGCTCGTGTTCTTTGACGGCGTTACGGTAGGCCTCGGTCATTAACTCGTCGAGGCCCTCCTGGTAAATATGCTCTTTCCCTACCTTGCGCTCCACTAATGAGCGCGGGGCCCGGCCCCGGCGGAACCCGTGTATATCAACTGTTTGTACCAGCTTGCGGTACGCTTTGTCCGAGGCTTTTTCCAGTTCGTCCCAGGTCAGATCAACATCCAGGACTGCCTCACTGGTCGGCAACTTTTCAACAGAGACCTTCACATTTCCTCCAAGCAGTGCATCTTCGTGTATCCGGTCGTACTGGCATTCCTATGGCTTGCCCCTGGCCCAAACAAAACTGCACGCTCCATACTCAGCATACGACAGATCGCTTGATCAAGTGGAAAGCGCTGAGAGGCAAAGCCCGCTACCCTCTATAAACCACCCCTATAGCTATTGTCTGTTCTTCATGTCTGGACTATCTTCCCTCGGCGTCATAATCTATGCGCTGGCACACCAGGCTGTAAATATACTCGCTTACTCGGAAGTGAGTTTCTTCTGCCGAGTAGCTCCCGCGCTAGTGCGCTATCACCTACATCTTTGAAAGCACAACGAACATATGACACCGGCAGGTGGCTGGTGGGCGGTGAGAGACTCGAACTCTCACGGTTCATCACCAACGGATCCTAAGTCCGTCCTGTCTACCAATTTCAGCAACCGCCCGCGTTTCCCCGCAACCGAGTTTGCTCTCGCCGCAGGGTAATAAAATGCCCTCACCGAGTGATGATACATCAGCATTGCGGCCGGTGTCAAGATAAAATTGTCAAAGTACGCTGTTCGGGCTATGCTTCAAAAAAGGCACAAGAGGCATGGGACCTTCCTTGTACGCGTAGGGGGGATGGCTTGCCTCGCCCGCGTGGGGAGCCGATATGCGCGGTCTCCGATGCGGGCGAGGCAAGCCATCCCCCCTACGCGCACAAAGTGTGGTATGATGAGGAAAAGTAGCATACCCCCACATTTAGTAGTACAGGTAAACGAGATATGCACCATAATCCATCATCGACACCGCCGCCTCCGGAATTGGGGCCGTCTGACCTCTATATCAATCGAGAGCTGAGCTGGATTGAGTTTAACAATCGCGTCTTCGAGGAGGCGCGCGATAGCCGCAACCCGCTACTGGAACGCGTGAAATTTCTCTCGATCTTCGATACCAACCTCGACGAGTTCCTGATGATTCGCCTGGCCGGGCTGAAAGACAAGGTCGCGGCGCATGTGACTACTGTGAGCGCGGACGGGCGCACAGCGGAGCAGCAGCTCGCGGCGATTCGTAAGCTACTGGCACCGGTTGTGCAGGACGTGCGGCGCTACTGGGCCAGCGAACTGCTGCCGCTGCTCGCTGAGGAGCATATCTACATCCTGGACTACGAGCAGTTGAACGAGGAACAGCAGGCCGCGATGACCACGTACTTCGAGAGCGAGATCTTCCCCGTGCTCACGCCCCTGGCTGTCGATTCGGGCCATCCGTTTCCGCATATCTCGAACCGCAGTCTGAACCTGGCGGTGGTGGTGACCGATCCCGTGCATGGCGAGCGCTTCGCGCGCGTCAAGGTGCCCCCGGCCCTGCCGCGCTTCATCCCTGTCCCTGTCTCTCGTGCTAAAAAGGGCACACCGGCAGCGGCCTTCGTATGGATCGAGCAGGTCATCGCGGTCCACCTGAGCCGGCTCTTTCCTGGTATCGACGTGTGGGAGTCCTACCCCTTCCGCGTGCTGCGCGATGCCGATATCGAGCTACAGGAGGACGAGGCCTCCGATCTGCTTGAGGATATCGAGAAGGGCGTGCGCGACCGTCGCTTTGGCTGTGTCGTCGATCTGGCCGTCAATCCCTCCATGCCCCCCCGTGTGCGCGCTGTGCTGCTGGATAACCTGGAGATCGACAGCAACGATCTGACGATCATCGATGGCCCACTGGGCATGGTCGACCTGATGGAGTTGCAGAACCAGGAACGCCCGGAACTCAAGTACCCCCCCTTTATACCACGCAATTCGCTGGAGCATATCCACGATGGCGACCTCTTCGCCGCCATTCGCGAACGCGACCTGCTGCTGCACCATCCCTATGACAGCTTCAACTCGGTTGTTGACTTCATTCGCTTCGCCGCCCACGATCCCAACGTGCTGGCAATCAAGCAGACACTCTATCGTGTAGGCACCAACGCCCCTGTCGTGAATATGCTGCTGGAAGCGGTTGAGAACGGCAAACAGGTGGCGGTGCTGGTCGAGTTGAAGGCACGTTTCGACGAGGAGAATAATATCGAGTGGGCCAGGGCGCTGGAGCATGCCGGGGTGCATGTGGTCTACGGGCTGATCCGCCTCAAGACGCACGCCAAAGTTGCCCTGGTGGTGCGCAAGGAGGCCGATGGTTTGCTGCGGCGCTATGTGCATCTCGGTACAGGCAATTACAATGCCAGCACGGCGCGCGTGTATGAAGACCTTTGTTTGCTCACCTGTGATCGCGAGATTGGGGAGGATGTTTCGGACCTCTTCAACACGCTCACAGGCTACTCACGCCTGAGCACGTATCGTAAGCTGCTCGTCGCGCCGGTGAGCCTGCGCCGCAGCATTATCGAGCGCATTGAGCGCGAGATTGAGGTCCATAAAGAACACGGCAACGGACATCTGATCTTTAAGATCAACTCGCTGGTCGATCCCGCGACAATCGAGGTGCTCTATCGTGCCTCACAGGCGGGCGTGCGCATCGACCTGATTGTGCGCGGTATCTGCTGCCTGCGCCCCGGCATTCCCGGTATCAGCGAGACGATCCGCGTGCGCAGCCTGGTCGGGCGTTTTCTGGAGCACAGCCGTGTGTACTATTTCGGCAACGGCGACGACCCGGAGACCTACCTTGGCAGCGCCGACCTGATGCAGCGCAACCTGGATGCACGCGTCGAGACGCTGTTCCCCATTGAGGACCCGGTCTTAGGCACCGCCATTCGCATAAACCTGCTCGACAGGGAGCTCGCCGACACAAGCAACGCGCGCGAACTGCTGCCCGCTGGCTGTTATGAACGTGTGCGCCCAGAACCAGGGGAACAGCCTTTCGACAGCCAGGCCTGGTTCCTCGCGCACCCCCTGGTAGATTTCGGCGGGGACGATCTCAACAACACGGTCCGCTCCGTGCCTTCAGGGGCATAGGAAAGAAGGTCTTGACGCAAGCGGCGAGAGGTGCTATCATGTGCCTCGTAATTCATAGATGCCAAGGTAGCTCAGTTGGTAGAGCACAGCACTGAAAATGCTGGTGTCGTCGGTTCGATTCCGTCCCTTGGCACCACCCT
>JALYTT010000477.1 GCA_030854145.1 Chloroflexota bacterium | reverse complement strand
GCCCTACACGCGCAATAAATTGCGCCGGACGCGATAAATCGAGTCCCTACGAAGAAAAATGGCGCTCCCTTCAGTGAATTAGTTGAAGTAGGGGCGCTAGCCAGTGCCCATTGGTTGATACTTATTAGGGGAGAGATCGCATCAACTTCCAGCGAGCGCATCGGGTCGCCCTGTGACCTTACGCGTGGCATGCCAGGTGACGAGCGCCCTATGGTCGCCATCTTGCCCTTTTTTCCTTCGCCTGGGGCGGTTCGATCATGATTTTGTATCAATATATGTGGCCAGCGCCCCGGTCTTTGCCTGGAGAATGTGTTGGAGACGATGAAGTAAAGGGATGTCCTCAGGCGAATTTCTGTCGCCCGCCACCCGTAATCCTGCGCCACTTCTTGAGCAGTGTCCGCGCGGCGTGTGCCAGGCGTGTGGTTTCCTCGTCTTCCTTCTGTCTATATGCGCTGAGTTCGCGCAAGATGTAGACCACAATATGGTCGTCAGGTGAGGCCACACGACCGAGGGCGTGTAGGGCGGCCTCGGCCACCAGCTCGTCGGGGTCGAGGAGCGCCTGTAAGAGGACGGGAATGGCCCAGCGGGCCGCGGTCTGGCCAAGGGCTGTGGCGACACACGTGCGCACTCCGGTATCGCTATCTTCCTGCAGCAGGTGCTCAAGTTGCGGACGCAGCTCGTATGGCTGATCGCTCAACAGGCCAAGCAGCTCCACGCTGCGTTGGCGCAGCCAGGAGTTCGGCGCGCCGAGCAACTCGGCGAGGATACCATCGAGCACGATCTCATTGCTGATGTCCATCAGCGCCTTCCGCCGGCCATGATTGCGTGCCTGCCAGACGAGGTAGTTCAGCGAGTCGAGGGCGGCGATCTGGATCTCCTCTTGCGACTGGTGAAGCGCCGTGAGCAGCCAGCGCACCACATTTGTGCGGATGGGGGTGCGCAGGGCGCCATAGAGCAGGCGCACCCCCTCGATGGCCTCCAGTTGCCCCGGATGGTCTTTGTTGAGCAGCGCCGTTCCCAGGACCGCCGCCGCGTAATCTCCCCCAAAAGCGGCGAGCGTATAGCTGGCCTGCCGCCGGACCTCGGCCGCTGGTGAGCGCAAGAGCGGCACGATCTGCGCGGGGAGCGTGTGCTGTTGCAGGACCTCGCGGATCACCTTGCGACCGATGACGGCCTCCAATGCCGCGAGGGCGGCGACCTGGATATGGCTATGTGGCTCTTCAAGGAGCGCGCAGAGCGTTGGCAGCGTCGAGGGCAGGGCGATGACGCCAAGGGCCCGCGCGGCATTGGCGGCGATCTCTTCGTTTGGGTCTTGCAGTGTCAGTACAAGCATCTGGGCCAGGCGCTCCCGCTGCTCAAGGGGCAGGGAGATCGGAGGTTCCGCCGCCAGCACGAATGTGGCGGCTTTGCGCGCTTCCTCCAGAGTGTGCGGGTCCAGCAACGCAATCAGTGTCTCGACTCCGCTGCCGTTATCATCTCCGCTGCGCAGCAAGGCGTATGCCGCTGCCAGGCGCACAGAGATCGCTTCATAGCCGCTCAAGCGCTCCCGAAGCATAGCCAGGGTGGCGGCCCGCAACGATGCCTTTCCTGCCAGGTTGGCTAAGGCCATAGCGGCCGCGTAGCGCGCCATCTCCCACTGTGTGCTCAGTCCTTCGCCTAGTAGCGACTCATTTTCTATCTGGGAAAGTAGGCCGGCCGTCTCGATAATGCTTGTCCAGAGCACCGGCCCGACCGGTTGGACGACGGCAGGGTGCTGTAGCAGCGCTCGCAGCGACAATGGTGCGCTCCGGCTGATATGCAACAGCAGGCGGCTGAGATGCTCATATTGCGGCGGCCACCAGGGCCAGGGCGGCGTTGTGATCTCCGGATAGTTATTTAAGGTGCTCAGCAGCAAAGGCAGGATCTCTGTCCCCTGCTGCATCAATTGGCGCGTGGTCTGGATGCGTACCTGGTAATCGGTTTCAGGGCCTAGTAAGAGGGCCAGCGCTGCCAGGGTGCTTTCCTGATCGCGTATGCGCTCTCCTGTGGCCCGTTGGATCGCTTGAGACTTACGTATAGCCTGTTTGTCTGGTTCGGCATGTTCATTTGCCATAGCCTCTGCCCTCATGGTGACCTACGCATATATTGCGTTATTTCGAAATGTGAATACGGACCCGGTGTGTGTGGCTCAGCATATGGACCGGTTGTAGCACATTGAAAATCGATTGCTTGCTCCTATCCAGTATACAAGGGGTCGCGAATGACCTTTGTGAGCACAGGAAGTGTCTGTTTTGCTGTTCTATAAGCAAAGATACCTGGGAGGATAAACAGGAACTGAAGATGAAATTCGTGCATAGGCAGGAACGTCTATCAAACGATGCGCGGTGGTTTGAGCAGGTGGTGCAATTGCTGCCAGAACGTGCGCCGGGGCTGCTCGTTGGACGAGTCTGGCTGGTGCTGCTCTGGAGGCCCGGAGAGGCTGGATGCGGGAGGATAAGACATAGGGTATGCTTGCTGATCGGCAGAAGAGAGTTGTCCTTCAGGGATACCTGTTAGCCGTACCGGGGGCTGAGCGCCTGTTGGTTGCCTGGTTTCGGGAGCGGGGAAGATTGGGCGTTGTGCCTGCGGGCGTTTGGGGGGATGGATCACGATGCGTTCGCGCTGCCCTTGAGGAGGGTGTACGGTCGCGGTTTTAGGTGGCGTCGGCAGGTCAGTTATCTGCAGGATCGGTGAGGGCTTCAAATTGAGGGCGCGCAGTTCCCGCGCCAGCAGTTGTGCCTGCGTGAAGCGGTCATTGATGTCGCGAGCCATAGCTCTGAGAATAATCTGTTCCAGCTCCTGAGAGAGTTCCGGGTTCAACACGCTGGGTGGCCGCAGGGGGCCGTTGACAATGGCCTGGGTCAGTTCGGGCAAAGAGCGGCCGGTAAAGGGTCGCTGTCCACTGACCAATTCATACAGCACAACGCCAAGCGCATAGATATCGCTGCGGTTATCCAGAGTGTGTCCCCAGACCTGTTCGGGCGAGGCATAATAGATGCTGCCAACCAGCGTCTTGGCGATGGTGATTTGCTGGTGACCTGTGGCGCGTGCCAGGCCGAAATCCATCACCTTCACCTTGCCCCAACGGTCCAGCATCAAGTTCTCCGGCTTGATGTCGCGATGAATCACGTGATGTTCGCTGTAGGCGCAATCGAGGGCCTCGGCGATCTGCGCGGCATACTCGGCGGCCAGGTATTGTGGGATCATCCCATCGAGCCGCAGTAAGCTTCCGAGCGTTGGTCCCTGAACATATTCCATCGCGAAATAGAGTAAGCCGTTCTGCTGTCCCGCGTCATAGATCTGCACGATGTTGGGGTGGTTAAGGCCGGCGACGATCTGCGCTTCACGGATAAAGCGAGCGACATACGAGGCATCTTTGGCTAATGCGCGCGGCAGCACTTTGACCGCAACTTCGCGTCCAAGGGCGAATTGCTTCCCGCGATATACCATCCCCATGGAACCGCGCCCAATCTCTTCTTCCAACTGATATCCACCCAGGTTCTGGCCTGCCAGTTCGTTCATGTTGTGTGCCGCACACCTTTGCCGTTTCCAGCGCGAGGAAAGAAACTGCGCGGCTCCTCCATTCCTATTCTACAAGCATCAACACCATATAATATGCGGCCCAGGGATCTTTCTCCTGCAAGGAGAGAATACGTAAACGTACCGATAGTGTGTATATAGTTTATATCTAATGGAAGTAGTTGTCTCCTATTGGCACATGTTTTACCCGAAAGTAATATGCGGCTATCTTGCTGCACAAGAAACAGGGAGAGAAGCAACGAGAGCGAGCAGAGCACAGAAGAGGAAGAGAAAAGACTCCCGGCTGCTGCCTGTCTACTACAAGTAAGCAGCCGGGAATAAGCGATCAGGAGATCGCAACTTTTTGAGACAAGCGCGGGGATACTCTCTTGCTCAGTCGAGGTAATCCTTGAGAATGCGGCTTGCCTGTGGATGCCGTAACTTACGAATCGCTCGTTCCTCAATCTGGCGTACTCGCTCGCGCGTTACCTTAAGCTTCTTCCCCACCTCTTCTAATGTATGATCGTGGTCATCGATCAGACCAAAACGCAGCTCGATAACCTGCCGCTCGCGCGTTGTCAGTTGCCCCAGCACTTTACGGATCTCCTCATGGAGGAGTTTGCGGTCGGTGAGTTCCATAGGGCCGCGCTCGCGTACATCCTCGATGATATCGCCGAGGGTGTTCTCCTCTTCCTCAGAGAGAGGCGCGTCGAGCGAGAAGACCTTCTCTGCCCAGATCAGCAACTCATTCACACGTTCCGCAGTCATGCCCAGGCGTTCACCGATGTTTTCAGGAGTAGGCTCGCGGCCCGTTTCCTGGTAGAGCTGGCGTGTCATACGTTTGACGCGCATCACCTCTTCCATGATATAGACGGGGAGCCGCACAGTGCGCGTGCCTTCCAGGATTGCGCGGGTGATAGCTTGCTTAATCCACCAGGTGGCATAGGTAGAAAAGCGAAAGCCCTTCTTATAGTCGAACTTGGTAACGGCTCGGATCAGGCCAATATTCCCCTCGCCGATTAAATCTTCCAGGGAGAGGCCCTGCCCAACATATTTTTTCGCGATACTCACGACCAGGCGGAGGTTGGCCTCAATGAGCTGGTTGCGAGCATAACGATCTCCCTGCTCAGCTCGCTCCGCGAGGTGGGACTCGCGCGCCGCCGTAAGCAGGGAAATACGTGAAATTTCGCGCAGGTAGAGGCGCAGACTATCGCTTTGTGCCAGGTTGCTCAAGTCGGCGTCCTGCTCATGTACCACTTCGCGTTCTGGTTCGATCGGCTTATCGGCGTTAAACATCACTTTTCGTTCCAAGTACTTGCTCTCTCTTCCATGCGCAGAGGCAGGAGGTGATTGGGTAATCGCTTCCCGCGGACGGAACAGAATATGCCTGCAAGGACCTTATATAATCCTTCCCCGTCTATCTGGAGGTGGGGCTGGATACCGGTGATCACGCGTTCCTTTCCTTTTGCGTTGCCTTTGGCTTTCTGTCGAAGTATAGCACCGGTGAATGGTCTCCGCAACACCAGGGCTATCCTGGCCGCCGAGCATCCACCTGCCGTTTCCTCAACCGTGTTTGGTCTCAATGCCCGTTCGGCCTCGCTCTTAGCGCGAGTCGCCGCAAGATCGGTTGAGTCTGAACTCATTTTATCATACCTATAGTTTATTGCAAGCCATGCTTATCAGGTACCAGGGCTTTGGAGTGTACCCGTTTTGCCTGTTTACTCGCTTTTCAGCAGTACCGAAGAGAGGGCATAAAGCTGGGCGTTTCCTCACTTCAGGACAAAGGATCGCGA
>JALYTT010000476.1 GCA_030854145.1 Chloroflexota bacterium | reverse complement strand
CTTCGGCTTCTGTGTGCTCGTCGCTGCCTGTTTCGCTCTGCATGCTGCGCTCTCCTCTTCCTGTTCACCTTTCCCTCAGCCTATCACTTTCTCCTCCTCTCCACAACCCTTATATCGTAACGTCAGCAGCATCAGCAAATGAGTCATATTCTTTGAGATACACTTCTTCTTGTTTGAGTGTCTTAAAGAAACTTTCAGCCTTCGCATTATCATACGGATTCCCTACCGCTGACATACTGATTTGTGCCCCTGCCTCTTTCAATTGTTGCACATAGTCTCGACTTGCATATTGCACGCCGCGATCAGAATGATGAATAAATCCTCTCGGTGGCTGCCGATCTGTCAATGCGTGACGAAGGGCAGAAAGCGTGAGATGGGTGTTCATTTCTCGTGAGAGATACCACCCCACACAGCGGCGCGAAAACGCATCCAGGATACAGGCAAGGTACACAAACGCGCTTCTCAGGCGGATATAGGTGAAGTCAGCAACCCAGGCCTGGTCGGGAGCAGAGAGAGCTGCTTCGGCTAAGACATTGGGATAGACTGGAAATCCGTGGCGCGAATTGGTTGTTGTGATCACAAAATGTTTTTTGATCTGGCACAGCAGAGATTCTTCTTGCATGATCCGCAGCACGCGCTTGTGATTCACCCTCCAGCCTTGACGCGCGAGGGTATGGGTGACCCGTCGATATCCATACCCAGAAAACTCCAAAATGATCTGTTCAATCTGGTCACGTAAAGCGATGTCCTCATCAAGCGAATCGAGCTGCTTGATATGCTCGTAGTACCAGCTTCTGCTCACTCCCATCAAGGCGCACAACTGCGTCAGAGAAAGATCAGGAAATTCCTGATGGGCGAAGGTGATCATCGTATGACGCTCCGTGATTCCAGCCGTTGCAATGTTTTTTTTAGCACCTGATTTTCCAAGGCAAGCTGCCCACAAAACCGTTCGAGTTCAAGGATCCTCTGCTCTTGTGTTGACACTACTTCTGACGGGATTATTTGAAATGCTGTTTCCCCTCGCTCCTGGTACTCTTTTCGCCAGCGCGAGAGAACGCTGTCAGCAATACCATACTCTCTACATGCTTGAGCAGGCCTCTTTTGCCCCGAAACTACTTGCCGCACGATATCCAGCTTAAACTCTCTACTATGAACTCTTTTTTGCATTGTTCTTCTCCCTGTCTCGTTTCTAGTCTACGATATTTTGGAGAAGTTGACTTTGATTCCTGTCCGGTTTCAGGGGTCTGGCTCACTTTTGGTGATGGGTAGTGGCTTCAAACCAGGTGAGAAGCGGGTGGACAGAGAAACATGATGATGGATGAGAAATGAAGCCTCGTGCTAGGCGAGGACTGGGTTGAGTGCCAGCAAGCATCACCAAGAGTGTGCCAGACCCGGTTTCAGGGGTTCACTCCAGTTAGGAACGCAGGGTGGTAGAATAGGGGAAGGAAAGAAGGAACACATCCATGGCCCACCTCCAGAAACATCCTCTGCGTCCTTTCAGCACACAGGAAGAGCGAGAATTGCGTCGGGTCGTCAAAGCGAGGAGTGAATGGATCGATGTGGTGCGACGAGCCAGAGCGCTGCTCTCGGTAGCTGCCTCGCAGTCCTTCGCGCAAGCAGCAGGCGTGGCAGGCTTTAAGGAGGCGCGCAGCGTGGGGAAGGTGGTCAGACGCTTCAATGCCCACGGCTTGGCAGCGCTCTCGATTGCGGCAGGTCGAGGTGGCAAACCGAAGGACACGAGTGAGCAGCAGGCACGCATCCTGGCCGAGGTGCAGCGGGTGCCGGATCGGAAAGCCGACCAGAGTGCAACGTGGTCGCTCTCCCTGCTGCGCAAAGCGCTCCGAGCCAGGGATCTGCCTCACATCGCCAACGAAACCATCCGCCACGTCTTGCATGCAAACGGCTACAGGTATCAACGCACCCGCCCCTGGTGCCGGACGGGTTACGCGCTGCGCAAGCGCAAAAGTGGGACGGTCACGGTCTATGACCAGGAGACGCCGGAAAAAAAGACTGATTGAACTGGCCTGTGAGCAAGCGGAAGCAGATGGGATTGTGCAACTCAATGAAGACGAAGCTGGACCGTATCAGGCCATCCCACAGCCTGGGGCTTCGTGGGAACCAGAAGGCCATCCCGCGACACAGCCGCATGAGTACGAGCGTGGCGGCACGGCCAAAATGCTGACCCTTTTCCGTCCAGCCACTGGGGAACTGCGCGCCAAAGGAGTTCTGGCTGCCCCCAATGCCGTGCTGCATCCCTGGCTGAAAGAGCAACTCTCAGAGATACTCGCTGAGATTGAGAAGCAGCAGCCTGGAGAAACGCTCCCACCGGAAAGCCAACGTCCGCTGTGCGCGCAGTGGGAAACGTGGCTGGGTCATCCTCCCCGTAACCCATCCCTCCCCCCCTTACGCATCGTGCTCGTGCTCGACAATCTGGCGGGGCACCTGTCGTATGATCTGGTGGGCTGGTTCTTTGAGCATGGGGTGATGCCGCTCTACACCCCGATTGGCGGCTCCTGGCTGAATATGGCGGAGTCGGTGCAACGCATCATTGTGCCGCGTGCCCTGGCCGGTCAGCATCCCAAAGATGCTCAACACATCATCGAGTGGTTGGCGCAAACGGTGGTTGGCTGGAATCAGCATCCCACGCCCTTTGTCTGGAATGGCAAGCGGCGACAACGCCGTGAACGCGCTCGTCTCCGCCGTCTGGCTGGCTCGGGGGCGGCACTGGTGAAGGGGTATTCAATCGCAAGCTGACCCGCTAGTTCTCCATTTTGAAACCGTCATATGAAGGGATCTCTGGTGAGTACATGAAGGAAAAAAGACTCCCCCCTTTTCTTAGAAAGCAGGCTGTAAGCCCCAGGAGTGGTCAAGAGCCGGGGGATGGTCACGTATAATCGTAAAATCCCTTGCCGCTCTTGCGACCATACATCCCTGAAATGACCATGCGCCGTAGCAGGGGAGGTGGCGCATACAGGGGGTCCTTATACTCCTCGTAGATAGCTTCCGCTGCCCACAGCGTAGTATCGAGTCCCACGTAGTCGAGCAGCGTGAATGGCCCCATAGGGTAGCCGCAGCCGAGCTTCATGGCGGTATCGATATCGTCGCGCGAGGCCATGCCGTTCTCCAGCATACGGATGGCCGCGATCAGGTAGGGGATTAGCAGGAAGTTGACGATAAACCCGGCGCTATCCTTTGCCAGCACCGGTGTCTTGCCCAGCGAAAGCGCGAATTGCCTGACGGTGTCTACCGTCTCCTGCGAGCTCGATATCGTCTGCACTATTTCTACAAGCTTCATCACCGGCGCCGGATTGAAGAAGTGCAGGCCACAGATCTTGTCGGGCCTCTTGGTGACCGCGCCCATCTGCGTCACATTCAACGAAGAGGTGTTGGAGAGGATCAGCGCGTCCGGCTTCAGGGTGTTGTCGAGCGCGGGGAAGAGGCGCAGCTTCTCTTCCATGTTCTCGATGACGGCCTCGATCACCAGGTCGCAATCGGCGAAGTCCGCCATGTCGAGCGTGCCGTGCAGGCGGGCGCGATTCTCGTCCACCTGGCCCTGGGTCAGCTTTCCCTTGCTGGCCATGGTCTTCCAGGCAGCGTGGATACGGTTCATGCCTTTGTCGAGTAGCGGTTGATTGATCTCGCGCACAACCGTCTCGTAGCCAGATTGCGCGCACGTTTGAGCGATGCCGCTGCCCATCAAGCCAGCACCGACAACGCCTACTTTGCGAATCTCCATCTATTTTCCACCTTTCACAGATTTGGAACATGGCGCCCACGAGGGGTGCCACTACACTTTGACGCTCTCCTATTCGTAGATGCGCGATGTATCGCGCTGGTCAAGCCAACCACGCGCAATACATTGCGCATCTACGAAAGGGGGCCAGAATATCGCTATGCCTCTACAAACGCGCGTATTTCGCGTACCGGGCCATCCTCGACGCCGAACACGATGGTGTAGTGGTTCAGCGTGGGGAAATTCACGTAGCGTGCCTGCTGGATGGAGCGTTGCATGGCTGCGGCCCCTTCCAATGGAAGCAACTGATCGTTGTCCGCGAACATTCCCTGGCCAGCCCTGAGGATGAGCGTCGGCACACGCACATGTGCCCATTGCTCTTCCGGCTTGCCTTCCGCGAAGTGGGAACCTTCTTCAAGAATGCCCTCGCGATAGGCCTTGGAGACGACCGAGCCAGCGGGCAGATGGCGGACATCGTGCTCGAAATACAGGTCAAGGTACTTGTTCCAGGAGCGCGCCAGGAAGGGGGCCATCTTCAAGCGCTGAATATACTCCTCGAACGAAGGCACTGGGGTACCCAGGCGTGCCACAGACGTTGTGAGCCACAGGGGTTGCTCCTCCGGCGTGTTCCAGGGCAGGGGCGCGCCGGCATCGATCAACACCAGCTTGCTCAGTTTGTCAGGATAATGCGCCGCGAAATAGAGCGCCACCAGCGCGCCGAGCGAGTGTCCAAGCACGATAGGCCGTTCCAGTCCCCAGGCATCGAGCAGGTGCGCCAGGTCCTCGGCATGAATGGGGATGCTATAGCCATGTTCGGGCTTCTGGCTATCGCCCCGGCCGCGCAGGTCGAAGGCAAAGACGCGATGGTCGCGCGCCAGTTCATCGGCGAAGGCCTGGAAGCAGAAGGCATTGGCAGTCAGGCCATGCAAGCACACGATGGGGGGTCCCTGTTCTCCCCATTGCAGGTAGTGAAAGGTGAGGTTGCCAGCCTTAATGGACGCATCACGAATGGGGGGTGTCATTATCATCATCGGCTCCTCGCTCTTGAAATAAGCGCCACTTGTCTGTCATGGCCGCGATCAGTGGCGGCCCCTCAGCATAGCGTTGCTGGGAGGTGCGCCATTCAGCGCGACCTTGATGATGAGAAATCACGTTTTGCCATAACACCTCACGCGCGATGCGCGTGTAGCGCTCCACCTCCGGGGCGAAGAGCAGGGCGTGCTGGCGATCCTCCAGGTAGAAGTAGTGGCCGCGTGTGGCATACCAGCGGCGTATATCTTCCTGAGAGTGCGCAACCTCGCTATGAATGGCTGTGGCCAGGTCATAGGAGGACGCGCCAAAGGGAATACAGTGGAGGTGGGCGTGAAAGACGGTCTGCCGGAAGACGCCATGCTCCCAGAAAATCGGGGGTGCATAGAAGCGGGTCATGAACTGCCCGACCTCGCGTTTGAGCGCGTTTAATTCGGCGTCGAGTTTGGTTGGAACCGCGCCGTAGCAGGCGTAGTGGTGCTTGGGGATAATCAGTAGGTGGCCCTCTACCAGCGGGGCGTGGTCGGCAACGAGCAGGAACGCAGATGTCTCCTTGAGGATAGAGGCAATAGCGGTATG
>JALYTT010000475.1 GCA_030854145.1 Chloroflexota bacterium | reverse complement strand
GTCCTGGTCGTTGCAGGACGGCGAGGCAAGCCACGCGCTACGAGACGGGGACCTACGAATCCGGTGGTTCGGGCAGGGCGTATTCATCGTCCTGATAGGTTTCGGCGATCCTGGGATCGAGGACGATGGCCTGCGCATAGGCGGCACGCGCTCGCGGGAAGTCCTTGAGAGCGCGGAGGACGATGGCGCAACTGTAATACGTATAGGTATCGCCCGGCTCAAGAGCGATGGCCGTCGCGTAGTCGGCCAGGGCATCTGTAAAGCGGCCGAGCGCATACAACGCTCTGGCGCGGCCGCGATAGAGTTCGGCGCTGCCGGACGCCAGGTGGAGCGCCTGCGTATATGTCGCTTCCGCCTCCGCGTAGAGCTTGAGCGCGAACTGGATATCGGCCTTGTGCGCGTACAGGGTGGCATCGGCTCTCCCTGGCGAAAGTCGTAGAACCCGGTTATACGCGTTCAAGGCCTCTTTATAGTAGCGGTCTATGCTGGCTTCAGGCGGTGGTGCGCCGATTATGACCTCAGGTAGAGTCTTATAGAGATCTTCAGGCGACTTTTGCTTAAATTTCTCTTCGGTTCCTTTAAGCTCGAAAAATTCGAAGCTTCTGGTCTGTACATCATGCGTGTTCAGGTCTGCTAGCTCGCGAATGACCTTCTGGAGTTCCTGGATAACATCGACAAAGGCCGCGTCGCGGTCTCTCCATGTCACAACGGGTCGGGCATTCGAGGGCAACATTTTGAGTTTCGCGAACGGCGTCTCCTGCCAGAATACTGGTCGCAGGAGCACAGGAATCACTCGCGCGTTGCCCATTTCGTGGCGCTTCAGAGCGCCTTTCACCTGGATATTATAGGAGCGGTCCGAGGCCATAAAGCCGGGACTGAGCAGCAGCAGGATGATATCAGCCATGTCCAGGTAGGAATCGACGCTGTCCTCCCACTCCTGTTGCGCATCGATCTCCACATTGTGCCACTGCGCGATCAGGTATAGCCGCTTCAGGATGCTTAGATGCTTCTCCAGCCTGTCGCGCAATTTCTTATCTTCCCGCGCATACGAATAGAAGATATAGACCAGTCCCACCTGCTCTGCTGTCATTGGCCCGTGCTCCTTGTTGTATCACGATGTCTCCTGTAATAATGACGAAGCGAGGCGTGAATGTCAACAATCAAAAATCGCGAGTGAATATACGAGCGCAAAGCATCATGGCCATTGCCATTGCAGGATGTGCGTGGGCCGTCCCTTCACGGCGAGCGCCGCTACATATCCCTCACTAGGTGAGAGCACGTGCAGTGACCAATCGCGGCTATCCTGCCCCGCCTCGCGAATGTTTAACAGCGCCGCCGGTTCGCCTGGAGTCAGCGAGACATCGAACTGATCCAGGGCCAGCGAGAGGCCCATACCCCTGGCCTTGATGTAGGCCTCTTTGCGCGTCCAGCAGTTAAAAAAAGCTCTATACTGCTCGGCCGGGGGGACAGCGCGCAGCAGAGCCACCTCGTAAGGCGAGAAGAAATGCTCGGCAATCTCCAGAAAATCCACCTCCATACGCACATATTCCACATCCACGCCCACATCCCGCCCCCACGCAAACGCATACAGCGCCAACCCATGCGCATGCGACACATTGAAACACAACGCATCGCCCAGGTTTTCGTGTAGGGGCGCCGCTGGCCTGCGCCCTGTTTCCCTAGCGCCCGGTCCTCCGCGCTCCGTGCCTATCTCATTTGTCTCGTCGCCCTCCGAAACAAGTGCTGGCTTACCATACTCGTTGTAGCAGAATTGCAGCGTCTCCGGTTCTCGCCCCAGGTAGCCCCCCAGAATAGCGCGCAGGATGCCCCGCGCGACGATATAGTGCATGCGGTGTTCCGGGAAGCGGAAGCGCGCGGCGCGCTCCCGTTCGTCAGCCGCCAGCGTCCGCTCCAGATCCCAGGCGCGCTCCTCCGACCCATCCAGCGCCGCGCGCCAGACGTGAATCTCGTCGTCACCCAGTTCAAAGGATGCAGGGGGAGTCTGCCACATAGAGCCGGAAATACCTTTCGCCTGTGATGAGATGAGATGAGATGATGGCACCCACAGTAGGGACCGGGCGCAGGCAAGCGGCGCCCCTACACGAAATGCCATTGTCCGTGTAGGGCCTCGCGTGCGCGGCCAGGGAGCAGGCCCCACAGGCACCCCAAAGGATGCCTGACACGGATGCGGCAAGCCGAATCCCTACGCGATTTAGGGGAGCGTCCCTATCCTACCTACCCCTTATCCTACCTAATGAAGGCGGTCTATGTGTAGTGGCGCCCCTCGCGGGCGCCATGTTCCAACCCGACACATGACTGTGTCAGAGAAGTAGGACGCCATCGTCTCCATGCGGGTAAGTATACTACAAAAAACGCAAATAGTACTTCCAGGGGTTGTCTGACATCACAGACGCGTCTCAAATTCTTGGAAGACCACCAAAAGGCTTGCAAGATATATAGACCAGTCTCTATAATACATTATAGAGGGAAAAGAGGTCGGACATGAACACAACACGCGATCAAATTATCGAGACAACCTGTGATTTACTGGAGGCGCAGGGCTACCACGCGACCGGCTTAAATCAGATTCTGGCGGAGAGCGGCGCACCGAAAGGCTCGTTATATTACTACTTCCCGCAGGGCAAAGAGGAGCTTACCGCCGCCGCCATAGACAGGGCGGGAAAGCTGGTAGCGGAGCGCATCAAAGCTGGCCTGGCGAGCAGTGACGATCCAGGCGTGGCGATTCAAGCATTCGTGCGTACTATTGCCTATCATGTCGAAGCTTCAGGGTTTCGCTCTGGCGGTCCACTCATGATCGTGGCCATGGAGACGGCCATCTCCAGCGAGCGTCTGAACATAGCCTGTCGCGAGGCCTATGCCCTGTTACAGAACGCGTTTCGCGAAAAGTTGCTAGCGGGTGGCTATGCCGGAGCACGAGCCGCTAGCCTGGCTACCTTCATCACCTCCGCCATCGAAGGTGGGATCATTTTGAGCCGCACAAACCACAGCGGAGACCCGCTCAGAGAAGTGGCCGACACGCTCAGCCAGGTGCTCAAAACGATCTCATCATGAGGAACAAACAGGAATCAGGCGTGTCCGTAGGGCGTGGCTTGCCTCGCCAGTGCGCCCCCGCGCGCTTCGACGTGACTGGCGAGGCAAGCCACGCCCTACGGATACGTGAAGCAACGCCCCTGCCCGCGAATCCTTAGATGGATCGGAGAGGCGGGTTGTGTAGGGGCACCGCTAATTTGCGCACCAGCCCTTATATATACCTTGCTTTAACGTCGGCATACAGACCAGTCTACATAGACAAAGGAATGAAGAAGATGAAAGCTATCCGTATTCACGAGCGTGGCACAACTGATGTAATGAAGCTGGAAGAGCTGAAGACACCGGCGCCGGGCGAGGGCGAGGTGCTGATCAAAGTAGAGGTTGCCGGGGTGAACTACTCCGATGTGGGGCAGCGCAAGGGGAACTATCCCAACCTGGTCGAGTTGCCGACCACCTTGGGCAACGAGGTGGGTGGAACGATTGTGGCGCGCGGGCCCAACGTGCTTAGCCCCGCCGAGGGGACGCGCGTGGTCTCGCTAGTCGATGGTGGGTACGCGGAATACGCGCTGGCCCCGGCGAGCGCGGTGATCCCGCTGCCGGATGAGGTCAGCTTCGCGCAGGCCACCATGATCCCCATTCAAGGACAGACCGCCTATCTCCTGTTGAACAAAGCTGGCCAATTGCAAAAAGGCGAGCGCCTGCTGATACATGCAGCTTCCGGCGGCGTTGGCTCGCTGGCCATCCAACTGGCGAAGCTCATGGGAGCCGGCATGATCATCGGCACAGCTAATAAGCCTGACAAGCTGGAGTTCATCCGCGGCCTGGGCGTTGATGCCGCCATCAACACCAACGATGGCGACTGGGTGGAGCAGGTCATGCAGGCCACAGGCGGACAGGGTGTCAACCTCGTGCTGGAATCTATCGGCGGCGGTGTTGGACAGCAAACCATCGGCTGCCTGGCGCTGGAGGGCAGAATGATCGTCTTCGGCTCGCTCAGCGACGAACCCACAGCATTTTTCACCCAGATGTTGATCGGTAAATGCCTGACGGTTCGGGGCTACAACACGGTAGTCCAGAGTCCCGAAGACAAGATGCGCGCCAGCCAGGCCCTGCTGCGCTACATGGCCGCCGGCCAGCTACAGGTCTTCGTCGAGCGCACATTCCCCCTGGCCGATGCCGCGCTGGCACACCAGGCCATTGAAGCAGGCATCACACGCGGCAAAGTAGTACTCACAGTATAAAGAGAATGTAAGGGTGCCCTGACGGACGCTCTAGATAGCGACCATTTAGAAAAAAGGAGACAGACACATGAGACTCGCAATTTTTGGTGCCAGCGGCCGCACCGGCAAGCCGCTGGTAGAGCAGTCGTTGGCGGCCGGGCACGACATAGTGGCGCTGGTACGCACGCCGGCAAAGATGACCATTCAGGACCCGCGTCTCACAGTTGTGCAGGGCGATGCCATGAAGGCCGCCGACGTTGAGAAGGTCGTGCAGGGAGCGGATGCCGTCCTCATCGCCCTGGGACACAGCAAAGATTCGCCCAGGGATATGCAGACGCTTGCCACCCAGCACATCGTTGCCGCCATGGAAAAGTACGGCGTCAAACGCATCGTGGGTCTGACCGGCGCCGGAGTGGACGCGCCGCAGGATAAGCCAAAACTGATGAACCACGTGATCAAAATCGCGCTGAAGACCATGTCGGGCGACGTATTGAAGGATAGCGAACGCTACATCGGCGTGATCCGCAATAGCGGGCTTGACTGGGTGATCGTGCGTGGCCCCATGCTCAACGAGGGACCGCACACCGGCAAGTATCGCGTGGGCTGGGTCGGCGTCAATACGAGCGCGCGCATCTCGCGCGCCGACGTGGCGGATTTCATGCTCAAGCAGGCCACCGATACCACGTACCTGCACCAGTTGCCGATGATCAGCGATTAAAGCGGGATGTGATGTAGGGGCGCTGCTGACCTCATGGGTTGATACAAATAGGGGAGATCTGACAGAGAGGGAGAAATGTCGGTGTTGGAACAGGGCGCAGGCCTTGTTGGCGGGCAAGGGGAGCCAAAGGGGAGCCGAAGCGGCGCCCGTACACGAAAAGAACCACACGCTCGCATCCAGGCTTTCCGGTCCTGGACCGCCCTCTGGTACCCAGCGGCATCCCTCTTTTCGTGTAGGGGCGCCGCTGGCCTGCGCCCAATAGGCGTCAAGGTAAGGCATCGCTTGCAGAAATCGAGCGGCGAATCCGTAGGGCGTGGCTTGCCTCGCCAGTCAGCCCGCAGGGCGCTTCCTGGTGAC
>JALYTT010000059.1 GCA_030854145.1 Chloroflexota bacterium | reverse complement strand
GGCGTCTCGTTCCTGGCCCATGTCCTGGTTGGGAACAACTACGGCTATTTCCGCGATGAACTCTATGTGCTGGCCATGAGCCAGCATCCCGCCTTCGGGTATGTGGATGTCCCGCCGCTGGTTCCCTGGATCACGCTGATTCCCCGCTTCCTCACCGGCAATGCCCTCTGGGCCATCCATGTGATCTCGGCCCTGGTCTGTGCCGGGACGATCATTCTGACCGGACTGATGGCCCGGCTCCTGGGCGGCACGAGGTGGGTCCAGGGACTCGCTGCCCTGGGCTCGGCGACGGCCCTCGTCCTGATGGCAACCGGCTCACTCTATGCCTATGATGTCTTCGATGAATTCTGGTGGACGCTGGCCGCCACCATCCTCATCGTCCTGCTGCGCAACGACCAGCCCCGACGCTGGCTCTGGTTCGGTGTGGTGGCGGGCCTGGGATTGTTGACGAAGGAGACCATCCTCTTCTGGGGGTTCGCACTGGTCCTCGGGTTGCTGCTGACCCGACAACGCCGCCTGCTGTTTACCCGCTGGACACTGTTTGGGGGCCTGATCGCCTTCGCGCTCGTCCTGCCGTTCTTGCTCTGGAATGCCTTCAATGGGTGGGCATCGTTCCAGTATTGGGCGGGCTATTCCCACAATCATAGTGCCGGCGGGACGCCCCTCGATTTCCTGCTCAACCAGATCCTCGGCATGAATCCCCTCTCGGTGCTCTTGTGGGGGGCAGGACTGTGGTACTTCTTCTCCGCACGCGGTGCGCGCTATCGGGTCTTCGGGTGGGCATACCTCATCCTCTTCGTGCTCTTCAGTGCAATACAGGGGAAAACCTATTTTCTGGCGCCGGCCTACCCGCCGTTGTATGCTGGTGGGGCGGTGCTGCTCGGTACATGGCGGGTGCGCTGGCCCAGACGGGTCGCGGCCTATCCCGTGTTGCTGGTCGTGTGTGCCATGTTGCTGGCCCCCGCTGTGATGCCAGTGTTGCCACCCGCTGTGTATGGACATACGTATGGCAAGGGTGGCAACACTGGGTCGCAGCAGGATGCAGGCGATATCGACGGCTTGCCGCAAGCCCTGGCGGATCGCCTGGGCTGGGAGCAACAGGTCGCCTTGATTGCGCAGGTGTATCACAGCCTACCAGGGGATGAGCAGCGGGTGGCCTGCATCTTTACCTCCAATTATGGTGAGGCAGGTGCGCTCGTGCAATTCGGGGGGCGCTATCATCTGCCCCCGCCGATCAGCGGACACAACGCCTTCTATCTCTGGGGACCGCAAGGGTGTAGCGGCCAGGTCATCATCACGATCAATGTTGCTCCCCAGGACGTTACACGGGGGTTCAGCTCGGTGACGCTGGCCGCCAGGACTTCCTGCGCTGATTGTGTGGACTATGAGAATCATGCTCCTATTCTGATCTTGCGGCAGCCGAAGGCGAAGGTCCCATTCGCGGTGCTCTGGGCACAGGTGAAGCATTACGATTGAGGCCAGGCAGGGTTGGAGTCCCGACAGTTTTTCCCCGCGCGCATCCCGGCTTCGGCGATAGACGCGTTCATAGACAGAGCCTGGGTAAGTTCTTGCTGCGCTTCTCTGCTATCCTTATTTTCCTGGTAGGGATGGCTCTGATGGAAAGGCCTCTTCACCTGTGCTTCGCAGGCGCACTTGCCACGGCCGTCCCTTGATGGGCGCACGTCGCACCTCGAACAGGTGTGCGCTTGCTTTGAAGAGCGACGCGAAATCCTTATGGCCAACATGGCGTGGTGAGAACCTCGATTCCACGGCCACCAGTGCATCCGCCATGTGTGCGATGGAGAGCCACTCCTCCTCCTCCGAGCGCCGGGCCTCTGCTGCGCGATAGGCCTCTACCACCTGTTCCAGGGTGTAGGCAGGGGGCTGCTCTTTGTTGAGAGGACCATATACACGTTCGGCCATCGCCTCGATGACCGGCAGAATCTCCTTGATGATCGGTTTTTGTTTGAAGAAGACGATCTCGCTGGCGACCTCTCCGAAGGCTTCGCGCGTGACATTGAGGTCTTCGTAGACCAGCAGCAACAGATAGGGACAGTTCGCACTGCGCACTTTGGCGACTTTGTTGCGCAGGTAGGTAGGAGACCAGAAGCCGACCAGTTCTATCAGGATACGTCGCCGGTCGTCAAGACTATTGACCACCTGGAAGTCGGGAATCATCACCGTTCCTCCCAGCACCAGCACCTCCTGCTCACGCAGCAGCCTCCAGTGCCCGCGTGCCCCGCCAAACTTTTCCTCGAAGTCGGTGAACTCGCTGGCAAAGGTGCGCTCTAAGGCTGAGTCATACTCAGCGGCCCGCCGGTAGTGCGATCTTAGCCCACAGGTATGATCGAGCGAGTAGCGGACGAGCGAGGCATCCGCCTGCCGCGCATCCTCCTTGTTTTCCAGGGGGATCTTGTCGGGAAACAGTTTGAGCCTGGCACTCATGCGCCAGCGCTCCCCTAAGAGCAGCGCGGGCATGAACCTGGCAAAGGAGATGCCATAGCGCTCCGTCAGCACAAAGTCTGACATGGGACCCGACAGGGTAAGGCGATAGCCCCCTGTTGCTAACTCCTCAGCCCAAAACATAATCTTGAACAGCTTTAAGTAGCGCCACACCTCTTTGAAGTTGTCGAAGATGTCGATGCGCAGCAGCGTCGCCCGGTAGAGGACGCCGCGTGCCAGCTCCAGGTTGTAGCGTTGCAGCAACATAAGTGGCGTCCAGCGCGGTCCGGGATGCGTCAGCAGATACTCTTCAGGTCGATCCGCGAAGAGCAGAGCCTCGACCTGGGATGTGCCGCTTCCCAATTCGCCGGCCACCTCGGTCAAGAGATCGGACCGGGTACGTGGATGAAACACATCAGGATCGGCAAACACGGGACCACGTTCGAAGAGCAAACGACGTGCGTGGTGGAGTGTGAAAGGCGCCTCCAGCGGCGCGAAGGTGGCCTCGTCCTCCATGACTTTTGCCAGTCCTCGCAGGCGCAGGTAATCGATGCGTGTGCCCTCAAAGGCCTCGCGGGCCTGCCACCAGGCGAGGCGAGGTTGGCCCACCATACGCTGGAACAGTGTGATCATGTCCTGAGCCGTATGCAAGATCTGCTCGTCGGTTTCATCGAGCAGGTCAACCGTCACATCCCCACCCGCTCGCCGGAGGAAAGGCTTAATCAGATCACTGGTCAGCACTGCGCGCCTCCTTCTTTTGCGCGGCGCGCCGGCGCTGCACCTTGCCCTCCTCCGTCGTGCCTCGTACGAGGATTTCGTAGAGCACCGCCTGCCGGTTCTCGACTTTGCGCAAAATGCGGCCCAGCCGTTGAATGTATTCGCGGGCACCCGAGGTGCCACCCAAAATCAAGGCCACCTTTGCTTCCGGGACATCGATGCCTTCATTCAAGACGCGGGTCGTGACGATGGCGGCATAGCGGCGCTCCCGGAAGCCATCGATGATATCTTTGCGCTCCTGGGCTGGTGTTCGGTGGGTAATGATCGGAATGAAATGGCGGCGGGAGATGGTATACGCCACCTCGTTGTTCTCGGTGAAGATCAAGGTTTGACTCGTCTGGTGTTCGCGCAACAATCGATCAACCGCCTGCAATTTGCCCTCACAGCCTGCCAGCAGACGTCCGATCCGTTGCCGGGCGAGCAGGGCCGCCCTCGCTTCAGCGTCCCTGGTAGAAAGGGTCATAAGCACATGCAACCAGGCGGCCCTGTAGCGTTGGATCAGGCCCCGGCGTCTGGCATAGCCCATGTAGATCTCATAGTCGCGCTGGTAGTCGCGCTGCTCGTCTTCGTTCAAACTGACGCGGATGCGTTGTGTGCGGTACAGCGCGAGCCGGTCTCCAATCAGGTCGTCAATGCGCAATGCATAGACCACCGGTCCTACCAACTCATCCAATCGCCAGCGTCCGTCGCCCTGCTCTCGTTCTGAGGGGTAGGTGGCCGTGAGTCCCAGGCGATATGGGGCAGGCGTCATCAGTGCGCCTTCCCCAAAGAAAGGCGCGGTCGCGTGGTGACTCTCATCGAGGATCAGGAATTTGAAGTAGTTGCCGTATTCGGCAACCAGATCAGAGAAGGAGTGATATGTTGTCACCGTCAGCGGCAGCACATTTTTTTCGCCGCCATAAAAGACGCCAATCTCCGTCGAGAAGGCATTGCGAAGAATGCTATACCACTGGTGCAGCAGGTCCAGAGTCGGACAGACAATCACCGTGGACCGATTCACCTCAGCGATAGCGCGAACGGCCACAAAGGTCTTGCCCGCGCCCGTTGGCAAAATCACGCTGCCTCGCCTCCCCGCCTGTCTCCAGGAGGCCAGAGCTTTCACTTGATAGTCGTGCGGTTCCCGCAAGTCAAGGAGCGTATAGTTGAGTGGTTGCCAGCGCGGGACCATATCGCGAATACCCTGCGCCTGTATCCAGGGGATCAGCGAGTTGTAGTGAAATGCCTCACAGCGCCATTTCCCGTTGAGAAAACGCCAGGGTGGCGCCAACGGGCCCTCCGGGGTCCCTCCCTCCACAACCAGAGTCCCACCATGAAAAGAGAGGTGTTTGCTCATGTGCTATAGCATAGCAGACACCCATCTATCCTGTCTAGACATAAAAAAGAGGCACCCCGGATCGCGTAGGGGCTATGGCTCAAGCGTCGCCGGGTACAACCGGTAGCGTCATATAGGATAGGTGCGCGCTATCGTGCAGAATGGCCTGATGCGCTACCATCCCTTCGGCGTCTACCCCCAGGTCATGGCTGGTGTTGGGATTGCGGTCCCAGCGGGGGAAATTGCTGCTGGTAATATCCAGACGCATGCGGTGGCCAGCCTTGAAGATGTTGCTGGTGGCCCACAGATCGATGTCATATGCGTATGCCTGGCCTGGCTCGATCAGCGTGGGCGCCTCGCCGCGCGCGAAGTCACGGTAGCGGGCGCGTAGAATGCCATCGGTGAGGTTCAGCGCGTAGCCGTCGGGGTAGACATCAACCAGGCGCGCCACAAAATCGGTATCCGGCGCACTTGAGGTAGCCCAGAGATGCACCGTGACCGGGCCGGTTACCTCGATATCGTGCTCCAGGATGCCGCTGGTATAGACCAGCACATCCGTGCGGCTCTCGGTGACACGCTGATCAAAGGGACCGGCCGGGTACTCAGGCGACATCAGCAGGGCGCCGCCGCGCGTGATGACCGGGTTGGCGGGATCGTAGGCGTATTGGTCCAGCGACTCGGTCGCGGGTGGCTCGACGCTCAAAGAACCATCGCCGCGCCATGTATTGGCGTGCCCATTGCTGTGCAGGTAATAGCGCGTCTCCACGGCGCGTGCCAGGGGCCACTCCTGCTCAGCGCGCCAGGTGTTGGCGCCCATCACGAAGAGCTTGATGGGCGCCTCGCGCAGCATCCCCGTATCGATACCCTTGAGCCAGTGATCGAACCAGCGCAACTGCACACTGAGAAAGTCGCTCTGCAGATCGATAAAGCCAGCGGTCGCGCTCAATCCAAAGTTGCGCTCGCCGATGGGGTTGATGACGCCACCGTGTGACCACGGACCGAGCAGCAGTTTGCTCTGGCGAGCCTCCGGCGTGGCCCCTTGCCGGCGCATCGTCGTGAAGTTGCCGATAGTGTCCTGCAAGAAAATGTCGTACCAGCCGCCCACATTCAGGGAGGGCACAGTCACGCGCTCGTGCTTGCCGCGAATGGTTACCGGCTCAAAATACGCGGGGTCCATCGGGTGCTGCATGGTATCGAAGAAGGAGGGCGCCACCTCGTTGCGCTTGAGCGGCCCAAAATCGTTGAGCGGCAGCGACTGATAGCCCTCTATCCCAAGTGCATCCATGTCGCACACCAATGAAACGATGCTGCTTTTCATCACGGCGCGCTCGCCGCGATGACGGCGCGTCAGCACATTGAGGCCCATCATCAGGTTCCAGTTCGCCAATTTGCCGAGTTCCAAGGCGCCGCCGCGAAAGGAGCCACCATTCAAGGGGTCGTTCCAGGTGATATTGGGGATCATGGCCTTCAGCGCGGGTGGCTGCTGGACCGCCGCGAGCCACTGGGTGTAACCATAGTAGGATGAACCATACATGCCCACGCGGCCACTGCTACCAGGCAAGTCGGCCGCCCACTGGATGGTATCGACACCATCCAGCCCGTCGCTGCGATATGGATACCACTCGCCTTCGGACGCCAGGCGCCCACGTGTGTCCTGCACCGCGACAATATAGCCGCGCCGCGCCGTCTGCACCGGGTCCAGAGACGTTGTGCCGCCTGGCAGATCTTTGCCATAGGGCAGGCGTGTGAGCAGCACAGGCCACGTCCCTGCGCTCGCGGGCCGGTACACGTTTGCCCGCAACACGGTCCCGTCACGCATTGTCGCCGCTACATTAAACTCTACACTTACAGAGAGATCAAGTTGTTCTGCCATCGCATGCCTCCTGCTGCTCCATATAGGGACGACGATTTTGGCTCATAAGCACGTCTCGTAGGGGCGCCGCTTCGGCTCTCCTTGCCCGCCGACAAGGCCTGCGCCCTGTTCCAATGCCGCCATCTCGCCTTCTCTGCCGGAACTCTCCTTATTTTGTATCAACCAATGCGCTGGCCTGCGCCCTGTGACCCGACGCGCTCTTGTTTCGTGTAGGGGCGCCGCTGGCCTGCGCCCTGTTCCAATGCCGCCATCTCGCCCCCTGTGTCGGATTTCCCCTATTGTGTATTAGCCAATGAGCAAGCCATCGCCTCTACGATCCCTGTTCCCAGTGCAGCGTGCGCAGCATCTGCTGCAAAGCTTGGGAGGCGCGCTGGAATAGGTCGGGTCCGCTGAAGCCCTGGTATTGTCCGGCGCTGGCAAGGTGCGGCTCCAGCGCGAGAAAACCTGTGTAGCCGTCCTGGCGCAGGCTCTGTAAGAGATCAGGCCAGCGCGCCGCGCCTTCGCCTGCCGCGACAACGCTGCCGTCGGGGCGCGCGTCTTTTACATGGACATAGTGTATCCATGGTCGCAGGGCCTCGTAGGCATCAGGATAGGGAACTTGCCCGCATTGAATGAAGTTCGCGGGGTCGAACACAGCCTGGAAGCTGGCGCTCGCATGCTGCTGGAACAGGTCGACGCAGCGTGCAATGGTGTCGCCGTAGATGTCCTTCTCGTTCTCGTGGATCAGGATCACATTGGCCGCCTGCGCGCGCGTAATCATCTCTCCCAGACGCCTGTGTACCTCATCTCTCCATGCGTCCGGGTCGGCCTGGCTTGTGGTAGGGGGATAGAAAGAAAAGATGCGAATAAAGGGCGCTTCAAAGATGTGGGCCAGCGTGATGGCTCGTTCCAGGCGCGCTAGATGCGCCTCAAACGGGCTATCGACTGGCACCTTGCCGAGCGGGGAGCCGATGGCCGCGACGCCGATACCTTGTCTATTCAGCGTCTGCTTGATCTTCTCAACCTGCTGATCGCTGAGGTCAAGCACGTTCGTTCCCCAGACGCTGCGCAGGTCGAGGAAGTGAATCTGCTCGCTCTGGAGCACGGCAATCTGCTCATCGAGGTCGGCCGATATTTCGTCGGCAAAGGCTGAAAGGCGTATCATGAGAGTATTACCTCCTGGTGTGTGCGCGCCGCTTCGTAGATCCCCAGGATGATTTCGACGGGGTGCCGGGCCGCGTAGCCATCAACAAGCGGGGTGCCATCCTCGCGGATCGCGCGCATCATGTCGGCAATTTGCATGGCGTGGCTATAGTAGGAGAGGCCGCCGGGATCCCGCGCGGCAGCACTGTCCTTGCTGGCTTCCTTGTGTGGCGTAGCGTTGGTTCCGTAGGCGCCAACCGCCTCCTGCTGGTGCTCGCGAGCGAGATACAGGTAACTCAGATTGTCATCCTCAATTACCGCCGACCCCTGCGTGCCACATAGCTCGATACGCGTAGATACGCCAGGATAGGCGCTCGTCGTGGCGGCAATCGTGCCCAGCGCACCGTTGGCGAAGCGCAGCACCGCCACAGCCACATCTTCGGTCTCCATACTGTGCGCCAGGGTATCCGTGTAGGCAAAGATGCGGCTCACCGGACCCAGCAGCCACTGGAGCAGATCGATAGAGTGGATGGACTGGTTCATCAGGACGCCGCCCCCATCCAGCACCCAGGTGCCGCGCCACTCCCCACTGTCGTAGTAGGCCTGCGAGCGCCACCACGGCACAAACGTGTTGCCAAGCACCAGCTTACCGAATGCCTGCTCATCGACAAGCCCGTGGAGGCGCTGCACGGCATCAGTAAAGCGGCGCTGGCTGATAACCGCCAGCTTGACAGCGGTTTCGCGCTGCACTCGCAGCATCTCATCGATGGCGGGCAGCGTGATCTCAATGGGCTTCTCCACGATCACATGCCGTCCGGAACGCATAACCTGGCAGGCCTGTTCTCCGTGTTGCCCGCTGGGCGTGCAGATGTTGACCACGTCCAGGTGCGCGCCATCCAGCATCTCCTGTAGATCGCTATAGGCCGTGACCTGATACTTCTCAGCCAGCACACGCGCTTTCTCCGTATCGCGGTCAGCCACGGCCACAAGCTGTGCGTCAGGCAGGCTTGCGATGGCCGCCGCGTGAATGGGACCAATGACGCCGCAGCCAAGGATACCGAACCGGAGTGTCTTTGCCATGCACCTTTTCCTCTTACTAGATACAATGTCTACTGTTTCGTCAACCTTCATGGGACGGTCAAAGTGTAGTGGCGCCCCTCGCGGGTGTCATGTCCCACCCGCCGATTGAAGGTTGTCAGAAGCACTACTCACAAACAGCACATAGAAGGCCCTCCCATAAAGGTGAGGCTATGTTGACGGACAAGGGGAGCCCGGGCCAGTGTCCCTATATTGTGTAATCCCAGTAAATAGAATAGAATGAATATGGCCGGGACGCGATTCACTTTGCCTACGTCCATCATATCATGTAGGGCGTCCGTTTGGAGATGTTTGATGAGCAAAGATGAGGCTAATTTCGATCTATCCATGCGTATCACCCCCGAACGACTCAGAACGTTTTTCCAGCCGCGTAGTATCGCCCTCGTTGGCGCTACCGACAACTCGCGCTGGTCTATCTATACCTTCCAGAACCTGAAGAACTCTGGCTATCCGGGTCCCGTCTTTTGCGTGAACCCCCATTACGAGCGCGTCCACGGCGAGCCAGCAGTGAAACGGCTCTGCGATATACCTCAGTCGGTAGACCTGGCCTACATTATGGTTCCGACGCAGCAGGTCTATCCAGTCCTGCAAGAGGCCGCGGCGGTGGGCATTCGCAACGTCGTGATTTTGACATCTGGCTTCAGCGAGATGGGCAGCGAGGGCCAGGAGCGCGAGCGCCAGATCCTGGAATTCGCGCAGCAGCACGATATCGTCATGCTGGGGCCTAACGGCAATGGTTTCGTCAACGTCACCACCGGCACCACGCCGTACGGACTGCTTCTGCCGGTGCCGCTCAAAAAGGGCCCGGTGGGCGTGGTCTTGCAGAGTGGGGGACTGACGAGCATCGTGATCTCGCAGGCCCAGACGCGACATGTCGGGTTGAGCCTGCTGGTGTCCATGGGCAACGAGACCATGCTTTCGGCCACCGATGTGATGGACTACCTCATTGAGGACGAGGCGACGCAGGTCATTGCGGTCTTCATGGAGTCGATCCGCCAGCCCGCTACATTCCAGCGCCTGGCGCGCAAAGCCCTGGCGCGCAAAAAGCCCATAGTGGTCCATAAAGTAGGCAGAACCGACCTCGGCGCGCGCGCGGCTCTGGCCCACACCGGCGCGCTCGTCGGCAACGATGCCGCCAACGAAGCTATGTTCAAGCAACTGGGCATTATTCGTGTTGGCTCGCTGGAAGATCTGATCATCACGGCGGGCCTGCTGGGATATAGCAGACCTCTCTCCGGGCGGCGCATGGGTGGGGTGACGCCTTCTGGGGGCGCCTGTGATATTCTCGCAGACCGCGCGCACCAGGAGGGCATACTGGTGCCAGATTTCGCGCCTGAGACGGTTCGGGGTCTGCAACAGATATTGCCAGAGTTCGCGAACATCCATAACCCTCTGGATGTGACGGGCTATATCGTGGTTGACCCCACCTTGCAGCGACGCGCCTTAGAGGTCGTGATCGGCGACCCGAACTTCGACTTTATTGTGTATCAGAGCGAGCCGCTGCGCGTCGAGCCGCAGGCGCCACTATTGGAGCCATATCTGGAGTCATACCGCGCGCTGGGCACAATGATCCGCCAGGCGCATATCCCCATCATCGCGCTCTCCACGACCAGCATGGACCTGTCCCCCTTCGCGCGTTTTCTCTCTGATGAGACGGGCATATACGTTGCCGGCGGCATCGAGCACGGCATGACTGCTCTGGGACGTGCCCTGTGGTGGTACGAGGTATGCCAGCAGGAGGAGACAACCAACCGGGAACCAGAGCCTGTGGATGTTCTCGCGCCTACAAGCCTGCCTGAGCCAGCAACGGGAATCTGGCCCGAATATAGCGCGCGCGAATTTTTACGCGCGCGCGGTATCTCCGTGGTGCCGGGCATACTTGCCACTAGCGAGCAGGAAGCCGTAAACGCGGCGCACACGCTCGGCTTCCCGGCCGCGTTGAAGGTCCAGGCCCGCGAGATCGCGCACAAAAGCGATATAGGCGGCGTCCTGTTACATATCGCCAGTGATGACGAGGTACGGCGCGGTTTCCAGACGATCATGCACAATGCCGGCGCGCGTGTGGCCAGCACCGTTATAGACGGTATCCTCGTCAGTCCGATGCGCCCGGCCGGCCTGGAGATGCTTGTGGGCATCATCCGTGATCCATTATGGGGGCAGGTGCTTGCCGTCGGCCTGGGCGGCATCTGGGCCGAGGTGCTCAAAGATACCAGCGTACGCGTGCTGCCGGTCCGCCGCAACGACATCCAGCAGATGCTCTCCGAATTGCATGGCGCGCCCCTGCTGCAAGGGACGCGCGGGCAGCCACCGGTCAATATAGAATTGCTTGTCGATACTATCTTCCGCATCGCGCAGGTGGCCCAGGCAGTGCGGGACCGCCTGGAGGTGCTAGAGATTAACCCCCTGTTGCTGCATGGCTCAAGCGTCGAAGCGCTGGATGTGTTGATGGCGTGGACTGATAAAGAGGCGCCTCAACACGGCGCCTGATGTCCGTCCTACGGAACTGGAGCGACCTGGGGGCCTGCTCTTTCCGGTTCAAAATGGCTAGCGGTTCTGATCCGCACATCTCCACCAGAAATAGGTTCCGGCCATGCCTGCGAGCCCCGTCAAGAACACAAGCAGGTAGCTGACTGGTTCGAGATTTCCCCTGCCAGCCAGCTCGACATGCAGTGCTGGCACCGCCCAGGGGAAATAATTTGCCCATCCGGCGACGGCAACTATATTCCCAAGCACGGCGACCAGCAAAGTCACCCCCATTGGCAGCAAGTAGCCTCGTCCCACGCTGGCGAAGAAAGCGAACGGAAAAACGGTGAAGATGACCAGGCAGGCGGCGACCGCCAGGGTCGCAGTTCCATGCCAGAATACCTCAGGTGTCCCCTGTGACAGCCCTATCGCCGCTCCGAGGAGAAAACACACAAGGAAGAGCACCACCGTTAAAAGAAGAGACCAGAGCACGACGACGATAAACTTCGCCAGGAGAAGCATTGCACGCGAAATCGGCACGGCAAGCAGGTCCTTCAGGGTGCCATCGGCAAATTCGCGGCCAAACACCCAGCTCTCCACGAGACTAAACAACAGGATTCCGCCAATCGCGATCGCCCGGCCGAGGAGATCCAGATAATACGGCCAGGTGGCGGCGCCTCCTGCAAGGTTGGCCTTCGCACTAATCAGGCCACTACTGCGAGCAAAGGTGGGATATTTGTAGATGAGCATAAAAAAGGCGAGGCCACAGGCCAGAAGCAGGACACCCAGGGCAGTGAACAGGGGCATTCGCGAACGGGTGGCTTTGCGCAACTCAATCCAAACAGCATTGGTCAGGTCATTCATGTTTCTGTTCTCCATGCATTCCAATCAGGCGGAGGAAATACTGCTCCAGGTCTTCTTCCTCAACCATCACCTGTGTGGGCGGAACCCCGGCCTGAACCAGCAGGCTGGCAATGTCGTCAGGGTGTTCAATTGAAGGGCTGCCAGTGAGTTCCAGTGTCCCGTCTCGAAGCATTTCAGCAGGATGCCCGGCGGTGGCAAGCGCCAGGCGAGCCGCCTCCGGGTCCCGCGCCCGCAAGAGCAGTCGCCTGCGTCGATTCTGTTCAAGTTCATCCACGTCGACCTCCTGAAGCAGACATCCCTGATGGATAATCCCGATGCGCTGGGCAAGCCGGGAAACTTCGGCCAGGATGTGGCTCGCCAGAAAGACCGTCACGCCCTGTTCGCGGGTCAGTTCGAGGAGGAGTTCACGAATCTCGACGATCCCAGCCGGGTCCAGGCCGTTGGTTGGTTCGTCCAAAAGCAGGAGCCGGGGAGCATGCAACAGCGCTCTGGCTAATCCCAGCCGCTGGGCATTCCCCTGAGAAAGGGTACCGGCCCGCCGGTCGGCATAGGCGGCGAGCCCCATGCGCTCGATGATGCGCTTCACAGCCTCAGGCGCAGTGCCAGGATGCAAACGGCGGGCGACCTCCAGGTTCTCAAAGACCGTTAACTCCTGATAACTGTGTGGCGTCTCCACTAAGTATCCGACCGCTGCCCAGGGTTCCCGACTTCCCAGGCGGACCCGGGTGTGAAGCACCTGCGCAGTTCCCCAGGTGGGTTTGATCATCCCCAGCAGCATGCGAATGGTCGTTGTTTTCCCGGCGCCGTTCAAGCCCAGGAACGCGTAGATTTCTCCTTCCGCCACGCGCAAAGAGAGATGGTGGACGGCGGTCACCTTTCCATACCGTTTCCCAAGATCCACGGTCTCAATCGGCAAGTTCATCCTAGGCCTCCTTCTTCAGACGAGGGCGAAAAATTGCCTGCTGGCTGAAGCTGAAGCTCGATCTCACCCAGCCAGATAGCCGCGACCAGTTCCAGAAATACATCGACACTGCTGCCTACGGGAAATGCCCCAGTGTACTCATCCTCATGCAGGATAGTCAGAACAAGCGGGTACAGCAAGCGGATGATCTCCTCAGGCTGTACCCGGATAGGGATGCCTGCGTTCTGGCAGCGAGCGATCAACTCGTTGACGAACACACGATCGTTTGCCAGATGCTCCTGGAATATTTCTGGAGGCACCCTGCGAAAGAGCAGCTCATAATCACCGCTCCTGAGAAACTGCAAGAGGGGAAGCGTTTTCACGAGGCGAAAGGCCTTTTGCAAAAGCGCGAACAGGCGGGCTCGGGGCGAAGGCCCTGGCACATCGACCATCGCGAAGATCTCCTGACGAAAACGTTGTTCGACCTGTTCGCTGACATCCATGAAGAGTGCCTCTTTGGACGCATAGAACAGGTAAAAGGCCCCCTTTGAGATGCCAGCCGCTTCGGCCAACTCCTCAATGTTGGTTTTGCGCAAGCCATACGCAGAAAAGTGCTTATACCCTTGCTCAAGGAGTCGCTTGCGGATCAGTTCCTTTTCCTGTTCAGTAAAGGCTTTGGGCATGCTTCGTCTTTCTTTGTGACTATATATTGTTTATGGTCATATAGTATGATATCACAAAGAAATCTCGTAGGCAAGATGTCATCTTTCATAATCAGAATCTCTTATGGTCAGGCGATTGACGGGAAACCTGGGGCAAAAAAGGCGGAATGAGATGGAGATCGGTTATGTTCGTGTTGAGGAGGTTTCGTTGGATGATTGCCAGGTGGATGGTGACCATGCTACTCAATGCCATCTTCGAGACACCGTTCACAGATTAGCCCGGCGAGGGAGGAAGGGAGAAGTTCTGCGCCACAACCTTCACAAACACGCTCCTGGTCCACCCACACGCCTGTTTGTGCGAACAGAGGCTGTGTCATCGTTGAAAAACTCCGATTTCAAATTCATTCATCAGCGAAAGATGTATACGCTTGCTTGCCTGGTGAACGCTAAGAGAGGGAGAATACGCGCCTGAGATAGACCCCATAATTATCCTCGCTATCCTCACGGCTGTGGAAAGCTGAAGCCAGCGTCAGCCATGCAGCAAACGTCCCAGCCCCTGTTCCCAGCGCGGTGCCACCATCGCCGCCACGCATAAGGCCTGGTTCGGCACAAAACTCCCAGTGATAGGGATAGCGAGCGATCAACAATCCGAAGCCATTCTGTTGGAGATGCAGATCCCATCCAACCGCTTTCTGACTGCCGAGAGCGGGGATAGAGAAAGGCGGAGTCATATTTCCCCAACGGAACATCGTGCGCGAACCAGCCGCACATGCATACTCCCATTCATCAGAAGTAGGGAAGCGAAGTCCTTCTCGTGAGAGACGTTGGAGGGTTTTCTTATAAGAGATAGGTGTTGGAGACCTTGTCCACCCGCCCGCCCTTCCCAGCGTTTCATCGAAGACCGGGGCTGGAGAGAGAGGAAGGGCAAGCACTTCGAGGAGAAACGGCTCAAGACTGATGTGTCGCAAGGGCGTCATCGTTAGATCCAGGAGGGCAGCGAGCGTCCCAGTGAACATGCCAGTCTTTTGCGTCTCCTTCACCCAGCTCTCTTGTTGCTGCTCGTCTGGCACAAATGGCTGCTCCCGGTCATAGCCCAGTGTGGCCTGACCTCCTGGAATGAGGGCGAAAAACCCCTTATAGTAGCCTTCAGGAAGACCGGCCCACTCAAAAATGGCGATATGTTGCTTCTGATCGCTGAATGAGCAGGTTTTGATGGTGTGAAAACGGAACGAGGCGGGCAGGATGCGATCTAGATCACGAGCGATCTCTTCACATTCTGCCAGCGAGAAGCGGTCCCACTGATCGAGTAGAAGCTGTGCTTTGAAGGATGCGTCCAGTTTCCGCAACATCATGCTCCTTCCTTAGAACATGGCACTCACAGTGCTGGCGGACAAGGGGAGCCAGCACTGTGATCGTCATATCTCACCTATCGGATAAACAGAGTGTGCTCAGACGACCTCGAACAGGCCCGCCGCTCCCATGCCGCCGCCCACGCACATGGTGACGACGACGTATTTCGCCTTGCGCCGCTTGCCTTCGATGAGGATGTGGCCAACTTGGCGCGCGCCCGTCATCCCATAGGGGTGCCCGATGGAGATCGCGCCGCCATCGACGTTGAAGCGTTCCATGGGGATGCCCAGCACGTCGCGGCAGTAGACGGCCTGGCAGGCGTAGGCTTCGTTCAGCTCCCACAGGTCGATATCGTCGACGCGCAGTCCGAAGCGTTGGAGCAGTCTGGGAACGGCCAGCACGGGGCCAATGCCCATCTCATCAGGCTCCAGCCCTGAGATTGCTAGCCCACGATAGATGCCCAGCGGCTGGATGTTGCGCTGTTCGGCGAGCTGGCTATCCATCACAACACAGGCAGAGGCGCCGTCCGAGAGCTGGCTGGCGTTGCCGGCGGTGATGCTGTAACCCTCTTTGATGGGTTTGAGCCCCCGCAGACCCTCAAGCGTCGTCTCGGGACGATTGCCCTCGTCCCTGGTCAGGGTAACCTCCTCTTCGTGTGTGATGTTGCCGGCCTTGTCGAGCACTGCTTTGATGGTGGTCAGCGGGACGATCTCATCAGTGAAGCGGCCCGCGCGCTGGGCCTCGGCCGTGCGTTGCTGGCTGATAAGGGAATACTCGTCCTGCGTCTCGCGGCTGATGTGGTAGCGCCTGGCCACCACCTCGGCGGTGTCGTTCATGAGCATCCCCAGGTGCGGCACATGTTCCGCCAGCCACGGCTCGCGGCCGCCGCTGGCGTTCAATGTTGGCTGCACCAGGCTGACCGATTCGAGGCCACCGGCCACAAGGACGGGCACCTGGTCAACCATCACGCGCTGCGCGGCGATGCTGATGGCTTGCAGGCCCGAACTGCAGAAGCGATTGACGGTGGCCCCGGCAACCGAAACAGGCAGGCCTGCACGCAGCGCGGCCTGCCTGGCGATATTGCCGCCGGTGGCGCCTTCAGGCAGCGCGCAACCCATGATCACATCTTCGACCTCGGCAGGATCAACACCTGCTCGCTCAACGGCGTGCTGGATCACGTGGCCGCCCAGCGTGGCGCCATGTGTCTTGTTGAACGCACCACGAAACGCCTTGCCGATAGGGGTACGCGCGGTTGATACGATGACAGCTTCTCTCATCAGGCTGTTTCCTCCTTAATGTAAGATAGAACAGAACGGCGGCTTTTCAGGTTTTTAAGCGGGCGGCGGCGGGACCGCCAGCCAGTCCAGGTTCATATTCAGGCCAATCACTTTAAGCTTCTTGCCTAGCGACACACCCGCGTAGCGCGCGGTAGACCAGGGGTCCTGACCCATAGCCAGCACGAGCGGAACCGCTTCATCGGGTGTCTTGAGAATATCCATGGCCACCGGACCATATTTCGTGATCACATCTGCTACCACCTGCGCGTTGGCCGCGTCACGCTGGATCATGTCGCGCAAGAACTTGACGCCGAAGATCACATGCCGTGATTCGTCGCGCGCGACGGCGGTGAAGCCCGCGCGGAAGGCGGGGAAGGTATTAAACTGGCGGCTGTAGGTCAGCATGGTGTGCTGGCTACTGAGCGCCACGGTGGCCTCGACCATGATATGGTAGAGCGTGACACCCTCGACGAGGTGCGACAAACGCCCTGGCTCCTGGCGAATGCGCTCCGCGACATCCGTAAGCCCATCGACAAGCAGGCTCTGGAACGGCTGACCCATCTGCGGTTGTAGGAACTTCAACGTGTCCGTCAGGCTGCCCTGGTTAAAGCTGAGCGCTTCGGTGAAAAAGCGCTCGAAGAAGACGGTGTGGCGTGCCTCATCGACCAGTTGCGTGGTGAGGAAGATGCGCATCTCCTCGTCAGGCATGGCTGTGATAAAGGGCGCCAGCGTATCGGTGACGCAGGCCTCGCCCACGAAGAAGCCGGCGAAGCTGCCGATATTTCCGTCGCGCTCCTCCTGGCTCATCTGCTCCCATTGCTGGCGGTCGGCGCTGAAATCGATCTCCTGCGATTGCCACTGCTGGCGCTCCCAGCGATAATACAGTTCACGATACGTTGGCAGATGCACCAGCCCGTCGTCGATGATCTGCATGACGTTATCAATAGGGGTCTGCTGCAATTGCGCTAGCGATGCACTCTCCAATGAGGTGTCAAGGGACATGCTGTTTTCCTCCTAGATGATAGTATACGACACTGTGACTTTTGACAGTATGCCAGAGACAACCTATCTGATACAATGATGAGTGGATGACGAGTAGATGACGATCTCGTGCAAGCAGTATTCCTCAACAGCGTGTTTGTTGAGCAGCGTTGATCCTTCTGATGATAGCAACGAAGCTATGGAGGATATGAGCATCAGGGAGGAGTACACAGCATGAAGCCGAATCAGCAGTTGCGCCATGAGCGCGAGTTGCGTGGCTGGTCCCAGGCTAGAGTTGCCGAGGCCCTGGGAACAAATGCGGCGACGGTCAGTCGCTGGGAGTGCGGATATGCATTTCCCGTCCCGCATTTTCGTGAAAAGCTGTGTGAACTTTTTGCCAGGAACGCGGAAGAACTCGGCCTGCTGCAAGAAGAGTCCGCCAGCGAGTATGCCTATCATGACCTCAATTTTCCTATAGCCGTCAACAGCAGTGGCCATGCTCTCATGCCTGCTGCTCCTCAAGCGCTCCTTGATCCTGCTATGCCCTCTCTCCCTGCCGAGGTTGCAAGGTTGAGTGGACGTGATGCTCTACTCTATCAACTCAAGCAGCGCTTAGCCAGTGGGGGAGGTTCGGCGCTGGCAGCTCTGGGTGGTGTACCTGGCGTGGGCAAGACCGCTTTAGCGCTCTCCCTGGCGCATGATCAGGATATACGCCGCTATTTTCGTGACGGTATTCTATGGGTCGGGCTGGGGCCGAGACCCCAGGTGCTAAGGCACCTGAAACGCTGGGGCTCGCTGCTAGGTATCGCCTCTTCCGAGCACCCGGCATGGAGCAACTGCGCCGCCTGGGCGGAGGCCATTCGCGCAACTATCGGCCCGCGCCGCATGCTCCTGGTCATTGATGATGCCTGGCGCTGTGAGGAGGCGCTGGCCTTTAAGATTGGCGGTGCTAATTGTGGCTATATTGTGACGACGCGCTTCCCACAGATCGCCCTGCACTGCGCCGCCGGTAGCGCCGTCTTTGTCCAGGAGTTAAGCGAGGACGATGGTATAGCGCTGCTGGCACAGTCGGTCCCTGAGATCGTTGCGAGCGAGCCGCGAACAGCCCAGGCCCTTGTGCGCCTGGTTGGGGGGTTGCCGCTGGCCCTTACTCTCATGGGGAGGTACCTGCGCTACCATGCGCATACCCAGCAGCCGCGCCGGGTACGCGCCGCTATTGACCGGTTGCTTGATACAGAGGTCCGTTTGCAGTTGAGTGAGCCGCAACCTCTGCTGGGGCTGCACACGAGCCTCCCGCAAGGTCTGCCCATCTCGCTGCAAGCGGTCATTGGAGCGAGCGAGCAGTATATAGATGAGCAGGCGCAAGAGGCGCTGCGCGCCCTGGCGGTCTTTCCGGCGAAGCCCAGCAGTTTTTCGGAAGAGGCGGCGCTGGCCGTTTGTGATCTGCCGGTGGAGACTTTTGACCAGCTCTATGATGCAGGACTGCTGGAGAGCCGGGGAGCGGGCCGCTACATGCTCTCCAGAACTGTCGCCGATTATGGCTATGTCCATCTACGCGCAAGTGCTGCCTATACTCCTGTGCGCGAACGGATGGTGAGGTATATGCTTGATTACGCTGTGGCGCATGCCAGGGATCTCGATCTCCTGGATCAAGAGGCGTGTAATATCCTGGCTGCTCTGCGCGGAGCATACAGGCGGGGGATGCGCGAGGAGTTGGTGAGAGGTGTGAGCGCCTTTGCTCCCTTCCTGCTCACGCGCGGCTGGTATGCCCTGGC
>JALYTT010000474.1 GCA_030854145.1 Chloroflexota bacterium | reverse complement strand
TGATCACCTGCGAGGTGCGATTGCCCGCTTTGTCGTAGCTGTACTCGAAATCACCAACCTGTGTTGACCCCTGCGTGACGACATCCTTGCTCAGGCGATTCATGCTATCGTAGCTATAGCTGTGCTTCTGGTTCAGCACAGTGTCCGTCATGCTCTGGCGCAGGCTCTTGCCACCGTAGGCATAGCTGTAGCTGGAGAGTGTGGTACCGCCATGGGTGGCGCTGATGCCCGTTTCGTGGCCGCCCTGGTCATAGCTCAAGTTGACGGAGACCCCGTTGGGATACGTCACACTGGTGCGACGGTTGTTGTTGTCGTAGCCAAAGGTCGTTTTAGCCCCGGTGGGATCGGTGAGTGAGGTCACCAGATTGACGGCGTTGTAGCTGTAGCTGGTGCTGCCTCCCTGATCGGTAAAGGAGGTCAGGTTGCCCATGGCGTCGTAGGTCATCGTCAGCACCAGCCCGCTGGGGAGCGTCTTGGTGAGCAAGCGATTGGCGGCATCATAGTGGAAGTGGGTGGTCCCGGTGGTGTCCGTCTGGCTGCCGACGTTGCCTGCTGCGCCGTAGGTGTAGCTCACCGTTGAACCATCGTTATATTCGACTTTGGTGATGCGGTCCAGCACGTCGTAGGTAAACGAGGTCGTCTGCCCCTTGCCATCGGTCACGCTGGTCGTGCGGCTGAGCGTGTCGTGGTGTTCAGTCGTCTGTCCCAGCGGGCTGGGGGGCGTGACCTTGGTCAGGTTGCCCTGGCTATCGTAGCTGTAGGTGGTGGTATTGCCGTCGCCATCCTTCATGGTGGCCAGCGTCCCGTTGGAGTTGTAGGTGTAGTTGGTCGTCTCCCCCGCGCCGCCGCTGGTCACGTTCTTGACCGAGGTCAGGTTGCCTGGAGAGTCATAGCTGTAGCCCAGCGTGTTCCCCTGCGCATCCTGCGCGCTGGTGACAGAAGCGGGATGGCCGCTATCCTGGTAGGAGAAGGTACTCGTGGCGCCCGTGCTGTCGGCGGCCGAGGTGATATTGTTGTTGCCATCAAAGGTGAATGTGCTGGTGTCGCCTAACGAGTCCATTACCGAGGACACATCGCTGTTGGGAGTATAGTGCTTAGACTGCGTGTGTCCCAATGCATCGGTGACATTGGTCACATGCAAGCTGGCATCACTGGTGTAGGTCGTTTGCTTTTCATGTGCGTCGGTGACCACCGTGGTGTTGCTCGTCGTCCCATTGGTATAGCTGAAAGTGGTCGTCGCCCCCGTGTTATCGGTAATCGAGGCCACCTGGGGAACGGGGCTGGTTGTCGTATACGTGATCTTGAAGGCATGCATCGTCGGGTCGTTGATCTGGCTCAGGGCATCATCGGAGCCGGTTTGGTAGGTGTAGGTGGTGCTCTGGCCCAGCGCATCGGTAACTGATCAGGTCGCCATCAGCTTTGTAGGCGTACTGCACCGTGCGCCCGCTGGGATCGGTGATGGTGCTGAGCTGATCGGCGCTATTGTAGGCGTAGCTGGTCACGCGCCCCTGGGTGTCGGTGATCGAGCTCACGACGCCATTAGACTGGTTGAAGGTAACCTTATTGCCGTTCTTGTCCTTGTCCACCTTGAGATGGCCATCGGAGCCAAACTCGTAGGTTTCCTGATTTTTGTGGAAATCCAGGTGATAGGGCGTGGTGCCCCCCTGATTGGTCAGCGTGGCGTTGAGACCAGCAGGGTCGGTATAGCCGCCGCTGCCATTGGGCGTGAAGGTGAAGGTGGTGGCGCTGGGGCTAAAGTAGGTGATGGAGCCATCGCCATTGAATTGCAGATAGACATCGGCGCCCACGCTGAGATTCCAATGCCGGCTCAGGGCTGAGGTCTGCGCATCGGTGGCCATCTCGTTGTAGAAGCGCTCGATGGAGAGATCAACGCCTGTCCCTTGAATATGCAGGTCGCTGGCATGCACGACGAGGTTGCCGCTGCCAACGTTGACTTCCACCACCAGGTGGTCGTTGACCTGCCACTTCATGTAGGTGTAGTAGGACTGTTCCCCCACGGCGGCGACATGGTTGTCAAAGGTGGCCGGGATCGCGGTTCGTCGGCCAGGACCGGAGCCCCGGCTCTGCACCATATTTCCAGCATGACCGCGCGCGTACGGGATGTGATAGGTGCTGGCGGTCGAAGGTTGCTGCGGTCCCTGCTGAATGATGGGCTGCGCCTGCTGCGCTTGCACCCGGCTGGCAGCATAGGCCGGGGAGGTGGCCAATCCGAGCCAACTGCCAATCACCAGGGTGGTGGTCATCAGAAAAAGGAGGAAGAGGCGTGTCAGGGTATTGAGACTCCAATGACGTTCAAAATAACGAAGGACACCCATCATCGGTGAAACCAGCGACCGTGTCGCTGCGTGAGACCCGGAACCGGGCTGCGAGACCATCTGTATCTCCTTGCTTGCTTCATGCAATGCAACTAGAAAAAATGACACATCAGGAAAAGCCCTGACAAGGATAAAAGGCTCTTACGGACATCAGGTTATGGAGATGTCCCCACCCGCGTAGGGATTCGGCTTGCTGCATCCGTGTGGGGCTGTGGGTTCTCTTCCCTGGCTGCGCACGCGAGGCCGGCACCCGGATGCGGCATTTCGTGTAGGGGCGCCACTTGCCTGCGCCCGGTCTGAAAGTCCTTTTATGTATCATCTGTACCATTTATGTGCCTTGCTGAAGAATAAGGTGAGTCACGTTCTTTCATCGAATGTGTAGGGTTCTATCTTGTAGAAAGGTATGTTGTATGACTGAAAGTCGTTCTCAAACTCCGGCCCGCGTGCGTTTAGCCGAGGCTCGCAAACGCCAGGGCTGGTCACAACTGGAGCTGGCCCAACGCCTTGGCACGACGCGGCCCAATGTGAGTCGCTGGGAGAGTGGCGCCACCGTTCCCAACACGTATTTTCGTGGCAAACTCATGACCCTCCTGAAAATGAGCGCTCAGGATTTCTTTCAGATGGGATCAGAGAAGGAACAGCAGGAGAGGTCTTTGCGTGCAGAACAGGCGCCCTCCGATTCTCCTGGGAGTGTCTCTTCGGATCTCTGGACCATTCCCTACTCGCGCAATATCTTCTTTACCGGGCGGGACGAACTCCTGCACGAGTTGCACATGCGACTCAGCCGGGATCCTATCTCGGCCTTGCCGCCGTCCTGGGCGCTCAGTGGCCTGAGCGGCATCGGCAAAACTCAGGTTGCGCTGGAATATGCCTATCGCTATCGACACGAGTACCGCGCCGTGTTCTGGGTCAATGCTGCCACCCAGGAAACCTTGCAAGCTGACTTGATGATAATCGCGGCTACCTTGCACCTGCCCAAGAAGGACAGGCACGATCACCTGCGGGTGACGCGGGCAATGAAACAGTGGTTCGCCTCGCATCAGCAGTGGCTGTTGATTCTGGATAATGTAGAGGATGGTGACATCCTCCAGAGTATCCTGCCAACGGAGCATACAGGACGCCTGCTGCTGACCACGCGTGTCCACGCCCTGGGATCGCTGGCCCAGCGCCTTGAGGTCGAGACGATGGACATGATCGAAGCCAGCCTGTTTCTGCTGCGCCGCGCCCGGCTCCTGGCTCCTGGGGCGTCTCTCGATCAGGCCTCGAACTCCTATCGTGCCGCCGCCGAGGCCATTGCCATCGAACTGGGTTTTCTTCCGCTGGCCCTCGATCAAGCGGGCGCTCACATCGAAGAAGTTGGATGCAGCCCCTCAACGTATCTGGAGTCCTACCAGACACAGCGCCAGCAATTGTTGCAACGCCGGGGTCATGTACCAGGTGATCATCCTGAGCCAGTAGCAGAAACATGGTCCCTCTCCTTTGAAAAAATCGCGCAGACCAACCCTGCCGCCGCCGAGTTGTTGCGGCTGTGCGCCTTTCTTGACCCGGATGCCATCCCCGAAGAGTTGATCTGCATAGGAAGCGCGTACCTGGGTTCCGTCTTAGGTCCTCTGGGCCAGGATGCCTTTGCGCTAGACGGTGCCATCCAATACCTGCGCACATTCTCCCTGCTCCAACGCGATCCCGACGCCAGGTTCTTGCGCCTGCACCCCCTGGTGCAAGCTGTCCTCAAGGATGCCATGCCCCCGGCAGAACAGCGTCAATGGGCAGAGCGAGCAGTGCGCGCGACCAATGCGCTGTTTCCTGAAATTGTAGAGATCAGCACCTGGCTCCTCTGCCGCCGCGTCCTCTCCCAGGCGCAGGCGTGTAGCGCGTTGATCCAGACCTATGCCCTCGCGTTTCCAGAGGCCGCATCTTTGCTCCAGCGAACGGCGTGTTATTTAGAGGACTGTGCGCTCTATGAGCAAGCCGCGTCTCTCTACCAGCAGGCCTTATACATCCGCGAGCACCATGAGTAGGCGCTTCTGCCTATTTCTCCTCTTGACTTCCTCACTACCTTCATTTACAATCAATCCATCGATTAGATGCTTGTATAATTACAATAACATGAAAAATAGAGGCGAATGATGAAAGATGAGCGGGAGTACCAGGAAAAAGATGAACATCTATTGAGATTTACGCCTGACCAGGTTGATCTGCTCCTACGATTTGGGCGCGCGCTGGCGGATCAGACGCGCATCCGCATCCTGGGTCTATTGATAGAGCGGCCGATGTATGGACAGGAGCTGGCGGAGGCGCTGGCTGTGAAGCCACCGACGATCTCGCATCACCTCACGATCCTCAAACAGGCCGGGCTGGTGTTGGCGAGGCGCGAGAACGCGTACCACTACTACGAGCTTGACCAGGATGGTATCCGGCAGGTCGCCGAGTCGCTCTTCGCGGAAAGCCTGCTGCCGCAGATCCCCAGGAACGATGAACGCGCGCGCGTCCTGGCGAGTTTTTTTAAGGATGGTCGCCTGTTGAATATTCCGGCGCAGCATAAGAAGCGCCGCTACGTGCTGGAAGAGCTGGCGCGCGCCTTCGAGTGGGGGCACATCTATGAGGAGAAAGAGGTCAATGCCATCCTCCAGGAGTTCCACGAGGACGCCTCCAGCCTGCGCCGCGATCTGATCGCCGAGAAGATTATGATGCGCGATCGCGGCCGCTACTGGCTCGTGCGCCCGCATAGCCCGGCCGAGGGTGAGGCATGAACGAGCAAAAACCGTCCCTGTATCCGTAGGGAGAGATGGCGACATTGGAACAGGGCGACCGCCAGGGCATGGGTTGCAACTCTATCGGGGGCGAGATGTCGACTTGGAGCAGGGCACCCGCCAGGGCATGGGTTGCTACTATAGGGAGAGCGCGATGTCGTGTGGGAACAGGGCGCAGGCCAGCGGCGCCCCTACACGAAAAGAGTCACACGCTCGCATCCAGGCGTTCCGGCCCGATTTTCGTGTAGGGGCGCCGCTGGCCTGCGCCCTGTTCCAACCACGCGCGGCC
>JALYTT010000473.1 GCA_030854145.1 Chloroflexota bacterium | reverse complement strand
TGCGAGGGCGGGAGAGGCCTGCCAGACCCCCGGATGCGGCAAGCCGGATCCCTACGCGGGAGCGGAAGCGCCCTGATACCCCGTGCAATGAAGCTTGACAGAACGTAAGTACATTCATGCACCAAACGCCGAATGTACTTACGAAGGGGAATGGCGCCTCTCACTCAAGCTAGCTACGGGGCTGAGACATAGTCCTGTACGCAGGGAAGCTTCGCAATACGCCTGTACGCATGGTTCTGCAGCGAGATGAGCTTGCCGCGCTCTGTGGCGCTGGCAGATGGAGGGAGCCGGTACTCCTGCAACTGGATACCCGCGTGCAGAAAGGCTTCCTGTAGCGCGGTGGGACGGCTCCCAAAATGCATGCGGTTCGCCAGATCGACCAGCAACGCTTGGCGTTGTTTCTTCGGGAAGCGCGCGATTTCGTGTGCCAACCGTAAAAACAGCTCTTCGCGATACGCGTTTTCTGTGGCCTCCTCCGAAAAATTGGGACGGTCATCCTGTATGACCTCTTCTCCTGATGCACAGTTATAGGTCGACAGGCGCACGATCCGACGTTCGCGCCGCCACAAGTCGTGGCAGTAGTTGGCGGCGATCACAAACATCATATGCGCAGGCGCCTGGACCGGCACGGCCTCGCCCCGTTCAGCCTTGCGCATGCGTTCAACGACCCTGCGGGTCGTCTCCTGAACGATATCCGCCGCGATATCTTCCTCCTGCCCCCGCCAGGATGACAATGTGTAAGAATATACCTGGCGTAAAGCGAACGCCCGCAACTTGATATGCAGATCTTGCCAGGCTGCATCATTGATAGGATCGGAACAGGCCGTCGTTAGATTCGAAGTGACATCCATGAGAAACTCCTCCTTGAAGTTCAGCCGTGCCGCTGTTAAACTAGTAGAAGCGGTTGCTTGTAATGATCCTGAAGTGCTTTATCAATCAAAGGGTGTAACGTATTTTGTGGAATGAGATCACCGTGTCTCATCACTGCTCTAAGGATAGCCAAAGAAGCGAACCATAAAAACCGCATCTCCCTGGCAAATTGTGGTCAAATGGGGGACATTTCCCTGGCATATCTAGCGAGTAGAGAGTATTGAGGTTCATGTGGAGAAGCATCCGTCCGATCACCCGCTGAAACGCGCGCGCGAACAGCGCGGTTGGACACAAAAAGAGCTGGCCGAAAAACTTAAGATCGATACTAAGACGGTCAACCGCTGGGAAAACGGAAAAAGTATCCCTCGCTCCTACTATCGCACGTTGCTCAGCGAACTCCTCCAGAAAAGTGTGGAAGAGCTGGGGTTTCGCATGCAGACGCAAGAAGACTGTAGAGAGGCGCCTCACGTCGAGAAGCTTCACGGCCGCAGTATCGAATATGCACAATTAGAGCAGTCGATCACAGAAGGCCAGTGCCAGCTCGCAGTCGTGCTCGGCGTGGGAGGCGTCGGGAAAACGACGCTTGCCGCCAGGCTGACTGAGCAGGTGAAGGACTCATTTGAGTACGTCTTCTGGCGCAGGCTGCAAAATGCCCCCCCCTTAGAACCCATCCTGCGGGAGTGCATCCGCTTTCTTTCAGATCAGCAAACGGTCGATCTACCCCAGGCGACCGTTGATGCGCAACTGCTCGTGCTGATCCAGCTTTTACGCGAGCGCCGTTGCTTGCTGGTGCTGGACAACCTCGAATCCATCATGCAGCCTGGGCAACGCGCGGGACAGTACCGGGAAGGCTATGAGAACTACGGGCAGTTGATCCAGCGCATCGGCGAGGCCCAGCACCGCAGTTGTCTCCTGCTAACCAGCCGTGAGAAGCCGCGCGAGGTAGCACGCCTGGAAAACACCGGGCCAGCCGTGCGCTCGTTTCACCTCTCAGGCCTGGAGCAGAGCGCGGGGCGCGCCATCTTGCAGGACAAAAACCTCGCCGGGTCAGACGCTGATTGGGAACGGCTGATCCGCATCTATTCGGGCAACCCGCTGGCCTTGAAACTCATCTCTGAGTCCATTCAAGAACTCTTTGGAGGTGAGATCGCCAGCTTCCTGCAGCAGCAGGAGATTATCTTTGGCGATATCAATGAACTGCTGGATGGGCAATTTCACCGTCTGCCCGCCCAGGAGCGCGAAATCCTGTACTGGTTGGCGATTGAGCGCGAAACAGTCTCGCTGGAGGAGATCCGCGCAAACCTGGTGCGCCCGGTCGCCAATCGCCTGCTACTTGAAGCGCTGGATTCTCTGCGACGACGCTCCATGATCGAGGTACCAGCCCCGGCACGCTTCACGCTGCAACCGGTCATTATGGAATATGTGACGCAGGCGCTCGTCAGGCAGTTCTGCGCGGAATACACGGGGGAGAGCCGCGCGACCTGGATGAACTACGCGCTCATCAAGGCGCAGGCCAAGGACTACGTGCGCGATAGCCAGGTGCGCCTCATCCTCAGGCCTGTCGCGGACCAACTCGTGGCGGAAGCAGGGAAGAAGGGGCTGGAGCAGCGCATGAACGCTATGCTTGCGGACCTGCGCCAGGAACACTCCATGCATCCCGGCTACATGGCAGGCAATGTGCTCAATCTGCTGGTTCACCTGCGCAGCAACCTGCAGAACATCGACTTCACACACCTCACGATACGCCAGGCATACCTCCAGAACGCCACGCTGCCCAACGTGAATTTCGCGCACGCCCATTTCATCGATGGCGCCTTTACCGCCACCTTTGGCAATATCCTCTCGGTCACCTTCAACCCCTCCGGCGCTACCCTGGCAGTCGGAACCGCCGCCGGTGATGTCTGGCTCTATGAAGCAGTGAGCACAACTCCCTATCAGTCCTATCGCGGACACATCGATGGCGCCTGGTCGGTAGTCTTCAGTCCCGATGGCAATCTGCTGGCCACCAGCAGCGATGATCAGACCATTCGCCTGTGGGACACCAGCAACGGCCTGAGCCTCGCAACACTGTTGGGGCATACCAACCGGGTACGCGCCGTGGCCTTCAGCCCCGATGGCACTCTGCTGGCCACTGGCAGCGATGATCAGACCATTCGTCTCTGGGACATGCGCACTCGCGAGTGCGTCAAAGTTCTTGCTGGCCATAGCAATCGCGTCTGGTCCGTGGCCTTTAGTCCCGATGGGTACACACTGGCTAGCGGCAGTACAGATCAAACGGTGGGCCTGTGGGATGTAGCTTCAGGTCAGCGCCTCAAGACTCTTGAGGGACATACGCATGGTCTGCGCTCCGTGGCCTTCAACCCCGATGGAACCATGCTGGCCAGCGGCAGCGACGATAAGACTATCCGTATCTGGGAGATTGCCAGCGGCGTTTGCCTCCAGGTCCTGCAAGGGCATACCGATCACGTCTGGTCGATCGCCTTCCGCCCTGATGGGCAGGTGCTGGCCAGCGGCAGCGAGGATCACAGCATCCGTATCTGGGATGTCGCCAACGGACAATGCCGCACAATCTTGCAGGGCCATACATCTGGTGTACGCGCCGTCGCTCTCAGCCCCGATGGGACCACGCTGGTTAGCGGCGGCGACGACCAGACCATACGCTTCTGGGATGCCGACAGCAGCCAGTGCCTCAAGACGTTACAGGGCTACACCAATCGTGCCTGGTCGGTGGCCTTCAGTCCCGATGGGCAGCAGTTGATAAGCAGCAGCGAGGACCGCTACATCCGCCTGTGGGACATCCAGGGCCAGCGCTGCATCAAGGACTGGTATGACCAGGCGCACGGGGTGCGCACAGCAGTCTTCAGCCCCGATGGGCGCCTGCTGGTCAGTGGCGGCGAAGATCATAGCGTGCGCCTCTGGGACAATAGCGGCCAGCTCCTCAAGACGCTACGAGGGCATACGAACTGGCTGCGCTGCGTCACCTTCAACCCCGATGGGAAGTTGTTGGCCAGCGGCGGCGAAGATCTCACGGTGCGTATCTGGGATGTAGGCCGCGGTCAGCTCCTCAAGACTCTAAGCGCTCATACCAATTGGGTGCGCTCGGTGGCCTTCAGCCCCGATGGGAAGTTGCTGGCCAGTGGCAGCGACGATCAGACCGTGCGGATGTGGGATGTTGAATCGGGGGCCTGCCTCACGATCTTCGAGGGACATAGCGGGCGCGTGCGGGCCGTCGCCTTCCACCCCGCTGGGCAGACGCTTGCCAGCGGCAGCGAGGACCACACAGTTCGTATCTGGGATAGCCAGACCGGGGCATGCCTCAAGACGCTCCAGGGCCACACGAACAGGATACTGTCGGTCGCGTTCAGCCCCAATGGGTGTATACTTGCCAGTAGCAGCGATGATCTTACGATTCGCCTGTGGGATCTCGCTACCAACCAGCCATGCAGGGTGCTGCAAGGACATGAGGCTCGTGTACGCGCGGTGATGTTCAGTCCCAGCGGAGATCTGCTCGCCAGCAGCAGCGACGATGGCACACTCAAGCTCTGGAGCAGCGAGACAGGGGACTGTCTCACCACGCTCATCAGCACCCGCCCGTATGAAGGGATGAATATCACAAGGGTGAGCGGACTGACAGACACACAGAAGGCATCTTTGCGGGTCTTGGGGGCATTCGACACATGATTATGAGGTTTGACCAATCGTGTGCATACGAAAGGATCAGAGGTTACAGATGACCAATAACACAAACGATACGCTTAAGGAACAGCTTGTGCAGGCGGCGCGCCTCCTCTTCCAGGCAGGCGTGATGTCGCACAGCGGACACGGCAACATGAGCGCACGGCTGCCAGGAACAGGGCACATGCTGCTGGCCTCGACCGGCCTGCACGCTGAACTGACGTCAAAGCAGGTAGCGGTGGTGAGCTTCGATGGCGAGGTGATCGAGGGCACACTCGATGCGGCCACGCGCGAGATTGTCGCCATGCATGCCGGCGTCTATCGTGTGCGCACCGATGTCGGCTCCGTCATGCATACACACTCGCCCAGGGTCACCAGTTTCGCGCTGGCTCACCAGCCGTTGCCCTGCGCCTACGAAGCCATGCTACGTTTCGGCATCACCGAAGAGATCCCGGTAGCCGCCTGGGCGCCGCGTGGCTCACAAGAATCGGTGACGAACATCGTAGAACAGATCAAGCGCGCCCCCGCTTCCCCGGCGGTCCTGCTGGCGAATCACGGCCTGCTGGCCTTCGCGCGCGACCCGCTGGCCACCGCGCAACTGATCATCATCATGGAGGAAGCGGCAGAAATGACGCTGGCCGCGCGCGAGCTGGGCGGCGAGAAGGGCTTCCCCGGCGACGCATTCGAGAAGGAGCACAAGCATATGCAGCAGTTTGGCTCGACACACTCGTAGCGCGTGGCTTGCCTCATAGGTGTGAACGTAAGCCATTGCTGATAGAAAACGAGCGGCGAATCCGTAGCGCGTGGCTTGCCTCGCCGTCCCTGTAACCAGC
>JALYTT010000058.1 GCA_030854145.1 Chloroflexota bacterium | reverse complement strand
CACCAGATTGCCTGCTCCGATCTTCCCTCTTGCAGGACAATCCACATTCGGGCAAAATAGCTGCAATGCATCTTTTTGGTATTCTGTGTGCTTCATACATCACAGTGTCCCAATCGATGCTCTTTTTTAAAGCTCAGCAGCCCATTCTTCCACCAATTAAGGGAGTCCTACCCAAAGAAGACATAGGCTACCTGTTCCGCGAAAACCTCTGGCTGGATATCCTCTTGATCACTCTGGCGTTCTCCCCAAACCTGGTAGGCTTCCGCGATTCTAAATGGGGTGGAGCTTTCAAAGCGAAGCGAGATTAATGCACTATTGATGCGCAAGGCCCGTTCCAGCCAGTTTTCAAATAATGGGAGCAAAGTAGCTGGAATTTTTGCCCTCCCAGAAGCTTCCTTGATAACATCTATCACATGACGTATTTCAGGTGACTCTATATCACCTAGTCGTGGAGTGAGTTGCTCTATAGCTTCTCGTACTGGATCAGCTATAACAGCATAGGCAATTCTTTTTGTAAAATCGTCTCTCGCACCCTCCCATTCACGCCGTAGGATCTCCTCCTCCTTCACTACTCTATCGCGCCTGGTTACAGCTTCCTGAATTTGGGATAAGGCGGCAAGCCGTAAATGATTCAAGGATTGCCGGCTACCATCGATAAAGTTCTGTACCGCCTGGGAGGTATCTAAAGGCGTAGCCGCACTATCAAAAATCTGCTCCTCAACGCCAATTTTTTGTACAAGCTCGCTGAATCTAGTAAAGCGCTCCTTACTGAAGAGGAGATGAAACAACGCCAGATTAGCCTCTTGAGATTTTTGTTCTATTGATAAAAGCGGTTGTATTCCAAAGAGGTCCTCGACCGCGATATCTACCAGGATCTCATACTTTAATGGATTGCTCGGTAAAAATCGAATAGCGAATAGCCTTTGCATATTGCACCACACGGCATAGCCAGCAGTTCCCATGCAGTAACGTCGCATCTGTTTGAGATGCTCTTCGTCAAAATCAAGCGTACTATTTTTGTCTTCTACAATGAATGCCGTCCCTATAGAACCTTTCACTGTGTAATCAGGTCGATTGACCTTCTTTCCTGCCTGGGGTTGATTATAGATCCAATCTACTGGACTATAACCCAGCCATTCAAGCACATAACGAGCAAATTGCTGATCAACGGCATTGGCCTCATCGCCTTGACGTGTGGGTGCATCTTTAGGTATTTTCAGATATTCACTATAGTTACATACCTTACCATCTGCCATTATTTGAAATCGATCAATAACCGCTTTTTTGAAACTGACAAGGACTTGAACTGTTGAATTTGAACTGACACCAGAGGAAATACTGGTATGAGCATTTGTAGTTGACATACGAAAACTATCCTTTAGCTGGCCTGATTACATTCTCCGCTATTCGGTTCCCCACACAACAATCAAATCACTTTGTGATTGGCTTGCGATTTTCCAGTTTAGCCTAAAGAGTCAGTGGATGCAAGAGATAAAGGGAGTAAAATTTACCACTCTCTTTGTTATCACTATAAATAAGCCTATTGCGGAGCACCACACCTGGGCGTACACGCCTGTTCTAACACATCATGGGATAACTTCATGAAACAACACGACGTTGAATCCAACAAGCTGGATATATTTGTTCCCGAAACAGAGAAGCGGAGCAACGGCCACAACGGCCATACGTCCCCCATCGCGGCACAGAACATGGTTTCGCCTACGTTCAAGACACAGCAGAAAGAGCCGGTCGAGCCAAGCAAGGCCGTCGCACACGACGAGGGGTTCAGGCAGAACAACAAGTGGGTCGTGTTTGTGATTATCGCCATCGGCATCTTCATGGCGACCCTCGATAGCTCCATCGTCAATATCAGCCTGCCGACGATTGCGCACTATTTCGGCGTGCCCTTGAGCGGCTCCATCGAGTGGGTCACCATCGCCTACCTGGTCGCAACCTCGGCGGTATTGCTGACGGCCGGACGCGTGGCGGATATGATCGGGCGCAAGCCGGTGTGGTCGGTGGGGCTGGTCATTTTTACGCTGGGGTCGGCGATCTGTGGGGCGGCGCCGGCGCTGGGCTTCCTGGTAGCGGCGCGCGGACTTCAGGGTGTTGGAGGCGCGCTGATGATGGCCGTCAGCCCGGCCATGCTCACGGGGGCTTTTCCCGCACACGAGCGTGGGCGCGCGCTGGGCCTGAACGCCATTAACGTCTCGCTTGGTGTCAGCGTGGGTCCCACGCTTGGAGGGCTGATTACCTCGTACTTCTCCTGGCGCTGGATATTTTATGTCAATGTCCCGATCGGCATCCTGGGCTTCTTCGCCACCTGGTATTTCTTGAAAGAGAAGGTCAACAAGCGGCCCGGCAGATTTGATCCGCTGGGAGCCATCTTGCTGGCCGCCGGGCTGGCGGGCGTCACGCTTGGCCTCTCCTTCGGCCAGGAACTGGGCTGGACCGCGCCGCTGGTGGTGGCCAGCCTGGGTGTGGGCACCGGCGCCCTGATCGCGCTCTACATCGTCGAGCATCGCGTCTCCTACCCGGTCATTGACTTCGCGCTGCTGCGCCGGCGGGTCTTCTTTTCGGCAAATATCAGCCTGATCCTGAGCTTCATGGCACTCTTCGCAGTAAGCTTCTTGTTGCCCTTCTACCTGGAGCAACTGCATGCCTTCCCTACAGCGCAGGCGGGCCTGCTACTCACGCCGCTGCCGATCACCATTGCCTGCATCGCCCCCATCAGTGGCAGCCTCGCGGACCGCATCGGCACGCGCTGGCTGGCAGCCATAGGACTCAGCATCAGTTGTATTGGGCTGGTCCTGCTGAGCCAGCTCAACGCGCAGAGCAGCATCTGGGATATCATCTGGCGTTTGGTCTTCATTGGCCTGGGGCAGGCGCTCTTCCAATCGCCGAACAATAGCGCGCTGATGGGCGATGCGCCTGCCGGACAGCAAGGAGTGGCCGCCGGCTTCCTGGCCACGGGCCGCGTAGTTGGGCAGAGTATCAGCGTGGCCCTGGCGGGCGCCATCTTCACCGCCCTTGGCGGCGCCACGGCCGGCCTCAGCCTGGTCGTAGGACGCCAGCACAACACGCTATCACCGGAGCATATGAGCGCACTCCAGCAGACGTTTGCCCATAGCTTCCAGACTGCCTTCATCGTCTGCGCCTGCATCGCGGCCATCGGCGTGCTGACATCGCTGGTACGCGGCAAAGAGCAGAGGAAGCGCGCATGAGTTCTTTCCCCCAGACCTGGGGATCTTATCTCTATCTTCCTCCGCAGTATACTGTTTTATAAAAGACTGCCGATACATACAAGTAGGAACACTGGCGCCTGTACGGCTCCAGATATGGAGGGTCGCTTCGAAAGCGATGCTGCGTATGCATCCCTACCAAAGAAAGGTCTGCTATGTATCATATTACCACTATTCGTACCCGATCGAGAGCCGCGCTCTCTATGAAACCTGCTAATGGAGCCAGGACCCTGGTCACCAGCTCTTTCATAGTACTGGCATTGATGGTTATTTTGAGTGCCTGTGGGGGTGCCACCACCCATGCAACGTTATCTACTTCCGTTGCACATACATCATTGCCCGCACCCGTGAATTGTCAGGGGTGTTGGCATCCGGCGCTCAAAACGAGCTGGCAATTGCAATTCCAGGGCGCCATCAATCCAGCGCTGCATGTGAATATGTATGATGTCGACATGGTCGATACTCCTGCAAGCGTGGTCGCATCCCTACATAGGGCAGGGAGCGTCGTCATCTGCTACATCGACGCAGGTACCTGGGAGAACTGGAGACCTGATGCCAGCCAGTTTCCTGGTGCAGTCAAAGGCAATTCGGTCGGCGGCTGGCCCACTGAAAAATGGCTGGATATTCGCCAGATAACAGTCCTCGGCCCGATGATCAGAGCGCGCCTGGACCTCTGCAAGGCGAAGGGCTTTGACGGCGTTGATTTCGACAATGTTGATGGCTACACCAACACCTCCGGCTTCCCTCTCGCCGCCAGCGATCAAGCCAACTATAATGTCTTCCTGGCCAATGAGGCCCACACACGCGGCCTGGCGGTTGGTCTGAAGAACGATCTTGACCAGATACCGACGCTCGTGCCGTACTTCGACTGGGTGTTGGACGAACAGTGCTTCCAATACAAGGAGTGCAACACGCTCCTGCCCTTCATCCAGGCGAACAAACCCGTCATGGAGGTAGAGTACAACTTGAAGACATCGGCTTTCTGCCGCCAGGCGAACGCCATGAACTTCAACTCCATGAGGAAGCATTTGAGCCTGAATGCCTACCTGTCAGCCTGTCGTTAACAGACAACCCGCGTAGGGGCGCGGTTGACAAGCCCGCCTGTTCGCCGACGAGATCATGATGCCACCGGCGAACAGGCGGGCTTGTCAACCGCGCCCCTACCCCTCCTGCCTCTTTCGTCTCATTGCCTCTTATCCCTCCACGCGCCTGCAAAACCCCTATCCCTTGTGTGCCTCCGTCATGGCCGTCTGTGATCTCGCTGTGATGCTATGTCTCCTTGGTGGGATCGTGCTGTGACGCAAAGAGCTTATCCTCTATACAGTACAGAATGTAAGGAATAGTAAATCTGTTAAGCGCCTCTCGCAAAAGAGAGGAACTGCATTTATCTAGAGGAGACAAACAATGCGTACATTCACAGCCATTCAACCACAATCGGCCACACAGATTGGGGAGCCTCCCATTGCCAGGTTCTTGTTCGCGGACACGCGTATGGCCTGGCTCTGGCTTATAGTGCGTCTCTATGTAGGATATCAATGGCTGGTCGCCGGTATTGACAAACTGACGGGGCACTCGATTGATATCGGCTCGTTCGGTCAGAGCACAGGCAGCCCCTGGGTCTTCACCGGCCATGACGGGGTTCAGCTTCATGGCTTCATTATGGGCGCTATTGCGCAGGCCAGCGGCCCGCATGCGGCCGTGCAGAGCTGGTATGCCAGCTTCTTACAGACCTTTATCCTGCCAAACGCTGGCTTTCTTTCCTACGTCGTCACCTTTGGTGAGGTTCTTGTCGGCCTCGGTCTGATCTTCGGTGTCTTGACCGGCATCGCCGCCTTCTTTGGAGTGTTCATGAACCTGAACTTCCTGCTGGCAGGCGCGGTAAGCATCAATCCGATCATCGGCGGCCTGGCCCTGTTCCTGGTGCTTGCCTGGAGGATCGCCGGCTACTACGGTGTCGACCGCTGGCTGCTCCCCCTGCTGGGTACGCCCTGGACCGGCTCGCTGGCCCGCACGAAAGAGGCTGAAGTAACTCCGGTCGCAACGGTGCCAACCACGAAAGAAAAGGTAGAGGTAGTGGAAGCGGAGAGAGTGGAAAAGTAGCAGCTTTGACCCAACCGCGTTGAAGCAAGGCTGGCCGGCTTTCAAATCTGAAAGCCTGCCAGCTTTTTTGTAGTATCATGAGACCATTCCAAAACGGGAGCAAATGGATGTGCTTCTCTCGTTGAAAGGATCCCTGTTCTCAGATGGGCATACCGTGAGTCATGAAAACCTCAGCAGTTCGTCCCGTTTTAGAATGGTCTCCTCAGACTAGAAGGCTTGCCTACCTTGCTCAGTGTGTGCTTGTTATCGTACTTCATCAGTACCAGCAGTAGAGTTACAACATAGAGGTATGAAGGCGTGGGAAACATCGAGCGGAAATGCTCCCCGAAGTGGTATACTGCTTCATCCAGACATATAATAGATTGTGGCATGGACACCTCATGGTTTCAGGCTTTTTTATTCATCTGTTTGGTACCACATGGTGTCCTTTCTTGCTATCCTTTCCAAAAAATGCAAACATGGTGAATGGAAGTCAGCAGAGAGATACTTGAAAGAGAAGGATCAGCTATGGCAGGATGGTACGATCAGTATCAACAAGGTTTGTATCAGGATGTGTATAATGAATTGTTGAGCATGCAAGACAGGATTGCTGACCCCCCCCTTTATGAGGAGGCCCTTCTGGTCATGAGAACCCTCATGAAGCGGGTCCGATATAATATCGAACTCCTGCTGTCTCACCTCCAGGACATGGGATATCTCTTTGGTGAGGGCCGTTTTGAAAGTCTTAAGGACAAAGCCTATTGGGAGCGGGAAGCTCCTGTGTACCAAGCACCTACGCCAGAAATATGGCAACAGGTCAACACATTGGAACAACGTGTCGGGCCGTTACCACTCTCTCTCAAATGTTGGTATGAAGAAGTGGGAAGTGTCAATTTGGTTGGCTTGTTCCCCTCATCGCCTGGTCGCGTCTTTGACCGTGCGTATGGAAGCAGCCTTGATCCGCTTTTTGTGTATGCAACGACATTGGTGCTTCAGATGGTGGCTTTGCCACTGGAGGATGGAACCTGGGAGGAAGAGCCAATGCTGCCTCTCGCACCAGATAAGTATTTCAAATATCGCTACAGTGGATCGGGTCCATACTACATGCTCTTACCAAGTAGGGCTTTTGATGTTCCTTTGTTTGGTGAACCACATGACACCACCTTCGTCGACTACCTGCGCATCTGCTTCAGGTGGGGAGGGTTTCCAGGATTGGAAAAGGAGAACCGGTTAACGCCTCGTGAATTCGCATTTTTGACCAAAGATTTGCTCCTTTTTTAGTAGGAAAGGGAGACCATTCCAGAACGGGGCTAATTGCCTGCTTTCTGAGTAGAGTATCTTTCTTCGTTTGCTTGTAGACGGCCTATCCCGATGAACAAATAAACGGTTTGCTCCCCTTCTGGAATGGTCTCCCCTACCCCTTCTCGTTTGTCTAGAACAAGGATGTCCACGCGGCCCTCTCGCTCTCAACCGCCTCGCCTCCGGCCCTCTCTTCGTCTCTGGTCGTGGTCGTCTGGGGATGCACGATCAACATCGGGAGCCTCGTTGTGCCAAGCACGTGCTCGGTGATGCTACCCAGCGTCCAGCGCTGTAAGCCGCTTCTGCCGTGTGTTGCCATCGCAATCATGTCGCAGCCGACAAACAGACCGGTGCCTTCGGTGCTTTCGCCCGTCTCCGCTACTTTGATGATCGTGCCCGCTATATCGGCATCAAGCACAGTGGAAGAGGTAACCTGGAGATGCAGACCAGCGAGCATTCCCTCATGCAACCGCTGCTCAATCGCGTCAAGGTAGGCTTTAGCGTCCATCTGTCCCTGCCTGGTTACCTCGGAGTCATGGGTGTGCTCCCCCGCCTTCACGGGAGATAGATGCAGTACGCGAACCAGGTGCAGCGCGCCCTCGGCGGGCGCAGCAAACGCTGCGGCAAGCTGGGCGGCGGGCTCCAGGGCTGCCTCGGCCAGAGCAGAGCCATCGAGTCCTACCAGGATACGGAACGGGTGTGTGGTATCCGGGGATGCGCCTGCTGTTGGGACCGTGCCATCCTCGCGCAGTACCAGCACCGGTACAGGGCCATGCCGCGCCACCTTCTGTGCCACACTGCCCAGTATCCAGCGCTTGATGCCTGTGTTGGCATGGCTGCATATCACCATCAAGTCGATCTGCTGCTCCTCGATGGTCCCTAGAATCGTTGGCGTGACTGCGCCGGAGATCACCTCTGTTTTGATGTCGATGGTCTTAGGCAGAACCGTCTCAACCAGGTCGGCCAGATACCGGTTTGCCTCGGCTATCTCTGCTTCCATGCCGGGCTCTGTCAATAGCGCTGGCTGTACCAGGGAGACTGTGTAATCGACCGGCGGATTGACCACCCGCAGTAATACGATTGTGCCACCGGTTGCCCGTGCTATGCGTGCGGCCGCCGGTATGGCGCGCTCAGCCCGCGTTGACCCATCCAGGGGCACTAAGATGCGTTTGAACATAATATCCTGCCTTTCAAGCTCTATTGCCCCTATGCGAAGGAGCAAAGAATCCAGAGGATGTCTCTCGGCAAAGAGACACCCTCTCATGTACTCTTATGAACCTATTGAGCATATTCTACCAGAACTATCAAGCCATCCATCTGTCCTGGATTCATCAGGTGTAAGAGGATAGGGTGGTGGAACGGATAGATGCTGCAACCACATGCACTTACAGGTCGCAAGCCGATTCCTACTATTCTTAGAATACGTGTACACAATCACAGTTCGCTCACAAGATAGCCGTCTGTTCTCACGGCAAACTCACAAAAGCCAGGGAAGCCTCGCATGGGCTTCCCTGGCTTTTAAGTAATAGATCATGTCACCGGCGTCCCGTAGCGCGTGGCTTGCCTCGCCCTACGGGACGCCGGGCCTGCGTTAGGGGATGCCCGGCCCTGTGTTCAGGAATCGTGGCTGCGGGTTGCGACTACTGCCGTTTGTAAGGGCTGGTGAGCGCCTACTGCCCGCAGCCTGGGCGCTGTTGAGACGCCGAGAGGTCCGGGCGCCGTTGAAAATTCATCGGGTACAGGATTTTTAGATGGGTCAGGACGGAATGCTAAGATAGCGAATACCGTCATCCAGGTGAGTAAGATCCCAAGGAGTGTCCAGGTTAAGATGGCTTGGGTTACTACAAGAGTCGCATTCATGGGCACGTCCTCAATCGATTTGAATATGCTAACATCCTATATAGACGGTTCTGGTAAATGTTATTAACACCTGTTACACCGGGTCACACGAATGTACTGTCGGGGCTATAGGGCGCTATTTGGCGCAGGAGCAGGCCTGCTGAAAATGTTCTCCAAAAGAGAACGCCACCCCTCTATAAAAAGTTTCATCATTGTACAAAGCTGTCCTACGAGTCTTTCATCTACACAGAAAAGGTTGCGAAGAAATATCTCCCCTTTCTAGGATAGTGAGACTAAGAAATCAACTTCTCCTTCGTAGCTACGAAGGATGGGCGACTTTCGAAAACCCTGGGTACCACGGGTCAATGGCTTGTGCTTTCCGCTGAAACCCATCATAATAGACATGGAAACTGTCTGATGCTATCCAAGGAGCAAAAAGGTATGGCGCGAGTGAACTGGCAGCGTGTGCGGGATACTCTGATTAGTATCGTCTGTATCGGTATTCTTCTCTGGGCCGGCTGGGCCATTACAGGACAGTTTGTGCATGCTATTGTCCTGCTACTCTTAGCGATGGCGGTCGCATTCCTCCTCTCGCCGCTGGTGAACCTGCTTGAAGGCTGGAAAGTGCCTCGCTCCCTGGCTACGATCATCGTCTATATCATCGTCATGGTGACCTTGGTCGGCATTGGCTATGCGCTGGTCTTCACGCTCATCAAACAGGTACAGGCGTTCTCTGATACCATCGTGACCTATGCGAACGCCTTGCCAGACCTGTCGGCAAAGACCCAGAATTTTCTGGTGCAGCAGGGTATCCCGCAAGACACGATCAATAAGGCGCTGGGACAGATCGAGGGCCAGGCTACCGGCTTCGCGCAGGCTATGGTGAGCAATGTGCTGACTATCATTCTGACTCTGACCGATGCCCTGCTGAATATCTTGCTGATCACCGTGATGAGCTTCTACCTGACGCTGGATGGCAGACATATCCGGGATAGTATTCTCAGCATTGCTCCCAAAGGCTCCCTACCCCACTTGCTCATGTTTGAGGATGCGCTCAATCGCGTGGTCGGCAACTACATTCGCGGGCAGCTTTCCCTGGCGGTGATTATCGCGGTGCTGGCTGGTGCGGGGTGTGGCCTGATTCCCTGGCTGGGTCTGAGGGATTACGCGCTGATCATTGGGGTGCTGGCCTTTCTCTTTGAGACGATTCCGATGGTGGGGCCCGCGCTGGCCTCGCTCCCGGCGATCCTGGTCTCGCTGCTCTTGCCCGACCCTTTCCCGCGCACCTTCTATGTCATGGCCTACTTCATCATTATTCAGCAGGTCGAGAGCAATATCCTGGGGCCACGTATCGTCGGTCACGCCGTTGGCCTGCATCCGGTGGCCTCTATCCTGGCCCTGATCGTCGGCGTGCAGTTGTTTGGTCCCTTCGGTGCTCTGCTGGCCACCCCCGTTGTCGCGGCCCTGTGGGTCGTCATCGCCAGCCTCTATCGTTCGGTGGTCAAAGGGGAGACACCGGATGAGATGCTGGCACAAAGGCGTAGACCCTGGGTATTCCGCCGCCCGCGCCTGTTCAGCGGCTCCATCGTGGAGGAGACGAAAAACGCCGCGCCTGCCGGTGAACGCAAGGTGGCGGCTGCTCCCTTCTTTAAAGGGATCGATATGCATGAGAAGATGGAGCAGCTTGATCTGTTACGCCCCGTTCCCGATACCTATGAGCAGCAGCCACAGGCGTCTTTGATAGACGAGGAGGAATGATGCGTTGGAGGCTAGTCAAGCGTGCCGAAGGCCCTGCTGAGCGCCTCTTCCCCCTCGGGACTGACGACTGCATACACTTCGTCGTTGGCCATCACCACGGTCTCCGCGTTGGGAATGATCAGCTCGTTGTTGCGCACGATGAGTGCCAGGTTACTGTTGCGCGGCAGGTTGATATCGCGCAGCGTCTTGCCCACGCTCGCTGAATCCGGTGGAATGCGCATCTCTACGAAGTCCAGGCCCGCCTTGCGTAGTTTCATTAGCGACACAAAACGCGACGTTGGCAGCTCTGATTCGATCAGCGAGAGAATGGCCTTGGTGGGGCTGACGGTGATGTCGATGCCCAGCCGCCGGAAGATCTCTTCGTGCTTCGGATTGTTCAGGCGGGCAATGGTCCGATTCACGTTGAAACGCCTCTTAGCCATCTGGCAGATCACCAGGTTATCGTCGTCCTCACCTGTCACGGCGATGATCACATCTGCGCGCTTGGCCCCTGCTTCATCCATGACGCGCGCCTCGCAGGCATCCCCACGAAGGACCGATTGCCCTAACTCCTCGCTGAGTGTCTGGTAACGACCAGCGCTCTTTTCGAGCAACAATACCTCGTGACCATGACCAAGGAGACTTTTCGTGAGGTAGTAGCCGATATCACCGCCACCTCCAATGATGATATACATACGTTTCCTCTTTATTTATCTCTTCTCGTCGCTCGCCCCCTGCTTCCTGCTAAGAAGTGCGTCCGATATCATCTGCGCGCCTATTAGCGTAGGACAGATGGTTTCGAGTCCCAGCTCGTTATAGGTGCTCTGGCGCATGGGATCGTAGATGCGACATACAACCTTCTTGACATGGAAGATCTCTTTGGCGATCTGGCTGGCCATGATATTACGATTGTCACCATTGGTTACCGCTGCAAAGGCATCAGCTTCCTTGATACCCGCGCGGATCAGCACGTCTTCATCAACACCGTTGCCCACCACCGTCTCGCCTCCAAAGCCTGGATCGAGGCGTTGGAAGGCATCGCTGCTGTAGTCGACCACCGAAACTTCATGCCCTTCACGATCCATCATGGTGGCCAGTGTTGAGCCAACACGACCACACCCAAGGACCACTATTTTCACCCGTTGCCTCCTCATATATCAGAGAGACTCCCGCCCCTCTTATAGAGCTGCGAGTATACGCTTTTAGTTCTCAGGTTGTACTGCCAACCTGCTACCCGCTATTATAGCATTTATCGCATGGATGTCGAGTAGGGGCGGCTTGCCTCACAGGCGTAGGGGTAGGTTTTTTTCGGAGCGCTTTCCACGGCGTTCATCTGTCCGAGAAGAAAGCGCACAAGACGTAGGGGCGCCGTTTACAAGAGCCCGCGCAGACATCGCGGATCGGCTTGCCAGGCGGGCTTGTAAACGGCGCCCCTACGTCTTGTGCATGTTTCTCCCTACTCGTCACGCTACACGTTCGCGGGAGAGACTAACTCCAGTTCTCGATATTCAAAATCTATCAGCTTGGCTTCTCCTGGCAACTCAATATAGTAGATGTAATATGGCTCGGTACGCCGCCTGTCCTTATCAACTGACCTGACAGTGCCGATAGCTCCATCGATACTCGCCGCCTCACGCTGAAATAGACTCTCTATCACACGGACCCGGTCGCCTACTTCAAATGCTCTGTTGCTCATACAATGCTCCTTGCTCTCTCTGTAAAAGGGGAAGGCGACCTTCTCTCCTTCCCCTCTGCCCCGCTGTCTTACCGTATTGGCTCCTGGCGCGTTCTGCCTCGTCCCTATTCTACCGTAATGAGCTCGATGGACGCATCCTCATCAACGAAGGCTGAAAAAAGCCTGGACTCGTCGGTTTTATCCATGAGCACATAGACTACTCCCCCATCGATGGCGTTGATCCGCCCGGTCTCGCCTGTGCGTTTGAGGCGCACGCGGTCGCCTTCCTGAAAAAAGGTTCCGTCCGCATTGATTTCCATGCTCCTGCCTGCCTTTCTCAATATACTGCTTTCAGCACGCGCTGTTCCTGCTCCATGTGTTCTTCCGCAATACGTTTTCGCTCACATGCATCCTGCAGCCATGGATGTGTGGCATACGATATCTGGAGTTCCTCTGGCACAGGAGAAAGGAAAAGGAGATACCGGTGATCGCGTCACAGGAGAGAGCAAGCTCTACCTGCCCGCTTTCTGCTGTTGCTCTCAGTATATCACACACGAATGGAGTGTACTTTTTCTTGAAAAATGAAACTCTTCTCTATGACGAGCGCTCATTCCCATGCTTGAAGTTCCCCGTAATCCTCGCCATGAGCAATTGTGCCTCTTTGGTCTCCGCATCGCTGATGTCCTCCAGGAATTCTTGCGCGGCCAGCCCCTTCAAGATTTTTATCTGTTTCCGGTGCCAGAAAAGAAATACTTTGCCGTCTTTCGTCGCACGATAGGAAAATACTTCCTCGTCAAGCTTATGCCTTTTATCGATTTCTTTCATTGTCTGCTGCACCTCATTGGGAACGATAGCTTGCTTCATTGTGACCTAGCATATCGCAAGTTGCGATGGACCGCTACCTCGACGTGATTTTCGCTACCATTTCTCACCCTGAAAAATACACGATGAGCACCTGTGGATGTTAGAGTTTGGATATGTCTACATACGAATGGCGATGTGGCGTCTGGAGGATATCGGAGAGGAAAAGATCATGAAGTTACAACGCAGACTTACGCAATTAGCCAGGTCCCCTTTGGGCCTGCTCCTGGCTCTCCTCTGTATACTGGCGATGTTTGGGTCACAGCTTGTACCAATGGCTGCCTTCGCGCAGAATACCACTGCATTGAACCCCGCAACGGCATCTGCCAGCACTCCGAATCCTATCCAGGTTGAGAATAGTAAACCGGGCACTCCTGGCTGGAACGATTTCAGTTCCGACCTGGTGCCCGATCTTATATCCGGCTATGGTTCAAAAATCAGCGTCACGCACGGCGAGTCCATCGACTTCTTCGTGACCACCACGACTGCCAGTGTGAGCATCGACATTTTCCGCACAGGGTGGTACGGGGGCGTGGGAGCGCGCAAAATAACCTCTCTCGGCAGCTTTCCCGGCGTCCACCAGGCCATGCCAACGCCCGACCCCAAATTAGGCATCGTGGTGTGCAACTGGACAAAGACGACGACGCTGACGATCCCCTCCGATTGGGTGACCGGTGTCTACCTGGCGAAGCTCACTGCCGCTAACGGCAAGCAGAGTTTCATTTTCTTCGTTGTGCGCAACGATGGCGGCCACGAGGGCCTCGTCTTTCAGACCAGCGTCACAACCTACCAGGCCTATAATACCTGGGGCGGCACCAGCCTGTATAACAACAATACAGACGGCAAGATCTATCCCTACCCTCACGCCATGAAGGTCTCGTTCGACCGCCCCTTTAATCCAGGCGACAGCAACGGCGCCGGCCATTACTTCTTCTACGAGTATAAGTTCGTGCGCTGGATGGAATCGCAGGGCTACGATGTCACCTATACGACCGATGTCGATACCGATACCAATGTCAATCCCCTGACCAACCACAAGGCGTTTCTCTCAGTCGGCCATGACGAGTACTGGTCGAAAGGCATGCGCGATAATGTGCAGAACGCCATCAGCGCGGGCGTCAATGTGGCCTTCTTCTCTGCCAACTCCGTCTACTGGCAGATCCGCTTCGAGGCCAACGCCGCTGGCGCCGCCGACCGCGTTGAGGTGGGCTACAAAGATTTCGCTACCGATGACACGGTGCCAGGTCCGGGTCCCGATCCCATGTGGCATAAGAATAATGCTATCGTCACTACTTACTGGCGCGACCCCACGGTCAACCTGCCGGAAAACGGTCTCCTCGGGGTAATGTACGAGGAGCAGGTAGATCAGAGCTACCCCTTTGTGGTGCAGAACGCATCGAGCTGGGTGTATGCCGGGACCGGGTTTGTGAACGGCTCATCGGTGCCGGGCATCGTGGGCTACGAGTACGACAAAGTCTATAACAACGGCGCGACCCCGCCTGGACTCGTGGTCCTGGGGAACTCTCCCGTGGTGGCCTGCTGCGGCCTGGGCAACTCGCACTCAAATGCTACCCTCTACACCGCGCCCAGTGGCGCCAGAGTCTTCGCCGCCGGTACCATCGAGTGGAGTTGGGGCCTCGATAACTCCCAGGGAAACACCTCAGCCAACGCTGGCATTCAGAGGGCGACCGCTAATATCCTGAATAACTTCACCAGCGGCGCCCTGCCAGGTGTCAGCCTGAGTCCCGATACCCTGAGCTTCGGCAACCAGAACGTGAATGCGACCAGCGCCGCTCAGACGCTCACCCTGACCAATAACAGCACAATCGCTTTAACGATCAGCAGTATCGCGCTCACTGGAACGAACGCTGGCGACTTCAGCCAGACGAGTAATTGCCCACAGAGTCCGGGCACACTGGCGGGAGGCGCCTATTGCACGATTACGGTCACCTTCACGCCCACGGCCAATGGCACTCGCAGCGCCAGCGTCACCATCACCGATGGCTCACCGAATAGCCCTCAGAGCGCAGGTCTCAGCGGCACCGGGTTTACCCCTGTACCTGGTATCAGCCTGACTCCAACCAGCCTGAGCTTCGGCAACCAGAGTCTGAATTCGGCCAGCGCGTCCCAGGCCGTCGTGCTAACCAATACCGGCACCGGCCCGCTCACCGTCAGCGGCATCGCCCTCAGTGGGACGAACGCGGCCGACTTCAGCCAGACCAATGATTGTCCGCAGAACGCCAATACCCTGGCTCCCAATGCTTTCTGCACTATCAAGGTCACCTTCGCCCCCACAGCCAACGGCGCTCGCGCCGCCAGCGTGACCATCGGCGATAATGCCACCGGTAGCCCGCAGAGCCTCGCGCTCACTGGTACAGGTGTCACGCCGGCGGTCTACTTTAATGATGGTTTCGAGAGCGGCGACTTCAGCAACTGGAACCTGCCCAGCAGTGATAGCAATGGGACCCGGAGTGCGCAGTCCAGCGTGGTCAATACCGGCTCCAGAGCCGCGGCCTTCACCAATACGAGCGGCCAATACGGCTACGAGTATACAGCGCTGCCAGCCGCCCAGGCGCAGACCTTCACCCGTTTCTACTTCCGTGTCGCAAAATCAACGACCCAGGGGACGATGCTGGCCCTGGCGCGCAATGCCAGCGGCACGAATGTCTGGGAGGTGGATTATGATACCAACCGTCACGGCCTGGACATCTACTTCTGGAATGGCGCGCGCACGCTCTTCGGCGTCTACACCTCGCAGAATGTGATCAGCACCGATACCTGGTACAGTCTCGAACTGCAGATGAACGAGACCAGCACAGGACACGCCCAGGTCTGGCTCAACGGTACATCTATCGGCACCGTTGATGATGACCTCTCGATGGCGCAGCCCTATGCCCGGCTGATGCTGTTTGATAGCGCCGCTGGCTCGATCTACTTCGATGATGTCATCGTCTCGAACAGCTATAACGGCCTGGTTCTCACAGCTCCAGGCGCGGCCCTGAATCCGGCAAGCCTGAATTTCGGCAGCCAGGATGTACATTCAACCAGCGCGGCTCAAACGCTGAAGCTCACCAACACCGGCAACTCCGCGCTGCATATCAGTAGTATTGCCTTGAACGGCACGAATACCGGCGACTTCACGCAAAGCAATGATTGCCCGCAGGGTTCGAACGCCCTGGCCCCAGGCGCAGCCTGCACGATCACGGCCACATTTGCGCCAACCGCCACCGGCAGTCGCGCCGCCAGCGTGGTTGTCACCGACGATGCGCCAAACAGCTCGCAGAGCGCGACTCTTGCTGGTAGCGGGACAACACCTGTGGCCAGGGTCAGCCTGAACCCGGCAAGCCTGGATTTCGGCAGCCAGAACGTACACTCAACCAGTACAACGCGCACGCTCAAAGTCACGGATAGCGGCGGGGCACCCCTGACGATTAGCAATATCGCGCTCACAGGGACAAACACTGGCGATTTCAATCAGACCAACAATTGCCCGCAGAGTCCGAGCACGCTGGCTCCAGGCGCCTCGTGTACGATCACCGTCACCTTCACGCCCACCGCCAACGGCAGTCGTAGCGCCAGTGTAGCCGTTACCGATAACGCCGTCGACAGCCCGCAGAACGCGGCGCTCAGCGGCACCGGCGTCACAGCCGCGCCCGCTGCCAGTCTCAGTCCGGCGAGCCTGAGTTTTGGCAACCAGAACCTGAACTCGACCAGCAGCGCCCAGACGATCAAGCTGACTAACACCGGCACGGCCCCGCTGACCATCGGCAGCGTCGCCTTGAGCGGAGCAAACACTGGTGATTTCAACCAGACCAATAATTGCCCGCAGAGTCCGAGCACGCTGGCTCCAGGCGCCTCGTGTACGATCACCGTCACCTTCACACCCACAGCGAACGGCAGTCGCGCCGCCGGTGTGACCATTGGCGATAACGCGGCGGACAGCCCGCAGAGCGTAGCGCTCACAGGCACTGGCATCACGTCGCAGGCCTACTTCCAGGATGGTTTCGAGGGCGGCGACCTCAGTCATTGGAACCTGTCGGGCAGTGGGAACAGGACCGTCGAAACCGGCGTGGTCAATAGTGGCAGCCACGCGGTGGCCTTCACAAACACTGCTGGCCAGGATGCGTACCTGAGCACAACGCTCGCCGGTGGAGGCCAGGTCCACACGTTTACGCGCCTCTCCTTCAGGGTCGCGGCTCAAACCGGCGGCACAGTCCTGATGATCGGTCGCAATGCCAACGGCAATAACGTCTGGGAGGTAGACTACAATGCTAACCGCCATGGCCTGGACATCTACTTCTGGAATGGCGCGCACACGCTCTTCGCCGTCTATTCCTCGCAGAATGCCATTAGCAGCGATACCTGGTACAGTCTCGAACTTGAGTTGAATGCCACGAGCACGGGACACGCCCAGGTCTGGCTCAACGGCACATCCATCGGCACCGTTGACGACGACCTCTCAATGGCGCAATACTACGACCGGCTGATGCTCTACGATAGCGCCGTCGGCTCCATCTACTTCGATGATGTCATCGTCTCGAACACCTACAATGGCGGCTAAAGCCGGGCGCAGGCAAGCGGCGCCCCTACACGAAAAGGGAGATACCATTCCAGGCCTATGCCTGGCAGGAGAACCTGATTTCGTGTAGGGGCGCCGCTTGCCTGTGCCCTGTACGCTACGCGACGGTCTATGATATGATAGTGACCCATGAAGCAAATCTCTATGTAAAATCTCTGTTTGATAGGAGAACTATCGCGATGTCGTCGCGTTATATGTTGAGGCCGGTCAAGGACCGCAAGCAATGGGATGGCTTTGTCGCTGAACATCCAGATGGGCATATATTGCAGAGTTGGGGCTGGGGCGAACTGAAGGCTGACGCGAGCTGGCATCCCCTGCGCCTGGCGCTCTGGGATACGGAACAGCGGTGCATGGTTGCCGCCGCTCAGGTCTTGCAGCGGGTCGCGGCCCGTGTGCCACGTCAGGTCGGCCACCTGGCCTACATCCCCAAGGGCCCGCTGCTCGATTGGTCGCAGCCCGCCCAACGCGATGCGCTCTTCGCGCAGCTCCATCCGTACCTGCGCTGGCGTGGCGCGCTGGCCCTGTGGATGGAGCTGCCGCAGGTCATCGGCTCCGAAGGGAGCGACCACATCGTCAAGCAGGTAGAGGCCATGCGCTTTCGACCTGTGCATCCCATCCAGCCCTCACGCACAATTATGCTCGATCTGACTCCCGGTGAGGATGCATTGCTGGCCGGGATGAAGGAGAAATGGCGCTACAATGTGCGGCTCGCCGCCAAACGCGGTGTGACGGTTCGCGAGGCGCAGACGCTCGATGATGTGCGCGCATGGTACGCGCTCATGCAGACGACGAGCACGCGTGACGAGTTTGGTATCCACACGCTGGACTACTACCTGCGCGCCTGGCTGATCCTCGCTCCCCGTGACCAGGGCCGCCTGTTGCTGGCAGAATACGAAGGCCAACTGCTGGCCGGCATCTTCGTGACCTTCATGCCAAAGCAGGCCATCTACCTCTATGGCGCGTCGAGCAATGAGTACCGGCAATACATGCCCAATCACCTGCTGCAATGGGAGGCCATTCGCCAGGCCAGGCAAAGGGGCGCCACCTCCTATGATTTCTGGGGTATTCCCGATACCGACGACGAGGATGAAGCTATGGCCGGTGTCTACCGCTTCAAACGTGGCTGGGGTGGCGAAGTCGTACGCTTCCTTGGCTGCTACGAGCGCGTCTATCGCCCACTGGCCATGCGCGTCGCCAGACGCTTCCTGACGCGCTGATATCAGCGGATGCCGCGGAGGGAACGGGGTTCGCCGCCTCGTGTATCTGTAGGGCGAGGCAAGCCACGCCCTACGGATATGCCGCGCATTGCAACTGAGAAAGCTACTCACCCGTATATTTACATAGATACGGAAAATATATGCGCTGGCTTCAGAGGCTACTCTGAATCGCGCTTTACATGAGGAGTTTTTCAATGTCAGGAAATCGCGGTTGTGTATTCAACTCGTTACTGTTTTTGATATGTGTGTTTGTACCCGTCGTTGGTCATATCATTGAGACGTTCATGATCCTGGAAGATGGCCATTCGCCTTCTGGCACAGTGCTCTGGCTGGTCATTGTCTGGGCGCTCCCCTTCCTGGGTCCCTTCCTGTACCTGCTCTTAGGCCAGCGCGGTCAGCAGCGTGTGATGTTCGGTCAGCCCAGTTACCAGTACCAGTCCCGCTAGGTCTACCTATTCCTGTCAAGCTTCAATCGCTGGCTTAGAACATGGCGCCCCGCGCGGGGCGCCATGTTCTAAGC
>JALYTT010000472.1 GCA_030854145.1 Chloroflexota bacterium | reverse complement strand
ACGATGTTCCTTTCGAGACATATTTGCTTCTCTCCCTTCTCTCTTTTTGCCTCTAGCATACCCCTCTTGTCAAGGTCCGTTTGCGATCCTAGTAAAAAAGCAGCAGATAGATGATAAAAGGCAAAAAAGCGTTTCGAGCTTGCGTCGTGTTCTCAAAAGAGGTGTGGTTTGTGCTTTCATAGACTGGTTGCTCCTGATCCATTGATTCCTCCCAGTTTTATCACAACCTCATGCATTGGGTCAACAAAAACCATGCCTGGGTCCAGGGCTTCTCAAAAGTTACGCCTGCTATGACCCGTCGTATGATCCATCGCGCGTAACTTGCTACAAGGCACGCGGCCTCCGTCGCATCTGGAGACTTATGCCCACAATCACCAGCAACAACATCACCGCCAGCACGACACCGATAATCGTACCGGTATACGACGGGGCCGGAGCTGACGGCTTTGGTGGTGAGGAGATAGCGGGCACGGGTGGCGCCAGGGCGACTCTATCCGATAGGGTATCATCTGGCTTTGGCAGCGTCGCCGCTGGATTGGCTGGCGGGCGACCGTTCTGCTGCCCGAAGCCTTGCCCGTAGTATTTGCGGTAGAAGTCGCTGTAGGTCGTGGGCTGCGTCACCGCCGCGATCGTCTTGCTCACTCGGCGCGTGCCTGCCGGCGAAGTGACGGTCAGGGTGAGATGATAGCTTCCCGCTGTCGTGTAGGTATGTTGCACGCTGATCCCGCTGGCCGTGGTGCCATCTCCAAAGTTCCAGGCATAGGTCAGGGGCGTACTGCTGCTCTGTGGATCAAACGAGGCCTGCGCATTCAGTGACACACTCGCGCCGACCTTCGTCTGCCCGACATCGCTGATGGCGGCTACCGGGTTGCGATCTAGCGCGGCCTGGCCCAGGATATCTGGCTGGTTCAACATCCAGGTGGTGAGCATCCCCGGCAGTCCCAGGGCCAGCATGAGGGCGTTGGACTTGTGTGAGCTGCCATCGGCAAAGGTGTTCATCAGTTGAATCGTATCGTTCGGCTGGTCGTAAGGATAAGCCCAGGCGGGTGGATACGGGTCGTAGTAGCTAAAGTCGCCAATGAAGGTCGAGCAGGCCAGGCCGGCCAGGGTGAAGGGGATCTGATCGCTGCCACCCGAATTGTCATCCATCACATGAACGCCCTGCACCTGCTCCGGCGTGAAGATCGGCTGCAAGACATCCTGCTTTTTATCGTTATGATAGCTGAGCATCTGGTAGCCCAGCGCGCGGAACTTAGCAAAGACCGCGCTCACGGCCTGTCGTTGTAGATCCTGGAAACGCGTGATGCGCGCGGCTCCTTGCGGTGTCAGGTCAACCTGTTTCGGATAGTAATCATCGTTTCCCACGGGCGACATCAAAATACGGAAATAGAGCGGCGGGTTATCAAGCTGGCCCAGAAAACGCAGGGGATAGGCGATGCCATTCTGCTCCTCGTTAAACATCGCAGTGATATTGGAAACATCCCCGTTGATGGTGCTATCCAGGTAGTGAAACGAGCCATAGATCCCCTGTTCCTCGGCATCGAAGATCACAAAACGCAATGTGCGCGCCGGATAGACATGGTGCGCGCGCCAGTAGCTGGCCATCGCCCTGGCCACCCCCAGCTCGATAGAGCAGCCGCTGCCATCGTCGTTGGCCGATTGCGTCGAGGAGGCCTCTCCATCGTAATGACAGCCGATCACCACCTCCTGCTCTGGATGCACCACGCCCGGCACGCTGACCTCGACATTGAAGGCCGGCACCGTCGGCGTCCGCTTCAGCCAGCCCGGCGTCGCAAAGACATCGCGCCGCACCTGTGGCCCAAACCCCTGCAGGTCGCGCGCCATCTCCTGTGACCAGTAGGCGGCAAAGGCATCATGACCGCTGACGCTCACAGGCACGTTCTGGTGATAGCCCGCCTCCCGGCGCTGAAAATGCGTTACCATATAGAAAAGCTGGTCATAGATATAGTTGGGATCAATGGCCGGAAAATCCGTAAGCGCATTCTGCCGGGCCACCGCTCCAACAGCCCTGCTGGGGCTGGCAGCCGCAGAAACCGGCATAAAAAGCGTGAAAATAAGGACGATGAATAGAAGACGGCGCATAGGAATTCTCCTTAGCTCTTGATCGCTAGCTACTCCATATGACGTAAATAGCATACACAATCTGACAATGGTTTCATAGGTGTAATCCCCGGCTGTCAGATTTCCGTTGCCGTTTCCGTCTGTAACATACAGAAGCCATTCTCGACTACATCTCAGGAGGAATACATGGCCCGTTCAATCGCCCAGAGAGCAGCGCGGCGCAGTGGGTACGCGCAGGTATCCTCGACTGTTACGCTCGGACTCTGGCGGGCGCGCCGGACATGGGGGATGCTGCTGATGACCGGGCTGGGCATGGTCGCGGCTGTGATGCTCACCTGTACCGCGCCACTCTATTCCAGAGTGGCAACGACGGCGGGGCTACGCGATGTGCTAACTAGCGCGCCTGAGAACGCGGATATGACCGTGACCGGCTCCTCTCAACTCCTGTCGGGGCAATATATTAACGACCTGACGGCCCAGATTGACCAGGAATTCCAGCAAAAAGTGCAGCCATACCCCGGTCCCGCGCGCTTCTCGCTGGAGGTCCCACCGGGGCCGCTGCTGCTGAACACTTTTTTATACAACGGCAGGAACCGGCTCGTGGACACAAGAGACCAGATGCAGCTTGTGACCGAGCCGATGAGCCAGGTGGGCCCGCACCTTACGCTCCTGCGCGGACGCCTGCCCCGGACGCTGACCGATGCCAGGGGTCTGAATGTCCACACCAACGATTTCAGCGCGGACCTCGAAATCGCCCTGACGCCGGAGGAAGCGGACCAGATCTCGGTTGATGTCACCTCCGTCATCCCCCTGCACATAGGCCTCATGACCTCAGCCCAGGTCCTGCGGCTCCACGTCGTCGGTATCTTCCGACCGCTCACGCAGAACAGTACGTTCTGGAACGGCCACGACTTCCAGCGCACCAGCATTCCCCACCGGCCGGATCACACCTATACCGCGCTGGCCTCCAGCGAGTCGCTGCTCGCGATCTTCAACGCCTTCTATCTCACTCCTATAGGCAGCCAGTTGACCTATAATCGCGCCATCAATCTGTTCTGGTACTACCGCTTCCAGCCCACGCAGGCCACGATTGATAACCTGAATAGCATGGTAGATGGCTTCAGTACGCTCAGAGTTGATATCTCCAATCTTGCCGTCTCCGAGCCAGGGCAGGTGGTCAACCAGGTGAATCTGACCGCGTTTATGTCCTCCAATAGCCTCCAGGTGTATCGCTCGCGCGTCGTGCTGGTCCAGGTACCCACCATCAGCCTGCTGATCCTCGTCATCGGGCTGGTGCTGTTCTTCGTCACAATGATGACCGACCTGCTGGTAGAACGGCAGGCGGAGTCCATCGCCATCCTGCGCAGTCGCGGGATGAGCCGGGGCCAGATCTTCGGCGCATTCGTGACGCAGGGCGTGGGCCTGGGTCTGCTGGCGCTCATCGTGGGACCACTGCTGGCGCTAGCCTGTGCGCGCCTGCTGACCTTCCTGCTCCTGCCGCCTCACGCGCAGAACACGTTCGACCTGATCGCGACCAACCCATGGCAGGCCGTGACGAGTATCGGCTGGCTGGCCCTGGGGATGGCGGCGGTGGCGGTCCTCGCAATGGCGCTGGCCGTCAATCGCGCCAGGCGCGCAGACGCGCTGACCATCCGCCGGGAGGTGGCCCGCTCGACGCACCAGCCGCTCTGGCAGCGCCTCCACCTGGATGCACTGGCCATCATCGTGCTCATCATCACCTATGGCTTCGCACTCTACCTGACCAACACGGATATCCTTGATGCGCGCCTGCGCGCACAGTTGTTAGCGCCTCTCACGGTCCTGGGCACGCTCTGCCTGCTCCTGGCGGGCATCATGCTCTTCCTGCGCCTCTTCCCACGCCTGCTGACTGGAGGCGCCTGGCTGGCGGGTCACAACCGGGGCGCGACTCCTCTGCTGGCCCTGGCACAGATGGCGCGCGCGCCCAGACAATCGCTGCGCATGACCCTGCTGCTAGCCTTCGCCACGGCCTTCGCCATCTTCTCGCTGGTCTTCCTGAGCACACAGGCACAGCGGGTGCAGGATGTCGCCGCCTATCAGAGTGGGGCGGACTTCAGCGGCTCGCTGGTAAGTCCCATAGAGCCAGATATCCTGGCGCAGCAGACCGCCGCGTACCGTCACCTGCCCGGCGTCTCCTCGGCCTCGCTGGGCTATACCGGTACCCTCAAAGCCGGGACGAATGGCGCCATCCCCATCGCGCTGCGCGCCGTGGATGCCAGCACCTTCGCCACCACGGCAAGCTGGACACCGCAGGAGTCCGCTCAACCCATCGCTACGCTCATGCAGCAACTGATCTCCGGGCGCACAGCAGCCATCGCTGGCAACATCATCCCCGCCATCGTGGATAGCCAGGCCGCCAGCGCGCTCAACCTGGCTCCCAATGCCAGGTTCACGCTGACCTCCACAGAGGGCCAGTCCACGGTTCGCGCGACCTTCGTAGTAATCGCGGTAGTACAGGCCATCCCCACGGTCTTCTCCAGTTCACAAACAGACTCCGGCAGTGAAAACGTCCCGGCAGGCGGGATGCTGGCGGATTATCGCACCTACGAGGCTATCTACCAGAAGGCGGCGCGCGCGGATAACGGCGGCGATGTGCCGCTGAACTACGCCTGGCTGCGCACCAGCAGCGACCCCACTTCGCTGGCGCGCGTACGCGATGCTTTGAACAACAGCGATCTCAGGCTAGGGCCGCTCAATGACCGGCGCGCGATGCTTGACGATCTCACCCATGATCCGCTCTATCTCACCATCCTGGGCGTGCTGGCCATCGGCACCACGACCGCGCTCTTGCTGGCGCTGCTGGGGAACCTGCTGGCCTCCTGGCTCAGTGCGCGCGGCCGGCTCGCCAACTTCGCCGTGATGCGCGCCTTAGGCACCAGCCCCCGGCAGGTCGCCGGCGTGCTGACGTGGGAGCAGGGAATCATCTATACGATGGCGATTGCGCTGGGCATCGTCTCCGGCCTGCTCTTCTCACTGTTCGTGGTGCCCTCGCTCGTCTTCACCAGCGCGCCCGGCGTAATCGTCAGCACTGGCAGCGCGTACATCTCGCAGAGCATCCCGCCAATCCAGCTCGTCTTCTCGCCGCTGTTGATCCTGGGCCTTGCCGCGCTGGTGGCTATCTGCGTCATCGCCCTCTGGCTGATGGTGCGCGTCGTCTCGCGCCCAGCGATTGGCCAGACATTGCGCATTAATGAGGATTAGACACGCTGATAACGTGGAGACGCAACAGACGTAGGGGCGCCGTTTACAAGCCCGCGCAACAGACGTGAGCGGGCTTGTAA
>JALYTT010000057.1 GCA_030854145.1 Chloroflexota bacterium | reverse complement strand
TCCCTTGGGGGGCCTGTGGGGCCTCCTCCCAGCCACCCGGATGCGGCAAGCCGCATCCCTACGCGGGAAGAGGCATCGCCCTGATATCCGTGCCATGAACCTTGACAGAGCACTACGTATGAAGAAGGAATAGCCGTTGGGGAAGGAATCATTGTGTATTTCTCAGATGTTGGTATTATTGCGCTGATCCTTGCGTTAGGGTTTGCTGTCTATACGCTGATCGTGGCGGTCCTGGGGGCGGTGCGTGAGATGCCGCCGCTGGTGGCCAGCGCCAGACGTGCCGTGCTGATTGTTGCTGGCTTCCTGCTGCTGGCTTCGGCGGCACTGATTGCCTCGTTTCTCACCCATGATTTCGGTCTGAGCTATGTCGCGCAGCATTCCAGTCGCGCGATGCCCTGGTACTTCGTCACGGCGGCCTTCTATGGCGGCCAGGAAGGCTCGCTGCTGTACTGGGCCTTGATGCTCTCGCTCTTCTCTGCGCTCTTCGTGCTGACTTCAAAGCGTGCGCCCGCCGCCCTGGTGCCATACGTGATGGCGACCCTGATGGGCATCGAGACCTTCTTCTTGCTGATGCTGGCAACTGTGTCCAATCCCTTTGTGCGCCTGCCAGCCGCGCTGGCGGATGGCGTGGGACTGAACCCGATCCTGATGGACCCCGGCATGCTGGTGCACCCGCCGATGCTGCTGATGGGCTACATGAGCTTCTCGCTGCCCTTCGCCTTCGCGGTGGCGGCGCTGGTCACCGGCAAGCTCGATAGCGCCTGGTTGCGCTCCATTCGACGCTGGACGCTGGCTTCGTGGAGCATTCAGACGACGGGGCTGCTGCTGGGAGCCTGGTGGGCCTATCACGTCCTGGGCTGGGGCGGCTACTGGGGCTGGGACCCCGTGGAGAACGCCGCGCTGCTGCCCTGGCTGACGGCGACGGCCTTCCTGCACTCGACGATGGTGCAGGAGCGGCGCGGCATGCTGAAGGTCTGGAACCTGGGCCTGGTGATCGCCTCGTTCGCGCTCTCTATTTTTGGCACCTTCGAGGTGCGTAGCGGCATTATCAGTTCCGTTCACTCGTTCGCCTACTCAAACATTGGCGCCTATTTCCTGGCCTTCCTGGCGACCGTGATCGTCTTCAGCACGGTCCTCTTCCTGTTCCGCCTGCCCCGGCTACGTCCTGAGCAGGAGTTCGACTCGGTGCTCTCGCGCGAGGGCATATTCCTGGTCAACAACCTGCTGCTGGTGGGCGTGGCCTTCGCGACGCTGTGGGGCACGATCTTCCCGCTGATCTCCGCGTGGGCGCGCCAGCAGACGATGACCGTGGGCGCGCCGTTCTATAATCAAGTGGACGGCCCCCTGTTTATCGCGTTGATCCTGGCAATGGGCATCGGCCCGTTGCTGGCCTGGCGGCGCACTTCGACGCGCGCGCTGTGGCGCAATATGGGCATCCCCGCGCTGGCCGCCGCCGTGTGTGCCATCATTCTGCCTCTGGTGGGCATCCGCGATATCTGGGCCAACATCAGCTTCGCGGTCTGCGCCTTCACGGCGGGCGCGATCCTCTACGAACTCTGGCGGGGCGCGCGCGTACGCCACAGCCATGGTGAGCCGTATCCGCTGGCGCTGTACATGCTCTTCCAGCGCTACCGCCAGCGCTATGGCGGCTACCTTGTTCACCTGGGCCTGGTGTTGCTGGCGGTGGGCATCGTCGGCTCGCACTTTTTCCAGACGCAGCAGGACGCGACGCTCAAGCCGGGCCAGCAGATCAACATCGCCGGCTACCAACTGGTGTTCCTTGGCAATATCGACGAGGCATATCCCGACAAAGACGTGGTCATGTCACAGATACAGATCTGGCGTGACGGCCAGCTCCAGCAGTATATCTATCCGGGTCGCCAGATGTACCAGAACTTCGCCAACGAGCCGGCCAGTATGATCTCGATCAACACCTTCGGCCTGACCGATCTATACGTGTTCCTCGCCGATTGGCAGGGACCGGGGCAGGCCACGATCCGCGTCTTCGTCAATCCCCTGGTGTCCCTGGTCTGGTTTGGCGGCCTGCTGATGCTGCTGGGTGGTGTGATCTGCTGGTGGCCTGAACGCCAGCGCCGGCGCTACGCAGCAGGACAGCAGAGCGTTGATGCCACCGAAGCGCGTGACACGACCATAGGGCAGCTTATAGCGCCAGCGCTTTCGGATACCCTGGCCGACGCCAGTGCCGTGGATGCCACTAAGGCGGGTATACGTGAGGAGGTGGATGTATGAAGAATCGTAAGCTCTTCCTGGTACTGGCAATAGGGGTGGTGGTCGCGGCGATCTGGAGTGCTATGCTGCTTGCCAGCCCGCGGCAGCCGACGCTCGATCAGCGGACGGCGGATGTAGCCTCGCAATTGAAGTGTCCTATCTGCCAGGGGGAGTCGGTGCAGGACTCGTCTTCGGAGCTGGCGCAGCAGATGCGCGGCGTCATTCGCCAGCAGTTGCAGTCCGGCAGGTCGGAGCAGCAGGTGATCCAGTACTTCGTCGACCGCTACGGCGAGCAGATCGTATTGGCGCCGCGCAGGCAGGGCTTTACACTGCTGGCCTGGCTGGTCCCGCCGGTCCTGTTGCTCACGGGCGCCGTGCTGCTCTTCTTTGTGCTGCGCGATTGGCGCGCCGGCAGGCCGTCCCCCGACGAGAACGCGCCGTGCTACGCCCCCGAACAGGGATACGCTGACGAGAGCGACCTGGCAGGCTACCGGGCGCAGCTTGAGCAAGAACTGGCCGCCGCCGATCCCCTGTTTGACGGCTACGGAACGGGGGCGCGCTGATGCAGATGTTGCCTATCCTCGTCGCGCTCCTGCTGGGAGCAGCGGCGCTGGCCATTGTACTCTACCCGCTCTACCATCGTGACCTCATAAAGACACCGGCGGCCGCCTTAGAGGCAGAAGTTGTGTCATCATCCGCGCCAGCCCAGATGACGGAGCGCGAGCAGAGCGCACGCAACGCGCTCCAGGAGGTTGAGCTTGACTACCAACTTGGCAACCTCGCCGAGTCCGACTATCGCTCCCTCCGCGAACGCTACACGCGCCGCGCCCTCCTTGAAATGAAGTCACGCTACACCCGCGAGCAGGAACTCGACGCCCTGATCGAGGAGCAACTGCAACATATGAAAGAGGCCAACGGAGAGACGCACGATGAATGATTCTCGTTCTATTTCATGTAGGGGCGCCGCTGGCCTGCGCCCTGCTCGCCCGCGCCCTCATATATACGCAATAATCTTTGCCATCACGCTCGTTTGCCTGTTGTTTTCATATGCTCCGGCATACGCGGCGGGCGGCAGTAGCGGGCGGATCTCTGGCCGGATCATCAATGGCACCAAACATAACGCGCCTGTTGCGGGGCAGGGGGTTACGTTGCAGGTGGCGCAGGGGAATATGGCGCACGATCTCTCAACCGTCAAGACAGACGTTCATGGAGTATTCTCCTTTGGCGGCCTTGACACTAACAAGACGCTCAGCTATGCGATCTACACCCGCTACCAGGGCGCGCAATATTACACCAACCTGATCGACCTGAGCAGCAAAGCGCTTCAGCAGATCAATCTGACGATATACGAGGCGACAACGAGCAGCGCGCAGATCGTGGCGGTGCAGGTGACCGTGCTTATGCGCGACCCCGATCCGAAAACGGGGCTGGTGACGCTGGCGGAGATCGCGCAGTTTAAGAATCTGGGCACAAGCACCTACGTCGGCTCGCTCGACGCCAGCCAGGGCAAACCCAACGCCCTGCGTTTCGCCCTGCCGCCCGGCGCGCGCCATGTATCGCTGAGCACTGGCTTCGATGGGTATCACTCGGTACAGGTTGATCGCGGCTTCGCCTCCGATGCTGCCCTGCCACCTGGCCCCTCGCAGTTTGCCTTTTCGTTCGAGGTGCCATATACCGGCACCAGCTACGATTTCAGCTACGAGGCCGTATATCCCACGCTGCGTCTCTCGGTGCTGGTACCGCCCACGCTGCACGCTCAGGGTGGTGTGCTGGCTTCCAAGGGACTGATCACCGCTAATAACCGGTCCTACCTGATGTTGCAGGCGCAGGCCCTGGTCGTGGGGAGCCAGGTCCACGCGCAGATTGAAGGCTTACCGGCTCCCGTGCTGGCCTCCAATACATCGCCGCTCAACCTGAGCTGGCTCTGGGTTCTTGCCGGCGTGCTCGTGCTGCTGGCAATTATCGTCGTTTCCTCGTTCCTGTATAGAGTAACGCACCGCGAGGAGCAGAACAGGTATGGAGCGAAAAAACAGCCAGCTCGCAAAGAGCCTGTGAAGCACAAAGGTGGTGCGACAAGGACAGCGAAGGAGGCGCCAACAGGCGCCGAGCAGAAGCTGTTACAAGAGCTACTGGCGCTCGACAAGAGCTACGAGGCGCGCAAGATCAGGAAGGTAGAATACGAGGAGCGACGGGCAAGGCTCAAGGCCCGGTTGCGCACAGTAATGAGCGAGAGCAGTGTTCGTCGATAGGAAACCGGTCCGTGTAGGGCGGGGCTGGGCGAATTCGTAGGGGTGATGGCTTGCCTCGCCCGCGCTGGCTATCTTTGCCTTATGTTAACTTCTATTGCTCCGTCAAAGTTCATGTGGCGGGTACAATGGACCCGATCCCGCGTAGGGATTCGGCTTGCCGCATCCGCGTGCGGCCTCGCTTGCGAGGGCGGGAGAGGCCTCCCAGGCCCCAGGGCCTGCCACACGGATGCGGCAAGCCGAATCCCTACGCGGGAGGGGGAAGCGCCCGATCCTCGTCAATCGAAGCGTGACGGAGCACTATGGGGACCCTCCCTTGCGGGGGCCATGTCCAACTAAGGGGGAACCGTGAAGAGCGCGCCTTACCTGGAGGTGAGAGGACTCAAGAAGAGCTTCGGGCTGAAGCCGATCCTGCGCGGGCTGGACCTGGCGCTGGCCGAGGGTCAACGCATGGCCGTGCTGGGGGCCAACGGCGCGGGCAAGACCACGCTGCTGCGCATCCTGGCGCTGCTCACCGCACCTGGCACTGGGAGCGTCTCCATCGGCGGGCTGGATATTGCGCGCGACGCGCAGCAGGCGCGGCGCCTGGTGGGGTTCGTGGCTCACCAGCCCTATATCTACGATGAACTGACGGCTCTGGAGAACCTGATCTTCTTCGCGTGCATGTACACAGTACCACACCCCCAGGAGCGAGCGCGGGCGCTGCTCAGCACGGTGGGACTTGAGAGACGCGCGCGCGATCGCGCCGGCGCCTTCTCGCGTGGGCAGATGCAGCGCCTCTCGCTGGCGCGCGCGCTGTTGCACTCGCCCCGCCTGCTGCTGCTTGACGAGCCGGAGACGGGGCTTGACGAAGAGGGCTGTCGCTTGTTGGAGACCCTGCTTGCCGAACATACGCGGCAGGGCGGCGCCACGCTCTTTACAACCCACCAGTTGGAGCGCACACTGGCGCTGGCCGACCAGGTGGTGATGCTGGATGGCGGTCGCGTAGCCTATCAGCGCGAGACGACGACGCTGGATCTGAACAGTGTGCGCCAGGCATACCAGGAGATTGTACGATGAAGACAGCGCGCATCTTTACGGGGCAGGTGCTGGCCATCCTCTGGAAGGATGTGCGTTGCGAGCTGCGCAGCCGTCAGACATGGACAGGCATGGCGCTCTTCGCCCTGCTGGTATTCGTGATCTTCAACTTCGCCTTCGACCTGCGCGTGGACAACACGGCGGCCGTGGTTCCGGGCGCGCTATGGGTGGCCTTCGTCTTCGCCAGCCTGCTGGGACTGGGACGCACCATGGCCGCCGAGCGCGAGCAGGGGTCGCTGGATCGCCTGCTGCTCTGTCCGGTGGACCGCAAGGCCATCTACCTTGCGAAACTCCTGGGAAATATGCTATGTATCGGTATAGTAGAAATCGTCGCGCTGCCGGTCTTCGCGGTCCTGTTTAACGTGCCATTTTTCACTGGCGCGCTGATCCCGATTGTGCTGCTGGGCACGCTGGGTGTGGCCACCATCGGCACACTGTTCTCGGCCATGGCGGCGGCGACGCAGGCGCGGGAGCTGTTGCTGCCGCTGCTGGTGTTTCCGCTGATCGTGCCGGTGGTCATCGGCGCGGTGCGTGCTACAGGCGCGCTGATGCTGCCGACCGCCAACGAACCGCCCTGGCTGGGGTTGATGGCCGCCTTTGACGTGATCTTCCTGAGCATCTCGATCGTCACGTTTGAATATGTAATTGAGGAATAGCAGGAGCATAGATATGGCTGTAGTGAACCGGGAAACAAAGCCCGCCGGTCGACATAACACCGGTGGTAGAGCGGGCGGCGGGGGCCGGCTGCACGCTGTGTCCCTGGCGCTGGCCGCGCTGGCGTTCGTGGGCATGATGGTCTCGATCTGGGCCATCTTTCTCTACGCGCCCACGGATGCTATCGAGGGGGATGCGCAGCGGATCTTCTATTTTCATGTGCCGGTAGCCATCATCGGTATGCTGTCCTCCGCCGTAGTGGCCGCGGCCAGCATTGTATACCTGTGGAGGCGGGACGAACGCTGGGATTGGGTGGCACGGGCGGCGGCAGAGGTGGGGGCCGTCTTTATCACGCTGGCCCTGATCACCGGCTCGCTCTGGGGGCGCGCGACGTGGGGCACGTGGTGGACCTGGGATGCGCGCCTGACCACGACGCTGGTCCTGTGGTTTATCGATATCGCCTATCTGATGCTGCGCAGCTACCTGGGCCGCACACCCGCCAGCGCGCGCCTGGGCGCGGTGCTGGCGATTATCGGCGTCATCGATGTACCCATCATCTACGAGTCAGTGAACTGGTGGCGCACGCTGCACCCGCAGCCCGAACTGGGTACGCCGGGGGCCTTGCCACCCAGCGTCGTGCTGGTCTTCATGCTTGCGATGGTCACCCTGACGCTGCTGTACAGCGTGCTGGTGATCCAGGTCTACCAGTTGGGGAAAATGCAAACGCTGGCGCAGCGACTGCGCGCCGGCATCGAGTGAGAGGATAGAGCGTCATGCAAGGAGTCACGTATCTCGTCATCGTCTACATCATCGTATGGGCCGGGCTATTCGCCTACCTGGCGTTCATCGCCATGCGCCTGCGCGGCGTGCGCACCGAGCTTGCCGCCGTCGAAGAACTGGTGCGCGAACACGAGGCCAGACCGGAGAACCCATAGGAACAGATAAGGTAATGGCGGTTTCGTAGGGGCGCCGTTTACAAGCCCGCGAAGCCTCACAGGCGCATCTGTCGGCCGGACGGGCTTGTAAACGGCGCCCCTACGAAACCGCGGCCTTCCGGGTTCCCCGCAAGCGAGGCAAGCCATGCGCCATATATCGAACAATACAGCAACAGGAGCAAAAGCATATGTCAGCAATAGATGACACCAACAAGCAGACTGGGATTGAGAAGCCGCGCCCTGTCAGGGAGGTGACGTATCCCTGGTATGTGGCGAACCTGGTGTTTGGCGATGCGCTGGTCTTCTTTATCTTTGCCTGGCTTGGGCGTGGTAGTCATGCCGAGGCGAGTGGCCTGGCAGCCATCCCGCAGATCGCGCTGACGGCCCTGCCGTTCGCGCTCGCCTGGTTCCTGATCGCGCCCTTCGTGGGCGTGTACTGGCGCGTTCTGGAGACGCGACCGCGCGCGATGGCCATACGCACGCTGCGAGGATGGCTGCTGGCATGGCCGCTGGCGATGGGCCTGCGCTGGCTGTTTGTGGACCGCACAAAACCCACCACATTTACGCAGTTCTTGACCTTCGCCCTCGTGGCCCTGCTGGTGAACCTACTGCTCTTGCTCATCTGGCGCTGGCCCTACGCCTGGTATAAGGGTGTCAAGAGGCGCGAGCAGCAGAGTTGAGAGAACACAAAGCCGCGCACAGAGGAACGAGGGTGACAGCGTGTGCCGTCACCCTCGTTCCTCTGTGCGCGGAGCGCAGGAAATCTTTAGCGCTTTCCCCCTTTCCGAATATGGCCATTGGGTAGGCTTTGCGACGTATGAGCCGGTGTATGGTGCTTGCTGATATGGCCATTACGCAGGTGCGTAGGACCCTTTAGTCGCTGGCCAGTTGCTGTATAGCCTTTGCGTGTATGGCTGGTTCTGATGGCTACCGCACCTCTGGTGCCTATCGCAAACACATGGAGATGCCCCCTGTTGACCGTGGTCGGCAAGGTCACACTTGCTACCACTCTACTGGGATCGATGGAGATCTCCGAGTAGAAGACGTAGGTCAGATGCGAGTCATGGCCGACCCTGGCGTTGCGATAGGGCATCGTCAGGGCTTTGAGGTTGCCAAAGCTGGGCGATGCTGAGCCCGCATTGAGTGTCCAGTCGCTGAAGCCGAGCTGGCTGTGATCAGGCGAGCCTGTCGTATAGGTGATCGTCGCCGTGCCGAACGAGGGACCGTAGTCCGCGGAGCCCAGGAAAGCTATTTTTGTTTGCGCGGTTGCGCTAGTAACGGGAACGACCTGCCCGGCAGCAATATAGTTGTCAGGCGAGCCCCAGGCCTGGTTGGGCCAGATGAAGTCCACGTTATTGAATGTGAACGAGGAACCAGGCGTGACACCCGCTACCCGCAGCGCATCAGCCGAGTACTTGTTGTATGCGCCATCGAAGTTCCCCACGCTATTATTGCTATCAGCACTGATACCGGTGTTGTTATAGGGCGGTGTCTGCGCGGTGCTGGCACTGGTCCCTACAGCAAAGACGTGCAGCGCTCCATACGAGACGGTCCTGGGCAAGGTCACGCTCACCGCTGTCTTACCTGCCTGCAAGCCGACATCGGTGTAGTACAGGTATGAATTGATGTCTGTCACCTGGCCGTTAGGAGTATTGTAGCCATCTACCGTATCCGCGTCCAGATTGTCGGGCATTGTGCTATCCTGGTCTAACCAGTCGGTAAAGTTCAGCCGGAAGTTCTGTATGGACCCATTGCTATAATGGATCGTCGCAGTCCCCGAAGCTCCGTGATTGCCGGTGTCGGTCGCGGCCCCCAGGAAAGCTAGCACGCTATCGCTGGGCGCGGCATTGAGCGCGATCGTCTGTCCAGAGGCCTTCCAGTTATCGGGCTGCCCCGCTGCAACATTGGGCATGACGAAATCTACACCGTTCACGGTCGCGATTACACCAGGGCCAAAGCCATCCGATGTCAGGAAGTCTTGCGGATAGCTGTCCCCGGCATTATCGAAATGGCCCAGGGACATGGAGGCATTGTCAGTGCTGTCAGTGATGCCAACGTTGTTATAGGGCGCGCTGACAATGGCGCTGGCTGCGTGTGTTTTCCCGGAGAAGCTCACGCAGAGACCCAGCAGCAGTGCTACGGCTATCAGTGGCAAAGCTACCAGGCGCGCTTTCATAGAGAAACGCATAGAAACTCCTTTGCATGCTTTGCCCCTTACAGGCAGATCCTGTTGAATAGGGGCATAAAAACAACATTCATGTATCCAGTGTATTATCCAGGTACGTGATTATTAGATTACAAGGTATTACTATTATAGTCAATGGAATATATTAGTATGTATTGATGCAATACATATATATACAAAATACAGTCGAACAAAACTTTCATATTTTGCAGAAGATTCAGGCTGTGCTACACTCTTCTTATAATTATATTTTGAACAGTTGGAGTGATGGAATGGCGAAACCGGCGCATGTACCACAAAATTTTTATACGGCGAAACAGGCCGCGGCCAGGTTGGGCTTGAAGGAAGGGGCGTTCTTTTACCGTGTGAGAGCTGGCAAGATCAGGAAAGTGCTGGTACCCGGAGGGCGTGAAGGCTATTATCAGCAGGGAGAAATTGATAGTATGGCGAGGGCCAGGGAACTCGCCATACTCGAACATGCGACTGAGCCATCAACGTTTATGCTGGCTTCTGAAGGTGATCTACCAGGGCTGCATGACCTCTCTCTGTGTCTGTTTGGCGTCATGAACACCATCAGTTATGAAAGGCTTTTAGCGTGGCATAGAAAAAATCCGGAGAGCTATTATGTGTTAAAGCAGGAGGGCATAGTCACAGGTTATGCTGGCTTTCTGTACTTAACGCCAGAGAATACCGCCTATATTATGGCACAGGCGCAAGCGGACACACCGGTGCCAGCCACAAGTGATCTATTGCCGTTCACACCTGGTATACCGATTGCGGGGCTATTCATAGATATAGCCATCCGGCCAGATCTGGGAGCAACGCAGCGGCGCTACCATGGTCGCCGCCTGATCCGGGGGCTTATCGAGGTGGTGGAATATCTTGCTACCAGAGATATGCCTGTGAAAAAGCTCTATGCGACCAGCCGGACAGGTGATGGCATCACATTAATCAGGAATGTAGGTTTTAAGGAAATAGCTTTTCCTGATGATCCCCTTGTGCGCTTCGAGCTGGATGTGGAGACCTCGGAGGCGCCCATCATCCGCAAATGTCGCGCAAGAATTGCCCAGACTCTGAGACGCCAGCGCGAGACCCCTCCTTCGTAGCACACTGTCAAAGTTCATTACACGGAATAGTGGGGCACGTCCTCCCTCTCGCGTAGGGATCCGGCTTGCCGCATCCGTGGGACAGGCCCTTGGGCCTGGGAGGCCTCTCCCGCCCTCGCAAGCGAGGCCGTCCCCACGGATGCGGCAAGCCGGATCCCTACGCGGATGGGGGCGGCTTCCCCGTGCCATGAACTTTGACAGTGTAGTAGCTGCGGGAGTTGTGCTCCTTTCTCTAGAGAGGGATGTTGCGGTCATGGCTGGCCCTGGCATCCCTTCCCGTTAACTACAGCCATTCGTCCCTAGCTCGAACTACCTGAGGCGATAGCAAAGACATGCAGTTTCCCATGGTTGGTGGTGGACGGTAGGGTGATACTGACCACAGACTTGGCCTTGCCAATTCCTGTTTGCACACTCTGCAAGGCCACTTGCATGTAGAAGACGTAGGTCAGGGCGTGGTCCTGGCCCCCCTTATAGTTGCGATAGGGCATGGTCAAGGCCTTGATGTTGCCAAAGGCAGGCTGTGAGGCGCCAGCATTGAGCGTCCAGTCGCTGAAGGCCAGGTGGAAGTTCTGCTTGGAGCCATCGCTATAGTTGATCGTACCCGTGCCGATCGAGGGGCCAAAGTGCGCGGACCCCAGGAAGGCCAGGACGCTGTCTCCAGGGAATGTCGCGAAGGGGATGGTCTGGCCAGCCGCCTGCCAGTTATCCGGAGTCGCTGAAGCCACATTGGGCCAGGTAAAGTCCATGTTATTAACCGTAACCGTTTGGCCGGGTGCAGCCCCAGCGGCCACGAGAGCCTGGGCCGAGTAGCTATCCTGCGCGGCATCGAAGTTGGCCCCTAGCGGATAGCTATCGTCGCTGATGCCGGTGTTGTTATACGTTGTGCCTGCCGTGCCGATGGCAAACACGTGAAGCTGCGGATCGGTAGACAGACCCGGAGCGACCGGCAGCGTGACACTGACCGCAGTCTTACCAAGCTGCAAGGGAACCTCGTAGTAGTACACCGATGCCGGAGCGTTGACTATGAAAGGGGTCGTGGCGGAGTGGTAATACGCTGACGTTGTTACCAGTTGACCGTCGGTTGGGGAGGGACCTCCAGCTAACCAATCGTTGAAAAGAATTGGGAAGCTTTCTGTGCTCGCATCGCTATAGGTGACCGTTACTGTGCCTGGACCGTAGGCCCCACCGGTTGCCGCTCCCAGGAAGCCCAGTACGCTGGCATTGGCCACCGGAGTGACAGGAATCACCTGACCGGCCGCCTGATAGTTATCGGGCAGACCCGGCGCGACATTGGGCCAGGTGAGGCCCACCCCGTTGATGGTCACGTGCGCGCCAGGTGTCAGGTGCAGCGGTGTGGCCGCCGCCAGCGCCTGCGCCGAATAGCTGTTCCCCAGGCCATCGAAGTTCGCCGAGGTGGGGGCGCTATTGTCGCTGATGCCAACGTTGTTATAATTGTTGGGCGTAACAGACGTTTTGAGCGCGGCCGCAAACACGTGGACGGCTCCCCCTCCGGTAACTACCGCAGGCAGCGTGACGCTGGCGACAATGCGGGTCGGGTCCAGCGTGACCGACGAGGAATCGGCGTAGTACACGTATGCTGGAACCGCTGTCGTGTCCTGACCGCTCGTCTTGTTGAAATGCGGTGTCGTCAGGGCTGGCACCGACGTATTGCCAGTCACGGGCGTTGAGGTTAACCAGTCAGTGAAGCCGAGCGTGAAGGTCTGCGGCGCACCGGTGGTATAGTTGATCGTGGCAGTTCCTGAAGAGGAGCCGTTGCTCGCAGATCCCAGGAAGGCAATCGCCGTAGCATTGCTCACAGGAGCGAAGGTAATCGTCTGTGCGGGTGTGGCCACGGTTTTCCAGTTGTCGTCATTGGTCAAAAGATCGGGACCGGGCCACGTGAAGGCGACGCCATTCACCGTGACGGTCGAGCCAGCAGTAATCGCTGGTGTCAGAGCAGCCAGCAACGTTGCTGAATAGCTGTCGTTCGCTATATCGAAGCCTCCTGATGTCAGGGCAGCATAGCTGCCGCCAGTGATGCCAATATTGTTATGCGCCATGATAGTCTCCATTCCACTGATACTCAACCAGCAAGGTGCTAGCGGTACTACTATTCCTGTTGTGAGACGTTGAACAAGCGAACGGACTGGCGGCCTGTGCTTCCCATCGGAAGCGCAAGCAGAGGGCCAGGAGCCGTACTACTGCCACCGGCCCAATTGCCGGTGGCATCTCTACAGAAGAACACATAGACACTCCTCTCATGCCTGGCTCCCCACAGGTAGAACCTGACGGATAGGGAGCGACATTACAATATTTATGTAACCTGGATTTTACCTGGTACGTAATACGAAGTGTACATTGCATTATAATAGCAGTCAAGGGCAAAGATGCGCATCTAAGAATTTATAAGATGTAGATAGATGAGATACGATGATAAAAAGGCAGTGAGGCCTGCAAGGTACATAGAGCAAAGCAGATGAAAATATGACCGTAGGGGCGCGGTTGACAGACAAGGTGTAGTGGCGATCCCTTGCGGTCGCCCTGTCCCAGCTCCATCATGTGTCGTGTTGGAACAGGGCGACCGCAAGGGATCGCCCGTACATCTCTGACCGGGTGGGGAGGGCGCGGCGATGAGGACCCGTGCCTATGGCAGGGTCCATGGCTGGTCTGGTGATTCGTTTGGGAGCGCCGATCGCGAGGTATGATATGTACGGGCACCTTGCGGATGCCCTGTTCCAACACGATAGTGCAAGGAGGGGCGCCCCTATATGCTACAGTACCTCAATACTGCTGCATGTGAGGGCGCCCCAGATGTATCCTCAGTCACTCTCATCTAGAGGATTAGCCACCACTTGGCGTGGGGGTAGGTGTTGGCGTGTCAGTAGGCGATGGTGTGGGGGTAGGTGTTGGCGTGTCAGTAGGCGTGGGCGAAGGTGTAGCCGTGGGAGATGGCGTGGGCGAAGGTGTAGCCGTGGGAGATGGCGTGGGCGAAGGTGATGGCGTGGGCGTGGGCGGTAGCGTATTTGTACCGATAGCAAAGACATGCAGCGTTCCGTTGTTCGTGACAGCAGGCAACGTAACGCTGACTACTGACCTGCTCCCGTTCGTATGCAGAGTTACTTGCGTATAGAAGACGTAGGTCAGGGCCTGGTCCTGGCCCCCCTTGTAGTTGCGGTAGGGCATGGTTAAGGCTGTGGTGTTGCCGAAGGCAGGCTGCGACGCGCCGCCATTGAGCGTCCAGTCGCTGAAGGCCAGGTGGAAGTTTTGCCTGGTGCCATCGCTATAGTTAATCGTCCCCGTGCCGATTGAAGGGCCGAAGTGCGCGGCTCCCAGGAAGGCCAGGATGCTGTTTCCAGGGGCTGTGGTGAAAGAGATGGTCTGGCCGACCGCTTGCCAGTTATCCGGCGTCGCCGTCGCTACGTTGGGCCAGGTGAAGTGGATGCCGTTGACGATGACCGTTTGACCGGGTGCGGCCCCTGCGGTGACCAGCGCCTGGGCCGAGTAGCTGTTGTGGGCGGCATCGAAGTTGGCCGCCAGCGGATTGCTATCATCGCTGATGCCGGTGTTGTTATATGTTGGCGGTACAGAACCACCGGGAGCACCGCTGGCATGCTCTTTACTTGAGAAGATCAACCAGGAACTTAAGAGCAATAGCCCTAGCACCAGCGCTATAACCCATTGTTTTCGTAACCAAATGTGCATAGAAACCCCTCTCATGTCTGCCCCATAGCTGGGAAGAACGCGTAAGAAACAAAGTCATAATATTGCGTACCTATGTGCTATTACATAGGTACCTATTAAGTAGTATATTCTTGTTATGAACTTTCTCAATAGTATACATGCAAATGTATAGATATAATAAGAGAAATGATTGAGCGACGGGTTCATGGTCCTGGCTCACGATAGGTACATATTGCAATCTTACGGAGGATAGGTTATGCTCTAGATGAGGAAGGAAGGGAGGCAGGTTTCAGGTATGTCGAGTGAGATAACAGCGCCGGACGAGGGCGCCTCCTCCAGGGGAACACATAGCTATGCTGGCAGGTTGATCGCGGCCGAGGGGGTGGATGGCTCCGGTAAAAGCACGCAGTTGCAACTGCTGCGCTTCTGGTTGCAGTCCGAAGGTTATGAAGCGCGGATCGTCACCTGGCAACCTTCTAAACTCATCAAGCGGGCGTTGAAGGCTGGCAAGAAGCAAGGGTATATGGACCCCATGCTCTTGAGCATCTTACAGGCGGCGGACTTCGCTGAGTCCTATGAGCGGGAGATTGTGCCGGCGTTGCGGCGCGGCGCCATCGTGCTGGCCGATCGCTACGTGTATACGGCCCTGGCACGCGACCTGGCGCGTGGCGTTGAGCAGAGGTGGATCGAGGATGTCTACCGCTTCGCGCTCCGGCCCGATCTCGCCATCTACTTTCAAATTACCGCCGATCAGTCCCTGGAACGCATCTTGAGCGGCGCCTCGCATGTGAAGTACTACCAGGCCGGCCTGGACCTCAAACTGAGCGCCAACCCCATTGAGAACTTCCGCTCTTTCCAGCGGCGCATCTTGCAGGAATACGAGCGTGTGCTTGCCGGCTCGCATGTATTGCGTCTGGACGCCACTCAGACAGTCAAGGAACAGCAGCGACTATTGCGGCAAGCTGTCGCGCAGACGTTGCCAGACGAGCCGGGCGAGGAAGGGCTATGCTGAGCGATTCGCGGCTGATCTATGAGCTACATAGCGCCAGTGGACCGGCGTACCGGGCCGGGCGCGCGAGGCTCATCGTCCTGGAGGGCATTGATCTCTCAGGGCGCACCACGCAGGTCCAACTCCTGCACGACTGGCTTATGAAGCAGCGCTACCCCGTGACCAGGACCGCCCTGCGCACCTCGCCGCTGATCTCCGATATCCTGACTCGCGCGCAGACCGGATCACCGTTGCAGCCGCTGACCTACAGCCTGCTCTTTTGCGCCGATCACCTCGATCGCACCCAGCGCGTCATCAAGCCGGCCCTGGAGCGCGGGGAGATCGTCCTGGCCGACCGCTACACCTATACGGCCCTGGCGCGCGATACCGCGCGCGGACTCGACCCTGCCTGGGTACGCAACCTCTACCGTTTCTCCGTGCAGCCGGATATTGTGCTCTACCTGCACATCAGCCCCGAAGAGGCCGTGAAACGCCGCCTGGCATTGCTGCAACAGCGTATCGCGCTGCGGCATATGCGAGCGGAATCCTCCGACCGGCATGCCAGGAAACAGAAAGGCAAAAAGACTAAAAAAGAGCGTACGCGCCGGGAACAGGAACTGGCGGCGGCTGTATCTTCCCAGACAGCGCTACTGCCCTCACAACTCCCAATATTGACCCCGGAGGCTCTGGAAAGCTTCCAATCCTTCGAATACAGCATGTATAGCGAGTACCAAAGCATGCAAAAAGAGTTTAGCTTCAACGTTATCGATGGTAAACGGTCGATCGAACAGGTCCAGGCCGCGTTGCGCCAGGCACTTCTCCCTTTATTGTAACGCGCCGTAGTACATTGTCAAGGTTCATGGCACGGGTGAGACGCCCGCGTAGTGATTCGGCTTGATATCCGTGCCATGAACCTTGACGGGGCAATTGATTGCCGTACACCTGAACCTGTCTCGTAACGTGGTATGATGAACAGAGCAAACAGGCCAGCGTGTCTGCGACAAGGGTCAAGGAGGCCAGGCCAGCGTGAAAATTCTGCATGTTTCCGATCTTCATTATCACGAATCCCCCGAAACCTGGGCCCTTCTGAAAGAGGGCCGCAGGCAATTTGAAGCCCTGAAGCCAGACATTATCCTGATCACGGGGGATCTGACAAACGATGGCCTCGATGAACAGTTTCAGCGTGTGAAGCGCTTTTTAGATTCGCTCGACTTTTGCACCGTGCTGATGATTCCAGGAAACCGTGACCAGGCGCGCACTATCATGCCAGCGCCACAGGAACGCAGCGACCTGGAGTACTTCCTGCTGACGCATCCCACGCCCGCCAATCTTCTTGAAGAGATCGATAAATTGGAGAGCGTCGATTACGGGCGGCAGGGCAAGTACTTTGATCATTTCGAGGCCACAGAATTTTTCTACCGCGCCAACGGGGTCAGCGCGGTCGGACTCAACAGCGCGCCGGAGATCACGCCGCGCCAGTTGGAGGTGGCCAGTAAGCATTATAACAGGGGCACGCTGGGAGAGTTCCGCATCTTCTGCGCGCATCATAGCTTCCTGCCCGTACCCACGAAGACCCTGAAGCCGGGCGATATCGTGCCCCGCTCGGCCGATATCCTGCAATCGCTGATCGAACTCAATGTTGACCTGCTGTGTTGCGGACATATTCACCGTAGTCATGTGTGGGACCTGTCCGATGGCAGGCACCGTCTGCTGTGCTGTAACGCCGGCTCGCTGCTAGACGTATCGGGGAAAAAAGACAACGGCTTCCTGGAGATCGAGATTGAGCGCGACTTGCAGATCACTAAGAGGACATTGTTCTCACGGCGTACTGAAATGTTGTATCATCGCCCACGATTTGGTAATATCCTTCATGAACGGCAGCACACCAGAGCGGATGCTCCCAGCTATGGAAGGAACCCCGCCGATGAGAACTATGCCGGCGATGGGCGCGTGAAGACGAAAAAAGCGAAAGGCAAGAGGTAACGCTACCTTTTGCCCTGGAGGCTCGATACTGCTATGGATAGACAGAAGCCACTCTCTCAAGAAAAAGACGGGCTGCGAGATGTTGACCGTGAGAAGAAACAGGCGCGTAAGCAAGAGCGGCGCCTGCAAGAGCGACTGCAGGAGGCACAGGCGGAGCAGGCCAGGGCGCAGGAGCGCTTCGACCGGGCGGAGGCCCGCCTGCGCAAACGCGTCGCCCGTGTGCAGCGGATCGAGGCTCGCCTGGCCTCAATCCACGAGCAGTTGTACGGGCCCGCCTCCAAGACGCCCCCACCGGTAGAAGATACAGAGACGCCACTGGAGTCACAGACACCCATAGCGTCTCCTGCTGAAGAGGTGCGCCAGGAGAAAGCCTGGCTCGACGAGGAACTGCGGGTCGCCGAAACCGAGCCCACCGGCCAGGTAGGCTCTGAGGAGATCCCCGTGGCCCAGGAAGAGGTATGGCTCCCCGAAGAGCCACAAGCCGCCGAGAGCGGTAGGGGCGCCGTTGACAAGCCCGCCGGCCAACCAGAGTACGAAGAGGCTGCCGCGTGGCAGGAGGAAGCATGGCCGGCCGAAGAGTTACAGGTCGCCGAGAGCGGTAGGGGCGCCGTTGACAAGCCCGCCGAGCCAGGCTGGGAAGAGCAAATGCTTGCCGAAGAGCTACGCGTAGCGCAGACGCCGCCTGCACGCACCGAAGATGTGCGCCAGGAGGAGCAGTTGCTCGCTGAAGAACAGAGCGCGGCCGAGGCACCCCTGACCGAAGAGGCGAGCTTCGGGGGCCGGCGCGCGACACAGCCGCTCTCGCCTGAAGAGACGAGTGCCGAAGAACAGAGCGTGGCCGAGGCCCAACTGCCAGCCATCTCCGCTACCGCCCTGGCGCGCGAGGCGCGAGCCGCCGCCGCCGCCGCCGAAGCATCAGCCCGCCGCGCCGCCGGCCGCGCCTCGGCCATCGCTCAACGCATGGAACAGATGAGCGCGGGCCGGCACCTCACCCAGGAGTTCCAGCAGGTGCAGCTTGAGGCCGAACAGGCAGGCAATCTCGCCCGCCAGGCAGAACGCGCTGCCCAGGAGATCGAGCGCTGGGCGCGTGAGGTCGAGGAGGGAAACCCAGAGTCCGACCGTGTACCTGAATCCTTTGCAGCGCAGGCCGGCAGCGAGGGCGATAGCGTAGATTGGGAAGAGCGCGCAATGGAGGCAGAGACCGGGGCTGAGGATCTGGAAGTAGATACAGATGCTTCGCAGGAGGTGGAGGCCGGGGCTGAGGATCTGGAGTCGGCGCGGGAAGCAGATGCAGAGCCGTCGAAACCAGAGGAGATCACAGAAATCGAAGAGGAAGAGGCCCTGGTGGAGGCCACATCGGCCACGACGGTCGCGGATGCCGCCGCCGCGAACGCTGCGAATGCGGCCGCCCTGGCGGAGGTCAGCAGCATCCGCACCCAGGAAGCGCGCCAGCGCGTACAGCGGGCCGAGCAGGTGCGAGAAGCGATCATTGGCGCTTTGCACAGAGATATGCTGTTGGACGAAGAGGCCGAGGCGGCCATCCAACAGGCGGAACCCGAGATCACCGCGGCGCACGCTGAACTGGCCGATGCCGAAGCCGCCGAAGAGCGGGCCCTCAAAGCCGCCATCGAGGCCGAAGCCGAGGCCGAGGTCGCCGAAGGCATCGTCCTGGCCACCTTCGATCGCATGGAGAACAGGCTGGATCAGGAGCCCGCCAGCCAGGCAAATGAAGAGGAAGCGGCCGAGTCTGACCTTGACATGACTATCAAGCGGCCCGCGTTGCGGCTACCTAAAACAGAGCCGTAGGCGAGCAGGGCGCAGGCCAGCGGCGCCCAATAGTGCTCTGTCAAAGTTCATGTGGCGGGTACAATGGCCCCGATCCCGCGTAGGGATTCGGCTTGCCGCATCCGCGTGCGGCCCCGCTTGCGAGGGCGGGAGAGGCCTGCCAGGCCCCAGGGCCTGCCCCACGGATGCGGCAAGCCGAATCCCTACGCGGGAGGGG
>JALYTT010000471.1 GCA_030854145.1 Chloroflexota bacterium | reverse complement strand
TACCGAAGAGAGGACATAAAGCTGGGTGTTTCCTCACTTCAGGACAAAAGATCACGGTCCTCTCCATTGCTGCAATTCCTGTATTCCGGGTACACTCCAAAGCCCTGAAGCAAATTCAGGGCAAGCGCATCTAATTAACCCCAGCGAGGGCATACTGAAGAGAAGGTTGAAATGCGCGATGCTAAAGAATCAAAAGTGGCGGGTTGTACGTTCTACCAAGAGAACATGCAACCCGCCACTTTTCAAGCTGACTGATGGGAAGCTACATTGCAGCGACAACCGGGCCAGGATCACGACGACACACACTGAAATAAATCGAGTTGGGAAGATTCAAGCGGTGAAACGCTGCGGCTGAGCGGCGTCACCACCAGAACATCATAACCAGGCTGAGAATAAAAACGTGCCGCGTGATATGTGACATGGAGCGCAACCAGGGCCTGGAAAATATGCGGTTGGATATCATCATGAGGGATAATAAAGAGCATGCTCGCCCGGTTGGCATGCAGAACGGCCTGGGTGTAAGCTGGCAGGCGATTGACTGCAAAACCAGGGTGCTGCACGGGCACAGGGTCGGCGCCAATAATGGTCAAATGGCTTTTGAATACCAGGGGATAAGCGAGCATGTTATGGGCCCATAAGAAGTGAATGTGCTGCTGTTCTAAATAGTTGAGGACGGGAGTGTTATCCCAGGGGTCAAAGATGCAGTAGTTTGACTGATATGTCTCTCCTGCACTGGTGAACGCATAGGGCAGCGCCTGCGCAGCCAGACTAAGGACAAGTGCGAGTGCTAGCAAGCTATTTGCTAGGCGCTGATGAAGCCAGCGGTTGGCATGTGGCGAGCGTATAGCCTGCCATAGTAACACGAACACGGCTGCAAAGAAGAACGGCAGAGCCAGGGAGGCGGGAGTAGCGTAGCGTCCTGAAAAATCATTCGTGCAGCCATAAAGTACCTCAAATCCTCCAACCGCTGAGGCACAAAAGATGCCAGTAGCAACACCTGCAAAGAGTGCTGGCAAGCCAATGAGTCTGCGTATGGTGGCTCCCTGCGTTGTTGGCAAAAAACACATGCCCAGGGCGAGGATAATGGCTCCCAGGGCGAGGATAAAAAGCGCTGTATGTAACCCCAGTAAAGAGCTACTTTCTTGAGGAAGCGCGCCACCAATGAGGCGCGGGGCAATGCAACTCTCGAACGATTGAGCTACATTGAGCGCGCTCATGAAGCGCATCTGCAGGGTCTCGTGTCCGCTCAAGCTAAAAACGTACGTAATATTTGCCCATTGATTTGTTGCACCCCAGACAAGTGCAGGAGCCATACCTATGACAGCAGTGCATACAGCAAGAGGAAGCAGGAGAAGCTCGCGCACTATGGGCATCGCGGTTCCTCGCCTGCGCCATTGCAGCAGGAAGGCGCCGAGAATCCACAGTGTTGCGGCTACTACAGCCGAAAGAATAAGCGGATTAACCCAGAGGCCAAGGCCAACAATGAAGCCGATCCCTGCCCAGCGCCAGGCCATTTCGCCCTGGTTGGCGCCGCTGAACCAACGGCGTGCCAGTTGGAAGCTGGAGAGCAGCAGGAGGAGCATAAGGACAAACGTTTCGATGTAGCCGCCCAGCATATGAAGTTCCAGGACACCATCATATAAAGGGACGATAGCAGCACACAGGCCCGCAACCCTCATAAATCGCCGGCGTGCTGCTTGTGAGAGAGATGACGCCTCGGCCAGGGCGCCAGCAAAACGCCAGGTCAACCACACGAGTACGAGAGAGAGCAACGCAGCTTCCAGGCGCATAGCCCAGACGGAGACGCCGAACACAGCAAACAGCGTTGCCACCAGATAGGCCTCCAAACTTCCCATGTAGGGCTGGCCGTAAAAATAGATGGGGAATTCACCATGCAAAATGCGCTGGGCCTGAATACCCACCATGGCCTCGTCACCATCTATCACGCCATGCGTGTGAATGATCAGCCATATCCGCAATGCGAACGCCAGAAGCAGGCACAGCCAGAGTGGCGAGAACAGCAGGGTCGATCGCTGTATGATGGGTTTCTTTTGGACGGGAGCAGCCGGTACGGATATGTCTGTACTCATTCTCTCTACCTAAATTATACTTAACAATTTACCCTATCCCAGCGTGTGAGGATTCGTCTGGGGCTTTATTTTAACATATAAATCTACTGAATCTTTCTTCGCTCTATGGAGCATAGGAGGAATGCCTGCGCCCAGCGTCCAGCCCTCTTCCTCTCGACACTCGTTGAGCGCTTGTGAAGAGAGGTGCGTTGGTGCGGAGAAGAGGGTAGCAAGCTTGCCGTCTTGATCTAGCTCAGCTAGCCAGCGGACCATAGCCCGCACCTGGGCCTGGTCGCGAATGGCGAGCGTTGGATCAAGCCGGTCAGAGACAAGGCCTGGCCAGATTTCGGCGTGGAGAATGAAGGGACCCTGGTCGGGGATGGAGAGAGGTGTGAAGCCGGTTTCGAAAGGCCAGACGAGACTTATGTCGATGAGCGCGGGATCGTCACGCAAGCGCTGGAGGGCCGGGATGCCGACGAGAGCCTGGCTGCCGGCGCTGCCGTTGCCGTAGAGCTTCCAGATGGGCTGCATGCCACGCTCCAGGCGATCCACCTGGCGGAGGCGCTCCAGTGCCAGGCCGAGCCGTACTGGATAGGGATAGCCAGGGCTTGTCGGCGCCAGGGTAGGGAAACGCGTTTCCACTGGACAGCCCCAGAGCGGCCCTGGTATCGGCTCGCCACACTGCACATTCAGCGCGGCGGCGACCGTGAACCTGTTATTGCTGTTATCAGGATGATCCACGATGAGCCGGCTTAATGTGTTCCAGATGCGGCGCCAGGGGGACGCATCACCGCTCAGATCGAGCGCGGCAGCATAGCCGGCTGGATACCCATAGGGGAAGTCGAAACCGAGGAATACGCGCCGTCCATGCTGCGTGTGATGGAGGAGCCGAGTACGGATATAGGTGATGCATGCCTGTCGCGTGCGCCAGTACGTTTCACCTGGCGTTTCAGCAGCAGGCAGCCCGGCTGCGCATTGTTCGCCAACCCACAACGCATCGCGAGAAGGTGCTGCCGGGCTGGGTGTATTGCGTGCGCTCCAATCGACGGCGAGATACGTATCGAAGAGGCGTCTCATGCTTGTTCAGAGGGGGGGGGTGGTTCAGGGGTAGAGACGGGTGGCTGTTCAGCAACATCCTCCTGGCTGGTTACCACACTGCGTGCGAGCAAGGAGTTGGGCAGTGAGATGGTGCTGCCCTGTCCATTCGCGTCAGTGACCTCCAGAACAGTGTAGGCTCCAGAAGTTGAACGCACTCTGCCGCTATACTCACCACAGGTCACGCGCTGGCCTGGCTGAAAGTTCTGGCGCACGTAGTAGCCGGCAATCACATTGCGCGCCGCTTCGCGCGATCCAAAGCCGAACGTCAGAGCTATTGCTAATCCCGCTGAAGCAATGATAATCGTCAGGCTTGTCGTGAGAATGGTAGTATCTACGCCCATCGTTGAGACTGCTAAGACCATAACGAAGGCCACAATCGTGTATTCGATAATTCTGCCCAGGGTCTTGCCATAGGTAATATTGACATTGTCGGCCACGCTTGTGACGGCATTTCCCAGAAAGCGGGCGAGCATTGAGCCGATAATGATGAGCAGCGCAGCACTAATGGCTCTGGGAACAAAGTGGAGGATACTATCTAAAAGGTCGGCGACCACGGTGAATTCCATCAGGCGCACGGCAGTTGTGGCAAAGCTCAGTAGCAAGAAGAAGAACACGATCTGCACAACTATTTCAGGTAAAGCGGCCTTCACGCCTAGCCCGCGCATGGTGTCATGGACACCGCTGCGTTCGACGCGCTGTTCAAGGCCGATGTGTCGAAACACAAAGCGCATGATCCAGCGTACTACCCAGCTTATGATGTAGCCAATAATCAGAATGATCAGGCCATTGACGAGCCGGGGAATAAAAAAAACAATGCTGGTAAAGATCTGAGTCAGGGCCTGAAGAACGGGTTGAATGCTCATGTCGTCCTTCCCTTTCCACACCGTCCAGGTGTCTGGCGATTAGATCCCTGGCTGTAAGCCAGGCGTTCTTGAGGCTGCACCTGGTCCAATGAGCGCGCCTATCACATTAAGCAGCTCCACCAGCCAGAGACCGAAGGCCTTTGACGATAGATCTAGCAACTCCACCCCTGTGTGCTGCGCACGCACGCGTGCAAGCAGCCTGGCTTCAAAGCCGGCCGGTATGCGCAGATCGGTATGTTCGGCCTGTAGCGCGATCAGGACTGCCCGGATCTGACGCGCAAGCTCAACCTCTCGCTGGCATTGTGGGCATTGTGGTAACATTGCCTCGGCCTCAGCCTGTAGCTCGGCTGAAAGCGTGCCATCTACCAGGTCTGGCACGAGTTGAGAAAGCTCTTCACAGTTCATTACTTGATCCCCTTTTTTAATTTTGCCTCGCCAGCGGCAGGCACAGAGAGCGTCAAAGAGGGCTTCCCACACAGGTGATCGAAGATTTCCTGAAAGGCCAGTCTTGCGCGGTGAATGCGCATCTTTACAGCGCTAAGACCCGCCTGAAGCATGGTGGCGATCTCATCATAGCTCATATCGTCGAAGTCGCGCAACACCAGGAGCCGGGCCTGCTCGCGGTCTAACTTCTTGAGGACGCGATTGATGCATTCGCGCAATTCGGCCTGGATGGCCCGCTCCTCCGGTCCTGGCTCTGGCGAATGAACTTGTTGGAGCGCGTCTGTCTCTCCTGAAGAGTCGTTATGACCACTATTCAAGGTGCCAGTCGTTTGCGGGCGACGCTTGATTTTATCGAGTGCATCTAAGGCACTGTTGGTGGCTATGCGGTATAACCAGCTTGAGAAGGACGCCTGCTGCTCGAAGGTGCGCAGGTGATGGTATACCTTGATAAAGACTTCTTGGGTGATATCCTCGGCCTCTTCTTTGTTGGAGACCACGCGGTACACCAGGCTATAGACGCGATTCATATGTCGTTGCACCAATAACTCATAACTGCGAGTATTCCCAGGCAACTCTTTCTTGCAGCGAGCAACTAACTCGTCGTCGGTAGGCACTGTCATGGCACGCAATACTCCCTGCACGCACTATATTGTTCAGTTCTAGCGCTGTTCTTGATCGATGCTATTATATTTCTGTTTCCTTTTTGTGTCTAGTTGTGTGGGCGATATGCGTTCCTACTGCTCTGTCAAACTTCAATCAACAGGTATCAAGGCGCTTCCCCGTCCGCGTAGGGATTTGGCTTGCCGCATCCGTGCGCGGATGGGGGTGGCTCACCCGTGCAATGAAGCTTGACAGAGCACTATGTGGCTTGCCTCGCCTGTCAGCCCGCAGAGCGCGTGAACGGAAGACAGGAACGAGCGGACATCGGGCGTCTCCGTAGCGCGTGGCTTGCCTCGCCGTCCCTGTCACCACC
>JALYTT010000056.1 GCA_030854145.1 Chloroflexota bacterium | reverse complement strand
TTACCAAGTTCAACGAAGAACAAAACCTTGCCTTTCTTTCTCTCCTTCCAATAAGCTCATCTATCCCCCTAAAGGACGGAGAGCCACATCGTGTGAGGCCACGCGGGCTTGTAAACGGCGCCCCTACCTCTCGTGCGCTTTCTTCTCAACCAATCGAACACCTTTGAAAGTCCTATGGTTTATAGCTCGTTGATTTCGCCTTGTGCGTAGAGCCAGCGCATGAACTGCAAGTGTGGATCGTCGATGATGCGCTGCCGCACTTCGGCGTTCTCGTAGAGATGGTCGCGCAGGTGGAGGATCTTGATGGCCTCCTCCCACACGAAACCCATTTCGGCAAGCTCATCCAGTAATAGCTGGTTCGCAGGGGTGCATACAGTGGCGATATCGGGTTCGGTCTGCCAAATAGCCGGCTCATTATATTCTGAAAATCCAGCAGGCATGGGCTGTTGTGTATTGGGCATACAAGTATCTCCTCACAAAATCAGCAGCAGGGGCGAGGTAAGTCGGCACCCTGGCGCACAATAGCCAGCGAGAGGGCAGATGGATCAGCGGGCTTCTCCTCTGGCGCGTGTATAGCATTCTCTATCGGTTGCCATCAACTCCTCCACAGACGTATGCCCCCCTTTCTGGCCCTTTCGGGACCTTTGACTGTCGAATCAGCGACTTCTGTCAATATCTGGCCCGGCGAAACCCTACTACACTGTAGCTTATAGGCAGGGTGGGGGGTCTTGTGGATTACAGGAGAGGGTGCAGGGAGAGGTGGTGTACCTCATGTGGATTACAGGAGAGGGCACGGAGAGTTTATCTGCCTCAAGGAGCATAATAGGATGAGTGTATCTACCGCGATGAGTGAGGTGTGGGTAGAGTTTGCCGCCACGAAATCGCCAGCATTGCGTGATGAACTAATAGAGGCTTACGCGCCGTTTGTACGTTATATAGTTGGGAGGATGGGCATACCGCCAACGAGCATGTTGGAGCCAGACGATCTGATCCACTATGGTATGATAGGTCTGATGAAGGCCATGGATCGTTTTGATCCGGCGCGCGGCGTTCACTTTGAAGCGTTTGCCACTGCGCGTATTCGCGGCGAGGTCATCGATCAGTTGCGCAGCCTCAACTGGCAGCCGCGCTCGGTCATGAGCCGTATCCGGCAGATTGAAGCGACGATGGCCACACTGGAACAGCAGTTGGGGCGCGTTGCGGGCGAAGAGGAGGCGGCAGCGGCCCTCGGTGTATCGATCGAGCGCTACCGGCATATGTTGACGGAGGTGGGTCTGACGGTGCTCTCGCTCGACGCGCCGCTGAATTCTGTCGGGCGCGATGATGAGGCGGCCTCGTTGGGCGACCTCCTTGAGGATCAAACGCTGCCCGGAACCTCCGAGCAGGTAGAGCATCAGGAGATGCTGGGCCTGCTCAGCGAAGCCATCGATCTGTTGCCCGCTCGCGAACGCTTGCTGCTGGCGTTATACTATCAAGAAGAGCTGACCATGAAAGAGATCAGCAAAGTCATGAATGTCTCCGAGTCGCGCATTTGTCAGCTTCATATGCAGGCGGTGCTGCGCCTGCGCGGCAAGTTAGAGGTTGACGAACCGGTTGCGCACGCTCCCAAAGGTGCGCAGCCACCTGCGCACACCCGTGGTTCTCGTCAGAAGGTGCATACTGTATCATAGTAGTAGGAACATATGCAGCCCTCCCCTATTGCCAGGGTTGCATGATGCCGATACTAAAGGGGTGAGGTTGGGCAGCATGGTTTGTGGCGTATATATGATACTAGATACTGTCAGGCGGTGAAAACATATGAAGTTCAGGAATTCAGGCGTTCGCCTTCAAGTGAAGCGCGCGAGAACCAGGCAGCAGGGGTCGGAGCAAGCGAGGCAGGAGGGGGCTTTTTCGTGGGAGGGACGCATTGCCTCATCAGAGAATCAGTCGGCGGTAGAACGGGGGATCAGGGCCTCCGGGCGTTCTTCGAAGGAGCGGCTCGCGCGTATTGAAGAGCTGCGTGTGCAGGTAACAACTGGCACATACCTGGTGGATAGTCACGCTCTGGCCGAAAAAATGCTGAGTATGGACCAGGAGCCAATCTGGGACAGCCCGGCCCCTGACACTACATAGGACAGTACATGATACAATGATCTAGTAGATACCTGTTGTGGTCATGTGTTACGTCTCAAGGGAGCAGTGTTTTTTCAGGACACTGCTCAACAATGTTAAAAAATGTGTTGATGTTTAGCTTAAGAGGCGCCTGTACGGGTATGTGTCGAAACAGGGACGTCTCGGATGTGCTTCTGGGGAAGGGAGCTTTATATGCTCGTGCTGCGAAGAAAAGTTGGTGAAAGTATTATTCTTGGTGGGGTAATCAGTGTCTCGGTTCTGGCGGTCGAAGGAGAACGTGTAAAGATCGGGATCAGTGCTCCACCAGAGGTTACAATTGTGCGTGAGGAACTGCTGCGAGCCCCCTCGGAGCAACCGGCGTTAAATGCGCCGGCTGTGCCAACGGTGCCGACGGCGCCAACGGTGCCGACCGCACCAACAGTTCAGCACTAATACAGATGACATAGGTCGGCAGACTACGGTTTACTGAAATCTGCCGAGCTATGTCATCATGCTATATATGCTACCGGTCGCTGCGAAAGCTGCTTATTCGGTATGGATGATGTACGTTGCTCCTGTGTCGCGTAGGGATTCGGCTTGCCGCATCCGTGTGAGGCATCCCTTGGGGTGCCTGTGGGGCCTCCTGGCCGCGTACGCGAGGTGGGTACACAGACACGGCATTTCGTGTAGGGGCGCCGCTGGCCTGCGCCCAATAGGCGTCAAGGGAAGCCAGGAACAAGCGGAAATGGGGCATCGCCGTAGCGCGTGGCTTGCCTCGCCGTCCTGGTGGTGACAGGGATGGCGAGGCAAGCCACGCGCTACGGCGATGGACGTATCTTGACGCCTATTGGGCTGGCCTGCGCCCCAGTCCCTACGCGGATGGGGAAAGCGCCTGCTCCCCGGCATATGAAGAGGGTCAGAGCACTAGTCCGCCGTTGTTTCTGCCTCCGCCTTATGTCCGTTGCTGGACTCCAACACGGGTGCTGGTATAGGTGCAGGTGTGCCTGCTCCTTCACCGCGAATAAATGCCTCGGTCATGTCGCGCGCGAGGTCATCGTGATGCTGGATGGGCGGGGACTTCATCAGGTAGGCGCTGGGGCCTTCCAGTGTGCCGCTGATGCCGCGATCGAGCGCGAGCTTGACCATGCGTACGGCATCGATCACCACGCCGGCCGAGTTGGGCGAATCCCACACTTCGAGCTTCATTTCGACATTCAGTGGCACATCGCCGAACGTGCGCCCCTCCAGGCGGATGAAGGCCCATTTGCGGTCGGTGAGCCAGGCCACGTAGTCAGAGGGACCGATGTGTACATTGTCAGCTCCCAGATCGTAGTCGAGCTGGCTGGTGACGGCGTTGGTCTTGCTGATCTTCTTTGATTCCAGACGATCGCGCTCCAACATGTTATAGAAGTCGGTGTTGCCGCCGACGTTGAGCTGCATGGTGCGCTCCAGGCGCACGCCGCGCTCGCGGAAGAGGCGTGTCAGCATGCGGTGAACGATGGTCGCGCCCACCTGGCTCTTGATATCGTCACCGATCATCGGCAGGTTCCGCTCTTTGAAGCGCTCCTGCCAGTATGGCTCACGGGCGATAAAGACGGGGATGCAGTTGACGAACCCTACTCCCGCCTGGAGTATCTGCTCGACATACCACTTGGTGGCCGTCTCAGAGCCAACGGGCAGGTAGTTGATCACCACATCGGTGCCGGTATCCTTCAGAATCTTCACCACGTCGCTGGTTGACCCTGGCGCTTTGGTAATCACCTGTGAGAGGTATTTGCCAAGCCCGTCATGCGTCATACCCCGGTAGACCTGGGCCCCCACTTTGGGGACATCGGCAAAGCGATAGGTGTTGTTTGGCGCAGCGTAAATGGCCTCCCCGATATCCTTGCCCACCTTATTCTGATCGATGTCGAAGGCCGCCGAAAATTCGACATCGCTGATGTGATATCCACCCAGGTTCACATGCATCAGCCCCGGCACAAAGTCATCAGGGTTAGCATTGCGATAGTAATGGACCCCTTGCACGAGTGAACTGGCGCAGTTTCCCACCCCAACTATGGCCACGCGTATCTTCTTACTCTTTGACATGGTTATCCCTTTCCTCACTTAGTGTATGGGAGCCTTTTCACAGGCTCATTCACCTTCGTCTTATCTTACATCGTAGGTGCTGTGTCTGCACATACTATATCCTTATTTCAGCCTGATTGCTATAGAATGGCTGACATAAAAACAGTGACCCATTTAACAGGGGCGTGATGATGACGTTTTTGCCGCTTTATAGTACAATGTGACTGGCGTTGCTTTTCACAGCCAGATAGCCCATTTGGGTTGCTGTCTGATCCGGGAAATGGCAACAACCGTTACATGTCATATAACTAAAAGGCCACCGGCACCCGGCACGCGGGCTGCCTATGTGTATAAACAACGAAGTGGTGTAAAAATATTCTGAAAGGTATTGATTACATGAGTCGGCGAAAAAAGGTCCTGGTGATTGGGCTGGACTGTGCCGCGCCGGAACTGGTTTTTGACCAGTGGCGCGACGAATTGCCGAATTTTAAGCGCGTCATGGATGACGGCGTATGGGGCAAGCTGGAGAGCTGCATCCCGGCGATTACCGTGCCTGCCTGGAGTTCGATGATGTCCAGTAAAGATCCGGGTACGCTGGGCTTCTATGGGTTTCGCAATCGTGGCGACCACACCTATGAGAAGCATGTGCTGGCAAACTCCAGCTCTGTGAAGACCGACCGCGTCTGGGATGTGCTCTCGCGCGCCGGTAAGAAGGTCATCACTGTTGGTGTCCCGCAGACCTATCCGCCCAAACCTGTGAACGGCATTCAGGTTGGCTGTTTTCTCTCGCCTTCGACGACCAACCCCGCGCGGCCCTATACGTATCCGGCCTCCGTGATGCAGGAGATTGAGTCGCTCGTCGGTGAGTATCTGGTAGATGTCCCCAACTTCCGTACCGATGATAAAGACTTCCTGCTGCGCCAGATCTATACCATGACCGAGAAGCGCTTTAAGCTCGTCAAGAAGTGGATCGCTGAAAAGGACTGGGATTTCTTCATGTTTGTGGAGATGGGTACCGACCGTATCCATCATGGGCTGTGGAAGTACCACGATACGACCCATCCCAAGTACGAGGTTCACCCGGTCTACAATACGAGTATCCGCGACTACTATCGCTATATCGATGGCGAGATTGGTCAGATCCTGGACCTGGTGGACGACGATACCACCGTCTTTATCGTGTCGGACCATGGCGCGAAAAAGATGGACGGCGGTATCTGCGTCAACGAATGGCTGATCAAGGAGGGCTACCTCACGCTCAAGTCACAGCCCACAACGCTGACGGCTATCGATAGGTGCGAGATCGATTGGAGCAAGACGAAGGTCTGGGGTGACGGTGGCTATTACGCGCGCATCTTCCTCAACGTTGAGGGCCGCGAGCCGCAAGGCATCGTGCCGCCAGACGAGGTCGAGGCGTTGCGCACTGAACTCAAGGCCAGGTTGGAGGCGCTGGTCGACCCGAACGGTGTGAATATCGGCACGGTCGTCTATAAGCCTGAGGAGATCTACCACGAGGTCCGGGGCGTGGCACCTGACCTGCTGGTCTACTTTGGTGACCTCTTCTGGCGCTCGGTTGGCTCGGTCGGTCATGGCTCGATCTACACCTTCGATAACGACACCGGTCCCGATGACTGCAATCACGCGCAGTTTGGCATTGTGATCAAACATGACCCCGATGTGCATGAGGGAGCGGGGGGTCGCGAGTTGCAGCACCTGCAACTGATGGATATGGCCCCCACGATCTTGCAGCAACTGGATGTGGCTGTACCCCCTGATATGCAGGGGAAGGCGTTCTAATTCTGTAGGGCCGGGTCTCTCTATGGGTCTGCCCTACGCGTATCATACGTAACTTAGAAAATGAGGACTGAGGAATACATGTCAACACAAGGTTTTACTCTCTGGTTCACCGGCCTTTCTGGCGCCGGGAAGAGTACCCTGTCTGAGATCATTGAGCAGCGCTTGAAAGCGCGCGGTCTCAGGGTTGAGGTCCTGGATGGCGATATTGTGCGCACGCACCTGAGCAAGGGCCTGGGCTTTAGCCGCGAAGACCGCGATACCAACATCAAGCGCATCGCCTTTGTCTGCAACTTGCTTACCCGCAACGGCGTTGCCTGTATCTCTGCCGCCATCTCTCCGTACCGCGAGACACGCGCCTGGGCGCGTACTCAAATCGGCAACTTCGTCGAGGTCTACGTCAAATGTCCTATCGATGTGTGCCGCCAGCGCGATGTCAAGGGCCTCTATAAATTGGCCGATGAAGGGAAAATCAAAGAGTTTACTGGTGTAAGCGATCCCTACGAAGAGCCGGAGCAGCCCGAACTCGTGGTCGAGACCGACAGGGAGACGATTGAGGAGAGCGTGGCCCGTATCCTGGCCAAACTGGAGGAGTTGGGTTACCTGGAGCCGGAAGCCGCCTCCGAGGATGAAGCGAAGGTCGTCACCGACCGCCTGGCCGCACTTGGCTATTTGTAGACTTGAAAGCATCAGCATAAAGAATCAGGACATAGAAAAGCATGACAGATACGCTTATTGCTCCCCACGGCGGGGAACTGATCATCAATAGAGCCAACGAGGCCGAGAGCGCCGAGTTACAGGAGCGTGCAAAGGCTCTGCCAAAGATAACCGTCGGGTCGCGCCAACTGGCCGACCTTGAGATGCTGGCAATTGGGGCATATAGCCCTCTGAAGGGCTTTATGCGCCGCGCCGACTACCTGGGCGTCGTCAACGGCATGCACCTCGCCAACGGCCTTCCCTGGTCGATTCCCATTACCCTCTCGACAAATCAGGAACAGGCGGCTATACTGGAAGAGGGCACGCAGGTGGCCCTGGTGAATGCTCAGGGCGAGTTGCAGGCCGTGCTGACCCTTGAAGAGAAGTATGACTACGACAAGCAGCTTGAGGCCAGCCAGGTCTACCGCACAACGGAAGAGACCCACCCTGGTGTCAAGCATGTGTACCAGCAGGGCGATGTGTTGCTGGGTGGCCCTGTACGCGTGGTTGCTTTGCAGCCGCAGGCCTTTGCCCAGCAGCGTTACACACCCATACAGTCGCGGCAGCTCTTCACGGAACGTGGCTGGAAACGCGTTGTAGGTTTCCAGACGCGCAACCCCGTTCACCGGGCGCACGAGTACATCCAGAAATGCGCTCTGGAGACCGTGGATGGTCTGTTCCTGCACCCGCTGGTCGGCGATACCAAGGGCGACGACATTCCCGCCGATGTGCGCATGCGCTGCTACGAAGTGTTGCTGGAGAACTATTACCCGGCTGATCGCGTGATCCTGGGGGTGCTGCCAGCGGCTATGCGCTATGCCGGGCCGCGTGAGGCCATCTTTCACGCGCTGATGCGTAAGAACTATGGCTGCTCGCACTTTATCGTCGGACGCGACCATGCTGGCGTCGGAAACTACTATGGGACCTACGACGCCCAGCACATCTTCGCGGAGTTCGATGCGGCCAAACTGGGCATCACGCCGATGTTCTTTGACCATACTTTTTTCTGTCGTGTCTGTGACTCAATGGCGTCATCGAAGACCTGCCCACACGGGGCCGATCAGCATGTCACCCTGAGCGGCACCAAAGTGCGCCAGATGCTGCAAGCCGGTGAGATTCCACCGCGCGAGTTCTCACGTCCAGAGGTGGCCAGGGTCTTGATTGAAGCGATGCGCCAGCCTGTCGCGTAATAAAGAACAGAACTTGGGGAGTGAGAGCATGTTCTCGCCAGAGCCAGAACTGGGTGTGTTCAGCTTCCCGGTTCTTCCTCTATTATCTCAAATGTATCTTTGACATCGGGGTGACAGCTACAGCTCCTGCTTGTCCCGCCTGTGGTTGCCTGCCTGGGTACACCAGGTGAGCAGGCCAGCAGAGGCGAGAAAGGGGAGCTGAAGCCGTCACCCCGGTGTTTTTTCTTTTTTAAGGAGCGACACTATGCTTATCGCCCGGAGTCCTATGCGCATTAGCTTTGGTGGGGGCGGAACTGACCTGTCGGCATACTATGCTAAATACGGCGGCCTGGTAGTCAGTACCGCGATTAATAAATATTTTTATACCGTGATTACAACCGATGATTCTGATGATCTCCAGGTTATCTCAGCGGATTACCGCTCGCTTTTCCGGCACTCTCCCTACAATGATCTCTTCTGGGATGGGGACCTGGCCCTCCCCAAGGCGGTCCTCCATCATTTTGGCATCCGGCGCGGCATCAATCTCTTCGTCGCCAGCGAGGTACCTCCCGGCACCGGCCTGGGTTCGTCCAGCGCGGCGGCGGTGACCCTGGTGCGCGCGATCTCCACCCTGGTGGAGCAGCCGATGACCAAGCAGCAGGTCGCGGAACTCGCCTCGTATATCGAGATCTCGAAAATGGGTATGCCTATTGGCAAGCAGGATCAGTATGCCTCGGCCTTTGGTGGCTTGAATAAATATACCTTCACATCAGCAGGCGTGACCGTTGAGCCGCTGAATGTGGCGCCGGATGTGCGCCAGGCGTTGGAGCGCCGCCTGCTGCTCTTCTTCACGGGCAGTTCGCGCGAATCGACCTCAATCTTGAAGCAGCAGCGCGAGTCGACGGAAAATCGCGATGAAGCCGTGTTGCAAGCGCTGCATAACATCAAGCAGGTGGCAGTGGATGTGCAGGCCTGCCTGGAGCGTGGCGACCTGGACGAGTTCGCGCGCCTGCTGGATTACGCCTGGCGCGAGAAGCGCCAATTGGCCCCGAACCTCTCGACCGGCTTTATCGACGAGTGTTACGCGCTGGCGCTGGCCCATGGAGCGAGCGGCGGCAAGATTACCGGTGCCGGAGGTGGCGGGTTCCTGCTGCTGTATTGTCGCGAGGATGTCCAAAACGCCGTGACCGAGGCATTAGAGGCGCGCGGCTTGAAACGCATGAATTTTCATTTTGATCAGCAGGGCGCGACGGTAGTGCTCAATGTGGCTAGCTTTAACCGGCTCTGGATAGAGCCATACAGCGAGCCGCCTTCGCGTTCTCAAGCGCTAGAGTAATCCATCTAGGGGGCAAAATAGTGGAAGCGATTACGACATACTTTAGTGACCTGGAGCAGATGCTGCGCGCGATCTCTCTCCCTCAGCTTGAGCAGGTGCTGAGACTGCTTGAACAGGCTTATCACGCCGGGCATCGCGTTTTTGTGATGGGGAACGGTGGCAGCGCGGCCACCGCTTCGCATTTCGCGCTCGACCTGGCGAAGAACACCATCATGCCGGGCGCTCCTCGCCTGAAGGCCATTTCGCTGACGGATCACGTCCCGTTAATCACAGCCTGGAGCAACGATACCGCCTATGAGCACGTCTTCGCGGAGCAACTGGCGAATATGATCGAGCCTGGCGACGTGGTTATCGGTATCAGTGCCAGCGGGAACTCCACGAATGTGATCAATGCCATCATGCTGGCAAAGGCATCGCGCGCCGCCACCATCGCTTTGCTGGGCGCGCAGGGTGGCCGCATCAAGGAGATCGTGGATGCTTATGTGCTTGCCCCAGGACAGAATATCGAGCAGGAGGAGGATGCGCATATGATTCTGACGCATGTGATCACGCGCCATATGCGCGAGGTGGTACGGGAACATGCGCGCAAGCTGACGCTTGCCGGAACAGCATAATCGAAGGCCACAGAGAGACGAGGACGATGGCCTCCATAGCATCGTCCTCGTCTCTCCTCTTGCTCTAATCTCTACTGTTTGAAGAACTCGACGGTTCTCCTGATGCCCTCTTCCAGGCTCACTTCAGGTTTCCAGCCAAGCACACGCTCCGCCTGAGCGGAGTTGAAGTAGGCCAGGTAGATATCGCCGGGCCGTTTGGGGGCGGGTACGATCTCCGGTTCGTAGCCGGTAATGTCGGCCAGCGCGCGATAGATTTCGTTGACCGAGGCCCCATGCCCGGTGCCAATGCAGAAGATCGCGTTATCGCCGCCACCGCTGAGCGCCAGCATATTGGCGCGAGCTACATCTTCAACATAGACGTAATCTTTACGCTGCTCACCGTCCCAGTCGATGCGTATTGGCTGGTGAGAGAGGAAGCGCCTGGCAAAGATGGCGATGACGCCTGCCTCGCCGTTCGGGTCCTGGCGCGGTCCATAGACATTGCCGTAGCGTAGCGCTGTAAAGGTCAGGTTATAGGCCTGCTGCCAGTAGCGCAGGTAGTATTCCGCGACCATCTTTGTGATGCCGTAGGGAGACTCCGGGCGCTGCAAGACATCCTCATCGATGGGGAGGCGCACGGGTGTGCCGTAGGTGGCCCCGGAGGAGGCAAAAACGATCTTGCGCACGCCCACGCGTGTGCAATTTTGCAGCACATTCAGCAGGCCAAGCACATTGACGCGCGCATCCAACTGGGGGTCCTTTGTGGAGATGGCGACGCTATGTTGCGCGGCCTGGTGGCTGACGATCTCCGGCCGTACCTCATCGAAGATCGCGGCCAGAGCCGTGTCATCGGTGATATCGGCGCGGTAGAAACGCGCCTGCGGGTTAATGTTTGCCTCTTTCCCGCCTCCCTCTTGCCACAGGTTATCTACAATAGCCACGCTATGTCCTGCTGCTATACATTGATCGACGATATGCGAGCCGATGAAGCCTGCTCCACCAGTCACTAAGATATTCATATAGCCAGAAAAACCTTTCTTTTAACAAATACGTAATACTCTGTCAAGGTTCATTACGCGGGTGAGATGGCCCCACCCGCGTAGGGATGCGGCTTGCCGCATCCGTGTCAGGCCTCCCTTGGGGTGCCAGGCCCAAGGACCTGCCACACGGATGCGGCAAGCCGCATCCCTACGCGGGAAGAGGCATCGCCCTGATACCTGCGCAATGAACCTTGACAGAGTAGTAAGGATGCGGTTGAGCGCGTCCGGCGCAATTCATTACACGAAACCGTTCTAATTGGATAAAATTGTCTACTTCCCTATACACGCGATACATTGCGCCGGACTCGATAAATCGAGTCCCTACGTAGAATATCACCGGGTTCCTATGAAGGATGACCCCTGTTATGATAGCGGAAGAGTCGTTCAGCGTCAAATGAGCTGATCCAGGGCGGTCTGTAGCTCTTGCGGGTGCGTGAGGACCGGGAAGATGCGCAGACCCGTTTCCTGGTGCAGGCGATCCAGGACAGAGCGATCCTGGGGATCGGACATGGCCACGGTCAGCATATTGCGTTCGCGCCCCAGGGGGTAGCAGTGCAATTCCTGTGCCAGCTTCGCGTTTACCAGGTGCTGAACATGTTCGGGTGGTCTGCGGGGCAAGAGCGAGAGGTAGGGGACGCCGAGTCTGCGTGCTCGCGCAGGTAGTTCATCGGTGTCCAAGCCTTGTGAGACCTGGACGGCTCGTGGCTGGCGAATGGCGGTTCTGCGCGAGGAGCGTTCAGGCTGCCATTCAATAGTAAGACTGGCCTCCGTCGCGGCCTGGATACATTCTATGAACTCCGCATAGAGTGTGGGGTACACACTGTGCCCGATAGAGAGCGCGCGGGGTCGCTGTATCTCCGCGCTAGCTATGCTATGGATGCGCCAGAGCGAGGCATCCCACAGGCGACTCTGCACAATCTGTCCGCCCTGCTGATTCGCTCCCAGCAAGACGAAGTACAGGTGGTGCTTCAGGAGAAAGACCGCGTCGGTTTTGCGAACCAGGGGGCGAAGATACTCCAATAGGTAGGCAATGCACCGATCGACCCGCGCGACCGATGACAAAGCAGCGGCGCGCTCAGCCTGGTCAAAGTCCAGGCTGATAGCCACCAGCGCTACCTGCTCGCTGTGTGTTGTGGTGATATGTTGCATCGCCGCCGCGATGGCATGCGCCGTCTCGACTCTCTCATATGTGCGCGCGCTGGCGGTAGACTCTATGATAAGCGAAGAAGCTCCTTGGCTGCTCATTCAGCGTGGCCCTTTCGTGTACTCTTTCTACCTTCACTGTACAATAGGGGAGAGGAGAAAAAAGCATCGATGTGGTTGTATTCGCGTTAAGACTGAGGAATTGTGGTTAAGAATAGCATTCGTCCTGGATACGCATGACCGCCAGGTAGATCAGGGGATAACGGCGAACGTTTCCATAAGCAGGCAGAGAGACTCGACAATAGTGTGGAACATGCTAAGCAACTGGTCGGACTGTTGGGTGAGATCAAACAAAAGCGTAGCGACGACTTCGTCGTCTTGTTTGGGAATAGTGCGGAAACGCAGGAGAGTATCGCCGAAGATGGCGCCGGCGATTTCGAGCATGACGGCAAAGGCGCTATCGAATTGGGTGAGTGAAGGTGAGAAGGCCGCTAAAGGCTGGCTAAACTGGCTGGAGAAGGACGTGAGCTTCCGCTGACTCTCCTGCCATGTAACCAGGCTCGCGGCGAGCGTGGTGAAAGCCTGCTCCTGCTCAATGATAGTATCATACCATGGCTGCTTATGCGGCACGAAAGGCCGGCTTTCAGGAGGTTGACTCGTGCGGTCCAGGTCATCAAGGATGCCCTCTGCCGCCCTATTGAGCAGGTGGCAGAGCGGTTCCATGCGTTCAAGTATGCGCTTCACCTGTTGGAGATGCGTCCAGGTAGCCTGCCGGCAGTCCAGGGAGCCTGCTGGAACGTGCTCGTTGAGCATGCGTCCTGTCGCCTGATCCAGGCCTGGCAATGCGTCGCGATAGAGCATATCGAAGCAGCGAAACAGGTGATGCAGGCTGAAGGTAAGGGTATCCATATCGTCCGCCGCGCTGCGCTCGTTGCAGTGGACCACCAGTGGCGCGAGAATCGCAGCCAGGTTAATCGTGCTGGCCTGCCGGCCCCGGCTGGTGTCCTGGCGCGCGGCACCCTTCGTGGGCTGATGTGGGTCTGTCTGCCGCAACGTATAAAGCAATACGTGCTCTCTCAACCTGCTGAGGCGCCCTCTGGCCCCTATAGTTTTTCGGCGTTTCATGATGCAGCCCTCCTTCCCACTGTTTTAAGACGACGCGTGTCTCTGCTAGATATTGTACTGATGGCACCTAGCGCACGTGAGACCATAGGATAGCTGGGTCGCGGCTGTGTATCCGCTCCCATGACATACAAGTTATACAGGACCTTTTTCCTCTTTTCCCCGCAAGGACGGAGAGCCATGCTGCGCTTTCCATTGACGCCTGGCCGCCAGGTCCGGTATACTCCGTGGTGCGTGCTATCTCGTAAGTCGGACCGCGTATCTCGTCACATCTCTCAAGGAGGACATGTCATGCATCCAGGCAAAGCCATACGGATGAAGCGCTTGATTGAGCCTCGCTACGGTTCCTGTATCATCTGCGCCCTCGATCACGGAATGACTTCGCCCACGTTTCTCAGTGGGCTGTATGATACACGGGCACGGGCGCGCGAGGCCATCGCGGGTGGGGCCAACGTTCTGATGCTGGGACGTGGCATGGCGCAGCGACTGATCGCGGAATTCACGCCTGCCACCTCCCTGGCCCTGATGCTCTCGGCCTCGGCTGCCGGGCGACCCCAGGGAGCGGTTGTGACCCCCATCGGGTCGGTCGAGGAGGCGCTGCGACTGGGCGCGGATGCCGTGGTGGTGTATGTCGCGCTGGCCGGCGATAACGAACCTGAGATGATCCAGTACGCTTCCGCGATTGGTGCCGCCTGCGCTGCCTGGGGCCTGCCCTTCATTGCCGAGGCTGAATTCCCCAATGCCTACCAGACGCTCTCCGAGGCCGACTCCAGCTATGGGGCCGAGTATCTGTTGCGTAACGCGCGCCTGTGCGCCGAACTGGGCGCGGATATCATCAAGGTGAATTGGAGTGGTGATCAGGCTTCGTTTGAGAAGATCGTGCGCGCCGTCGATGCACCCGTGGTCGTTGCCGGTGGGACACTGGTCAGCGATGAAGAATTGCTCACGCGAATGGCGCAGGCTGTGGCCGTGGGAGCCGTTGGTTGCTCTGTCGGCCGCAACATATTTCAGCACCGCCATCCAGAGGCCATGACGCGGGCGCTCTGCCGGGTCATTCGCGAGAAGTGGCAGGCGCGTGACGCGCTGGCAGAGTTGGAGGCACAGACATGAGTCTCGCCGCAGACCGCTATCTCATCGGGGTAGATGTAGGTTCGCAGGGCATGAAAACCGTGCTGCTGGCGGACTCTGGTCTCGTGCTTGCCAGCGCCTACGCGCCCTACAATGCGCGCTATCCGGCGCCGAGCTGGGCCGAGGAGGACCCTGGCGACTGGGAGGCCGCGCTGGAGACAAGTGTCAACCAGGTGCTGCATGAGGCGCGTGTGCGCTCTGGCGACGTAGTGGCGCTGGCACTGGGCAGCCAGGTTGATGGCCTGGTCTGCGTTGACGAGCAGGGCGATGTCTTGCGCCCCGCCATTATCTGGCTTGACCGGCGCGCGACCGCCCAGTGCGAGGAACTGGCCCGCCATATCGATCCGGCCGCTCTCTTTCACCTGACGGGCGCCAACCTCGATTCTTCGCATGTCGCTCCCAAGATCCTGTGGGTGCGCGATAACGAGCCTGATGTGTTCGCACGCGCGCGCTATCTCCTGCTCCCCGGCAGCTACCTGGCCTATCGCCTGACTGGAGAGGTCGTCGTCGACTACTCAAATGCCTCATCGACGCTGTTGCTCGATGTGCGGCAGCGAGCCTGGTCGCCGCGCATGCTGGGCCTGACCGGGCTGGATGAGCAGCGTCTGGGACGTGTCGCCGGGGCCACGAGTATCATTGGACCGCTGACTACCGAGGCAGCGCGACGGCTGGGATTGACGACGCGTACGCTGGTGGCCGTTGGCTGTGGCGATGAACACGCGGCCTGCGTAGGCTCCGGTGTCACGGACAGTGGCATCGTCTGTGATATCAATGGGACCGCCGAGCCGGTCTGCGCTGTGGCCCAGCAACCCATCTTCGATGAAGGCGGTCTGTTGGAGACGCATTGCCATGCCGACCCTGCTGCCTGGCTTATCGAGAATCCCGGCTTTGTCTCCGGCGGCAGTTATCGCTGGTTTCTTGACGCACTCACCCCGCATATACGCGCCGAGGCCCGGCACCAGCAGGTCAGCCCCTACGAGCTACTGGATGCCGAAGCGGCCGAGACACCGGCGGGGGCCGCTGGCCTGATCTTTCTGCCATGCCTGAGCGGGGCTATGACCCCCACCTGGAATGCCGATGCGCGTGGCGTCTTCTTCGGCCTGAGTATGGCACATAGTCGCGGCCACATGGTGCGCGCCGTGCTGGAGGGCACCGCCTATGGCCTGCGAGACAACGTCGATCGTATGGCGGAGATCGGATTGAAGCCGCGCGAGATCCGCGCGGTTGGCGGAGGAGCGCGCGGACAGCTATGGCTTCAGATCAAGGCAGATGTCACCGGGAGGCCGGTGAGTGTGCCACGGGAGTTGGAGACAACGGCGCTGGGTGCCGCTATGATCGCCGGGGTGGCTGCCGGCCTGTTCGCGGACCTGCAAGAGGCGGCGTACCGCGTTGTCCGCGTGGGAGCCTATGTTGAGCCTGATCCGGCGCAGCGCCAGGTCTATGAGCATATGTACGCCCTTTACCGCGAGGTGTATACTGCCTTGCAGGAACCATTCCGAAAGGCGGCCATGCGATGATGATGCCCACCTTCCCCATCGATCCGGGTGATATGCCCGTCTTGAAACGCTGGCTGGCGGCGCAGCAGACAGTGGCGAGCGAGCGCGCAACTCTGCGTCCCGTGGCTATCGATGAGATCCTGATCGGCCCCGACGCCCTGCTGGAACTCCCCGCCTCGTTGCGGCGCGCCGGAGTCGACCGCGACCAGCGTGTCCTGCTCGTTGTTGACGAGACACCGATGCGCCGCGAGGAGCAGGACCTGAAGCCGTTTGTGCAGGACCTGCTGCGCGCGGCCGGGTACAACCTTGAGACGCTCTGCCTGCAAGGGGACCGTTATGGCCTGGTGCATGCCGATTTTGAGCAGGTCGAGCGTGTGCGCGCGGCCATCACGCCCGGCGCGGCCCTGGTAGCGCTGGGTGCGGGTACGGTCACCGATATTGCCAAGCACGCGGCCCATCTCTACGATCAGCAGCAGTCCGAGTCGGGGCGCATGGTCTACATCTGCTGCCAGACGGCTAACTCGGTAACTGCCTTTGCCGCCAGCATGGCGGTGCTGCTGAAAGATGGCGTCAAGCGTACCGTGCCTTCGCGCTACCCGACGGCGATTCTCTCGGACCTGCGGGTGCTGGCTTCCGCTCCCACAGCCATGACAAACGCGGGCCTGGGCGACTGCTGCGCGCGCTTCGTGGCCTATGGAGACTGGTATCTGGCCAGCGCCCTGGGGCTGGTCGATTTCTATAGCGAGGTGCCGCTGGCCCTGCTTGCCAACCTGGATGCCATCTTGCTGGCGCACGCGGCGAGTATCGGACAGCGCTCGCACGCGGGCGAGGCCGTGGTGGCGCGCGCGCTACTGCTGGCCGGCATCGCGCAATCCATTGTCAACATGTCCGCGCCCATCTCAGGGACAGAGCACGTCATCTCGCACGTGCTGGACATGATTGCCGATCACTATGGCCATGGCCTGGCCCTGCACGGCGCCCAGGTTGGCGTGGCAACCATCACCGCCTCGCAGCTCTACCAACGTTTCCTGGACACCTTCGACCCGCAGTCCATAGATATCGCTGCCTGCTATCCCGAAGATGAAGCGCTGCGAACACACATAGACGACCTTTTCCAGGAGATCGATGCCAGCGGGGCTATGGCACGAGAATGCTGGCAGGATTACAGCCAGAAGCTCGCATTGTGGCGACGCCAGCGTCCGCGCTTCGAGCAATTCTGTAGCCGCTGGCAGAGCGAGCACCGCCCGAAACTTGCCTCGCTGGTCTGTCCACCGCAGACCGTCCACAAGATTCTGGCGGATGCCGGAGCGCCGCTCGTGAGCCAGGAACTGGAGCCGCCCGTGAGCCAGGAAGAGTACGATTTCGCCGTGCGCAACGGGCATTTTATCCGCCTGCGCTTCGTGCTGGCCGACCTGCTCTATTTTCTTGGCTGGCATTGGTAGCTATCGCCTGATCTTTCAGGTACAGCCATCCCTGTTTGCAGGGAGGGAGGACGCGAAACGCTGCGCTGTTTCTGGCTCGCGTAGAGGCGCACGAGGGATAGAGGCGCTTCCCCCACCCGCGTAGGGACCCGGCTTGCCGCATCCGTGCGCTGGCCTCGCTTGCGCGGCCTGTGGGGAGGGATCTCAGACCCAAGAGCCTGCCCCACGGATGCGGCAAGCCGGGTCCCTACGCGGGCGGGGGAGCCATTTCTCGTCTGTCTTCTTCTCGAACAGGTGGAAGGTGGACACCGTGGAAAGCGCTCTACTAGAATGGATTGTTGTTGGATAGAATAACATCCTTGCACGTTCTATATACTAGAAGACCTACTGATAAAGTGGCCTGAGAAAGGATGGGAGCGCGTTAGCAAAACAAGCAAGCGAGCGACTCACGGATCGGTGCATTCATAGAGTATAATTAATTCATGTACATAGATAAGCACTTAGTAAGAAGCCACTAATGCAGCAATATAATCTTGACACCATAGCCCAGAATAGACTACAGGCCACCAGCGAAACGACGATGGAGCGCCAGTCGGCCGAGATGGCCCAGCGCATGGAAGAGGCCGCGCGGGCGGCGGAGCGGGCACGTCTCAGGCAGGGGATTATGCATGTGCGCATCCGGCACTTCTATTGTACCCTGGAGGAGATGGCCGACCCTGCCTTGCGAGGACAGAGCTTTGTAGTGGGCACAGGAACGGGGCGCCCAAACGAACCAGGGCGCGTCATCGATGCCTCTCCGGCGGCGGTACGTCTGGGCATCAGTCCGGGGATGCCGCTGCGCCGTGCGCACCGGCTGGTGCCCCGCACGCGTTTCCTGCCGGCCTCCTATCATCGCTACCAGCCGGTGTTGCAGCAGGTGCGCGAGCGCTATCGCGCCTACTCGCGCATCATCGAGTCGATTCCTATCGCGGACGCCTTTATCGACCTGCGCGGCTGCGAGATCGCTTTTGACACGCCGGTGCATCTCGCCGAGCGCCTGTGTGCCGAGATCGCCGAGATCGGGCTGACGGCCATGATCGGCATCGCCAACGGCAAGGCCATCGCGGAACTCGCGGCGCTGCTGAGTCGGAAGGATGGGCGCCAGGGCGTGCTCTACATTCCGCCGGGCCGCGAAGCCTCGTTTGTGCAGACGCTCCCGCTCTCGATGTTGCTACAGGTGCGTGCCGCTGGAGCGGGCATGCCCAGCATGCTGCCGGAACTCAGCGAGCAGGATGGTCCCAGTTCGCAGCACGAGGTAGAGGGGCGCAGCGAGCAGGTGGACTCGGTCGCGGTGGCTGAACTGGTTGCGCACCTGCGCGATTTTGGGATTACCTCCTTCGCGCAGGTCGCGGTCCTGGCGGAAGAGGGTCTGACGCGCCGCCTGGGCAAGCTTGGCGGCTGGGTCTACCAGGTCGCGACCGGCGAGGATGTAAGTCTGGTCGTGCCAGATGCGCCGCCGTTGAGTCAGAACGCGCGCGTGCGCTTCCATCATGCCTCCGATGCCGACGAAACATGCTCGGCCATTCGCAAGCTCGCGAACTACCTGGGGGAGCGCATGCGCGAGCAGCGCCTCAAGGGTCGCGTCATCGCGCTGATGCTCTGGCCACACCGCGTTGTGCGCCGCGAAACGCGCCGCCTGGTGCTAAGTGAAGAGGGCGAAGAGATGGGTGTCACCGCCGCCGAGGAGACTATCGGTGGGCAGATGGTCCTTTCGTGCCATACCGACGAGGCCGATGTGATCGCCCACCATCTGCTGATGCTCTTCGCGCACTACCATCGTCCGGCCAACCGCTACTTGCAGGTGCAGGTGCGCATCGGCGACATCATCTCGGCTATGCCTACGTACTACCCGCCGCCCGCTCGCTCGCGTGGCCGGCCCACCCGCAAACTGGAGGGCGGACGTGGCTAGACCTGGAAATATCTAGAGAGACGCATAAAGGGTAGGGGCACGATGGATGCGTAGGGGCGCCGTTTACAAGCCCGTTTGGCAGACAGATATCATGGGTTGCTTGACGGG
>JALYTT010000055.1 GCA_030854145.1 Chloroflexota bacterium | reverse complement strand
TCCGTGTAGCAGGCCCTTGGACCTGGAAGGCCTCCCCCCTGGCCGCGCAAGCGAGGCCACGCACGGATGCGGCAAGCCGGATCCCTACGCGGACGGGGGATGCCTCACCCGACACATGAAGTGTGTCAGAGCCGTAGAGCCACGTCCTACGGCTCGGCCGGGGCATTCGTACCATGTTGAAGCAGTGCCGGGAGTCCCGGCGAATGCATGCCTTCTTGCATAATGAGATCAAGAACAGCCTGTCCGGGTTGACAGGCGCGCTCAAACGCTTCGCGCTCGGCGGCAGGCAAGTGTTCCCAGCCAGAAGGCCTATGTTCTACAAGAGTGGAGGCGCGGGCTAACCAGTCAGCATTCTGAAGCGAAGGATCAATGAAATCGATCAAGCGCGCGAGATTGGGCTGTGGAGCAGCGACGATATCTTCATAGCGTATGGTCAGTATTTGCTCTTCTGGCAAAACTGACAACGCCTGCACCCCGCTTATAATCAAGCTACTCCAGTATCTCCCAAAGGCCGATAACGGAATGGGACCTGAGACAATGTGCATGAAGTCGATCTGTTGAGGTGCCAGCGGTTGTTGGTCGGCACTCGCTGCTCCTTCACCAGCCTGTCCACCACCATCCTGCATTACTGGAATATTCATGGCAACTATGAATCGAAAGGCAAAATGCCGGCTCATTGACCAGGCACAGGCGCGCCCATCGCGAATGAGGTGGACAAATTTTGCCCTGGGAAACAGGCGGATGAGTGATGATACGAGGGCCAGCGAAGCCCCGGAACGCTCTATGCAGACCCGGCGCCCAAAGCGATGTTTCAGCCAATCAATCAAACGGTCAAGGTGTCCTGCGATACGGTCACGTGGAAAGCCTTGCACCACTTCACGAAGCTCGTCATAAACAGCCTCGTAATCGTTGGTCAGGTGTGGAAGAGTGACTAGCAGGATAGAAGGCACGCCCGTCTCGCCGGTGAAGCGTGATGATGGCACCTTAAAGGGATAGAGAAACTCTGGCAGCGGTGCTTCCTGTTGCAGATATAGCCGCAGATGAGGAGCGGGTTCTCCAATAACTTTCCAGAATTGTGCTGCATCGAGTACATCTTCGTTAAAAACAGAAGGATGCAAAAAGATAAAGAACTCGGACAGGCTGAGCACCGCCGGATGTTCTCGTAAGAGATTCGAGAGCATTGTCGAACCACAACGACCCGTCCCCGCAACAATGGCATTTATGTTCTCATGGCTTGACGGAAGAATAGAGGTATTTAAATGCTGATGCATGTACTCGCTTCTTTACAGTTGTATTTCTCCTTTCGAGTATAGTTCACAACTAGCCCGTTTGCAAGTATAATATTTAATGTGCTGCTTGCTGTGAATAGATCTGCAACAAGGGCTAATCCATCTCAGACCTTCCCATTCCATCAGTCAGGATAAAGCTTGAGTGAATACGCCCTCGTTGTTTCATTGACCTGGAGTGCTACATTTATGCCATGAATTCTTGCGCAAAGAAGCGTAACGCATCCAATTGCAGGATATCGAGAAAACCGAGTATCACCTCCTGGACTGAATGCTTTCGTAGTCGCGCCCGACGGCTTCGCAGTGCTCTTTGAGTACGGCAAACTTCCGCTAACCAGCCCCGATGCCGAAATTGAGTCGCCCATGTGAGAGAACGTCGACGGTACTGGCCATTTTCGCCAGCAGGGCAGGATGGCGATAGCCATTGCACGTGACCATCTGACCAATGCGGATACGAGTTGTGTCGCGTGCAAGGGCTGCGGTGGTGGTCCAGCACTCAAACGTGACTTCTTGTGATGGTCGCGGGATAGTATGAAAGTGATCGACAAGCCAGGCGGACTCGAAACCCACTTCATCGGCGGTCAGGGCAACGCGTGTCATAGTTTCATAGGCTTCGACCGGGTTTTTAATGCTCGCCAGATCCATAATCCAGCCTTGTGGCAGGGACAAACCAAATTTCAAAGACATGAACAACTCCCTCGATTCTGCGAAAAGTGGAAGAACTTCCTTATACTGTGACACGAACAACCCTGCAACGATTTCTGGAAGCAGCGGCTGGATGAGGGTGCAGGCTCACCTCTTGGGCGGAAACAGGTCAATGGGTAGCGCGCCAAAGTCATCGGTATCCAGGGCTTCGATCATCATGCGGAACGGGCCCTGCTGGATGGAAAGGCCCATCATGGCGTGCAGGAATGCCTGCTCCTGCGGCGGGAGGGCAGAATCGGGATGGAGCGCGGCGGCAACAGCGCTAATCAGCGTGGCCTCGGCGGTACGCTCGGTGCAGACAAACAACTGGCCCTGGCGGCGCAGGCGGGCCTCGTAGAGCAGGCGCCAGCGGTCATCGATCAATTCGGCCAGCGCCTCGCTCACAATCGTATCCAGGTTGGCCTGATGCTCTTTCTGCTTGCCCTTGCGTCCACGTCCGCGCCCCCGGCCGCTCCCTGGCCCTTCCAGCAGATCGTAGGTCGCCCAGTAGCGATTGATGTACGGCTGTAGCACGGTCAGCGGCTCGAACATCCACGAGGCAAACTCCAACCACTGGTAGAGTTCAGCGCCGCGCTTTGCCTCGCTGGCCAGGTCATCGTCGAAGACACAGGGTGCCAATGCTGTCGGAACGGGAGAGACGCCCTTGTGCTGTACCCCTTCCGCGCCGATGAGGGGACGCCAGACGGTATAGGCAATGGGCACCTTGTGGCGCGTACGCTTGTTGAGTGCCGCGGCCTCCGCGATCAGCGCCAGGCAATATTCGACCGGCACCTGGAAACTGTAGAAACCCTGCTCCTCCATCTCGTGGACCAGTTCGGACCAGCGCCCCTCCTCCATCTCATCGGTGCCATAGCAGTCCTTGATGCCCCACTGGTCCTGGTAAAGGACGTTGACCCCCTTCAGCATACCATCGGGCCGCCGCCAGGAGAGCATGATGATCTGCGCGCCGGAACCATCGATAAAGCTGACACGGGCCTCATACAGGGCGAGCGGCTGCTGAGCCGCCTCCGCCATCGCCGCCGCCTCGGTGCCGGGGGCCGAGAGCATCGTCAGCCGGCCCAGGGTGGCGCGCGCGTGCTGCTTGAGCGCGCGATTCGAGCTGGTAGTGAGCAGGTAGTTCAGAGCAGGAATGGTCTGCTGGACGGCGACCGTACCCAACTGTTCCAGGGCGTCAATTGTGGCCATAATCAACTTGCCCGGCTGATTCTCCAACAGGGGGATGAGCAGGTGGGCGGCGCGTGGATCATGGCTACGCCCCAGCCAATCAACAAAGCCCATGCGGCGCTCGACAGGCATGGCCAGCACATCCTCCAGCACCGCCTCCACGCCCAGCTCGCTCTGTCCCACCAGTTCAAGCAGGCGCATCTGCATCTGGAGCATGGCGGCTTCGGGATCGTTCAGATACTCAATGATGCCCTCGTCGGCCATCTCCGAGCCAAGCTCTTTGAGGATAGGGGCCAGCGTCAGCTTCGCCATGTCGCTCACGGTCGGGTCGGTCACAAAGTCTTCCAGATCCTCCAGGTCGTAATCGGTGGCTAGCTCAGAGAGCACATGGATAGCCGCCGAATGGGCCGCAACGTCGCTACTACGCAGGAGTTGGAGTACTTTAGCGCGCGCCCCATCGGTCCACTCCTCATCCAGACGTTCAAAATAATACTCCATCGTCGTGGGGTCGATATCGTTCCGCCGGCTGATGGCGAGTAAAATACTGTCAATACTATCCTGCGGGGGTCCCTTGCGTCCTCTTGGCATACCTTTGCTCCTTAGCTACGTGTGGAGGATAGCGCGCGTCTTTGGTGAAAACGCCCGCTGCAAGGCATTGTATCACGTTCAATGTGACAAGTCGATAGAAAGCAAAGAGGTATCATGCTCTTAAAAACGGCTCTCCTCGCCATACAGCCTTACGGGTCGGATCAGCGTCGAGGCGGCGGGCGTCACGAGGGCATGCAGGGCCTCGGTGAGCAAGGCCAGGCTCATCAAGAAGTCGTCATGCCCATCGGCGGGATCGACATACATATCTAATACTTCAGGCGCTGGCAGACGATAGCGGGCCAGCTTGAGCTGTCGCCAGCACTCTTCGTAGAGGCCCGGTGGCGCATCTGGCGGCGCATAGAGCTTGAGGCGGCCACTGTTGAGCAGCGAGAGCATATGATAGGTGAGCCGTGACTTGCTGGGGCGTGTGAACGTGAAAGGAAACACGCGCTCCTCTCCCAGGCGGCTACGGAGCAGGGAGGCCAGCCCGGCGCCGAGTCCCGTGGCATCGATGACCAGCGCGCGTAGCCCCCAACGCTCGGCCTGGGCGATGGCGGCGGCATACTGGTCGAGATGCGACATCCCGGTCCACCACTCGTGATGCACCACCTCGATCACGGGCAGGTTCAGCTCATTGTAGTGGACGCGCCCGATGGTGATGACGGTGCTATCGCGGCGCGGGTTCACAGTGGCGATGCCGCGCGCCGGGTCCAGGCGCTCCTCGCCCGCGACATCCATGCCGGCGATGTACCAGCCCTCCTCCAGCGCGCCCGGCGGCGTCTCCTCCCAGGCATGCCTGCCTTGCAGGAGCGTGCGCTGCAACGGGTTCAGAAGATAGCCGGCGCCGCTGAGAGGGCGAAGCAGGTACTGCGTCTGGATCGCGGGATGATCCTCTCCCAGGCGCGCGATCTCCTGTCTTACAAAGGTGGCATAGGCCGGATTAATGGCGGCCAGCGCCTGCCAATCGTATTCAAAATGCGAGCGCTGGCCCGTGTGCTGCTGCGCTTCGAGGTTGCTGGCCCGCTGCTGGGCCAGCAGAGTAGTATCTGACCAGGCCGTGCCGTACAGGACGGTGGTCGCATTGTTGACCGCGGCCATGGGCCGGAAATCGCGATCGAACTTCTCAGGAAGCACATCCTGGGCCTCGTCGATCTCCAGCAGAAGGTCAGCCGTCGCGCCGACCACATTGCTCTCCTGGCCGGCCGAGTAGAACATCACGCGCGGCCCAACATGCGCACGCAAGAGAGTTGGATCGTCTTTGGGAGCCAGCCCCACGATATAGCCGTGACTCGTCCACACGCGCTCGCGTGTCCACGCTGTGTCGAGCAGTGAGAGGAGACGCAGGCGGCTATTGATGATCTGCGGCGTGAACGTTGGCGCGGCCTTGACGATGGTGCCCCGCTTCATACAGGTGAGCAGGTAGGCTTCAAGGACCGCCGACAACTGGTTCTTCCCCGATTGCCGCGCCATCATCACTGTGAAGATGCGCCCCTGCCCACCCAGGACGGACGCCAGGATAGCCTGGGCGATCTCGCTCTGGTAGGGATACAGCGGCCTGCCGAGAATGTCACGCGCAAAGAGGTCAATGCTGGAAGGAGTGTGTTTCATGGAGTGTAGATCTGGAGGTAGGGGGACAGTTCAACGTATTTCCGCTTGCCTGGTTACAAGTATACCATGAGTTGGGGGGGAAAACAAGGGTACGAAAATGCGCATTTGGTCCGCGTAGGGTAGGAATCCATAATCATGAGTTCCCCCGAATTTTTGAACGAATGTTTCAAAAATTCGGGGGAACTCATGACCACATCTTATCCCTTAGCCGCCTTAACCGCCTTAGCCGGGGTGACTTTCGCCAGCTTGTTGGCGAATTCCTCGTCGAACCAGACGCGGCCTTTGCTATCGACCGTCAGGCCATCGTGTGGATGGCTGTTCGGGCTGGGCGTGGTGTAGAGTGTGAAGCTCCCCGTACCGGTGTCGGGAAAGGAGCCATATGTGCTCTGCAAGGAGTCATCGAACCAGATATTGCCCTTATTATCGACGGCGATGCCAGAGGTATGCATACCGCAGGTGCTGCAGAGGGCCGGGTACGCATACTCGTTCACGCCATTGTTTGTGCCGGGTTGCGCCTGCGCGATATGCAGTTCGCCGATCCTACCTGCCCAACCCTCAGTCCACCAGATATTGCCATTGGGGTCAACGACGATCAGGTGGGGAGTGACGCCGCCGGTAGAGCCGTTGCGGATCTTATACTCCAGCATCTGCCCCTGGGCCGTGTACTCGCCGATCTGGGCATGCGCGTCATTGTTCTCGGTAAACCAGATATTGTTTGAGGCATCGACGGTAATGCCGTATGGCTGGCTATCGGCGGTGGGAGTCGCAAACTCGTGAAACGTATTCGTAGTGGGGTCGAATTCGCCAATTTTATTAAGGGCGCGCTCACCAAACCAGACCTTGCCATTATGGTCAACAACGATGCTCCAGGGTTCTGAATTGGCGGTGGGAACATGCCACTGGGCAAACTTATGGTTGACGATGTTAAAGCGGCCAATGGAGTTACTCATAGGCATAGTGAACCAGAGCATATTTTTGGATGTTACGCTCAACATAAGCGGTTGCCCATAGCCGGCGGGCAATGGATATGTACTCCAGGTGGAGGCCGCTGGGTGAAATAAGGCGATCTGTCCCGGAGGTGTAGAACTGTTACACGATGTGCCGGGATCGCAGCCGGGGATAGCCACCCAGATCTTTCCTGAGCTGTCAACGGCCGTTCCCCAGGGATCAGAACCGGCAGGTATCGTGTAATCAGTAGCAGTGATGGCAGAGGCAGCAAATGCTTTCTGCCGGGCCGCGCCTAACAGCCCCGTGCCCAGCATCAGGCCAATACCCAGGAGACAACCTACCAGGACCACGAAGCCAGGGATAAACCTTTTACTACGCATTCCTATAAACCTTCCTACTAAGAGGGCTTTAAAAGCATAAAATCCAGATCATACAAAATAGATTACAATGCATTATCTCTTGCTTACCTCGGTACTACAAGATACTAAGGTATCAAGAAATTGATACCTGTGGCATATCCCTGGGACAGTGCTCACCGGGTGTGGGTGCGATTTTTGTGAATCACGCCCGCGCTTCCCAGCAGCAGCATGGCAAGGCCATAGCTCAGGATCAGAACCCAGAGACCTGGGCCGCCGGACAGCAGCGTGTTCTCAAGGAGAGCAGAGAGGGCCGATCCTCCCTGGGTATCCCCGCCTGCGAGCGCATCGCCGATGCCTGAACCTGTGGAGACGGACGGTGTGGAGGTAGAGCCAGGACTATTTGTGCCGGCAGGTGTCGGCGTGGGTGTGGGTGGCGCCTGTGTCGGCGTGGGTGGCGCCTGTGTCGGCGTGGGTGGCACGGGCGTGGGCGTCGGTGTATGGTGGACGGGAGGCGTGGGTACAGGCGTGCGACCCACGGGAGTGGACGCACCATTCGATCCCGGACCATTACCGGAGCCGGGTGTGACAATCGGGCCGTGATTGGTGCCAGGGGTACTCCCCTTAGCAGGAATAGTGGCACTCAGGTCAATGGTCACAACCGCCAGGTGATGGGTCTGGCTAGCGCGCGCCACAATGATATGCTGTCCAGGCGTCCAGGCCGGCTGCAACTGTAAGGCAGCCATAAACTTCCCTTGCTCATCCACCTGCACTACGATGGAATGGCCATTGGGGTCTGAAAAAGGCTCTTGATTGTCATAGGTGAACGTCACCGCGTCATGCGCGCCAAAACCGCTGCCCCGGAGATGAATTATCTGGCCGGGATGCAAGGGGCCTTTATCGGTAAACACCAGAGTAAGGCCCGGCGTGCTGGTCAGCGTTGCGGCCGGCCCTGTATCTGCGGAGCCATGATAGCGGTTTCCCGAGGGGGGCAGGGTGCCTGCCAGCACGCCATGGCTGAACCAGCCAAAGCTAAGAGCAGTGGCCAGCAAGAGCATACAGGTCACGCTGATCAGCAAGATTGTGCCGCCGATCCAGAGCGTAAATTCGAGGCGTCCAGGCGCCAGGAGCCACCAGCGCAGGCGCTCAAACGGGTTGAGCGACCAGGCGCGGCGCCTCCTTGAGTTGGTTCGCTCGATCAAGCGCTGGGCATGGCTTGATGTCACGGCCCCACCAGCCGTCCAGGATGCCGGGTCTGGCACGACGGCTTTCGGCGTAGTGGGAACGAGCGCACGCGGGGGGAATGCTGGCGCATCCATAGTCCTATCCGGTGGTACCGTATCAATCTCATCAACATGCGGCAGGCGCCGGGTGGCCCTGGGAGACGCCGGAGACCCAGGCCGGGTGGGGAGTTCAGATACCACCAGGGAGAGCGACGAAAGGCTGCTCGCCGCTTCGTAATGGGACGATTCGTGTTGCCAGATAGGGGCCACGGAGGTATGAGGCACCCGCTCTGCATTGCCACCACGCTGCTGGCCCCGCGCTGCACCCTGCGCGGGCAGGTGCTCACGGCTGGCAGATGTGGAGAGAGGGCCGCCGTTGCCCTCTTCCGCGGTTGAAAAGTAGTGGGGATATCTCTGACGCACAGTAACAGGATGCGCGGAAGCACGCGGCGGGATAGGCATGACCGGCTTCGGCTGCCGTTTGGGCTTAGATGGTGGTTGCGGCGCTCCTGACTCAACAGGAAGTGTATCGACAACCACGTCGCGAGCCGGGATAGCGCCCTGCGAGGTCGCAGGAACGGAGAAGCCGCAAAAATAACAGGCACTCACACCTTTTTTCAGCGGTTTCGAGCAGAGCGGACACTGCTCAGGGTGGGAGGGTTCGGTTAGCCATGTGTCTATCTGCATATGCTGATTTCTTTCCGATGATACAGGCCCACGCGTCTATTGCAAATAAACGCCTCTCTCCAGCATTTTCGGGAATCGCCCCCCTCTCTCTCTGGCTTTTTTCGCTCAAGCAGGAGAAGCACTCTGTCTTCTACGCCCTTCGCTTGTATAACGCCTGTTTATCTCAATAACGGTGTTTGCTTGATAGGCATCATTTGCGTAAAATTCCCCACAGACAGGAAAAAATTTACAGGTGTGCAGCCTTATATCCAGGGCCTGCTACACAATTAGTGCTTGATTTTCGTGTGTCGCCCCTGTACTTGTATATTGGCACATATCTTGCACTAAAAGAGATTAGGGGGAATGAGTCCGAAAAAATTTCGGTTGCCCCGGTTACCAAGTTGTGGAAAGTGGTTAAGAGGTAAAGGAGTAGGATTCGTATGGTAGCCATAGCGAAAAGGGCACTCAGCGATACGATTGTAAAAGGTAAAGGGGAGCAAGAGGAGCGCGGCTGGTCATACTACCGTGACGAGGACGACCTGTTAGTGGAAGAGGAGGATTTTGAAGAGGGAGAAGAGGAGGCTGCACAGCAATACAGCGTCGATAACGCCATCCGGCGATATTTAGGCGAGATCGGGCGCTATCCCTTGCTCACAGCCGAGCAGGAACTGCGGCTGGCGCACCGCGTGGTCCAGGGCGATATCGAGGCGCAGCAGCGGCTGGTCGAGTCGAATCTGCGTCTGGTCGTCAGTATCGCCAAACGCTACAACAACCAGGGCATCTGTCTGCTCGATCTGGTGCAGGAAGGCAACCTGGGTCTGATTCGAGCGGCGCAGAAGTTTGATCCAGCGCGCGGTTTTCGCTTCAGCACCTATGCCACCTGGTGGATTCGCCAGGCCATCAGCCGGGCGGTGGCGGAACATACGCGCACGATCCACATTCCTGTGCATGTGGTTGAGTTGATTTACAAGATCAAGCGCATCACGCGCCGTCTCTACCAGGATTTGGGGCGTGATCCGCTGGCGGAGGAGATTGGCCGCGCGGCCAATCTGACGAAGGAGCGCGTAGTCGAACTTCAGGGGATGGCCGAGAATCCTATTTCGCTCGACGCACCCCTGGTTGACGACGAGCAATACCACCTGGCCGATACACTGGAGGACCACCAGGCGGCCGCGCCGGCCGACGTGGTGACGCACCAGGCGCTGCATGACCAGATCACGCTCGCGCTGGAGGCGTTGAACCAGCGCGAGCGTCAGGTGATCGAGATGCGTTACGGGTTGCACGATGGGTATTGTCATACCCTCGAAGAACTGAGCCTGCACTTCAAGCTTACTCGCGAACGCATTCGACAGATCGAGGTGAAGGCTCTGCGCACCCTGCGCCAGCCTATCCAGATGAATAGGCTGCGCGAACTCGCATAACGCGTAGTGGGTGGCATCAATCATCGTAGGGGCCGGATGTATTGCGTCCGGTCCCTACATAGGTGGAGACGCCTGCCAACCAATTCCTCCAACGAATTGGGCAAGCCATCGCCCCTACGCGACACTCGTAGCATTTTTGCCTTGTCGGGATGCTTCTATGCCGCAATAGAGCCAGGTAATGGTACTCTATATGCAGAAGAGATTACCCGCCAGGGAAAATTGAAGGGAGCACTAGAGAAATGCGAGAGCGCAGGCCAGCACACATATCTTACACGGTCTCCACCCCGGCAAAGCCCGTTACCACGGGCGCGCCGTTCACCTTTGCCAGTTACAGTATCGCCAGTGAAAAGCATCCAGATCATAACGAAGACAGCACCATCAGCGATCCGCGCCGGGGCCTGGCCGCCGTCCTTGATGGTGTAGGCGGGAGCGCACACGGCGATATCGCATCTCAGGTAGCTGCACGCGCCATTCGTAAAGAATGGAAGCGCGTTCTTCAGGGCACACAGCCCGGCAGCAATGGAATAAGCATTCTTGAGCCGCCAGGAGATTTCGATCTCCCGACAACGCTTGAACGGCTGTTAGAGGACGCGCATGAACTGATCCATGAAGACGCGGCGCGCCGGGTCAGCGGTGAAGAGGAACAACTCGAATCGCAGGCCACGACGGTCGCGCTGGCAGTGCTCTACCGTGAGCCGGGCAGTGGGAACTATCTCCTGGCCTATGCCCATGTAGGCGACAGTCGCATCTATCTCCTGCACGCAGACGAGCCGCTCAAACGCCTGACCGGCGATGATGGTTACCTCTCACAACTTGTGCTGGGCGAAGTGGTCAGCGAGGACGATGCCAGGCGCATCGACCAGGCTACATGCTCCGATGAGCTCACGGAGTTGGAGTTGAGCTACTTTGAGAAGCGCAACGGCATTACACAGGCCCTCGGCGACGTACGCGACCCCATGATCCACACCAACCAGGCGGCGCTGGCAGCAGGCGATCGCATCATCCTCTGCACAGACGGCATTCATGACAACCTGACCGACCGCGAGATCGAAGAGATCGTCAGGCGGGCCGCGCGCACCACCAGCGCGCGCAAGCTCGTTGAGCAGGCCCTCCAACGGTCGCGCGCCGCTGACCAGGCAGTCATTCGCGCCAAATCCGACGACATGAGCGCGGTCGTCATCACCTGCCACTTCCAGATACGTGAGGACATGCCAGCCCAGGACAAGACGGCTCCATCTTAACAGGCAAAGGGACATGGCGACCGTAAGGGTCGCCACTACACCTTTTCACAAAAGCTTCGATTGACGGAGCATTATGGAGATACGCGACCAGCCAGGCACTATGGTTTGCTATAGCTCCTGGCAATTTTGCGCATGTCTCTCCATTCCTCCTGCAAGATGGCATAGAGGAATTCATCTCCCCAGCTACCCTTAAACCACACGTTCTGGTGAAAATGCCCCTCGCGGCGCAGGCCAAGACGCTCAAGCAATGCGACGGACGCTGTATTCTCACAATCGGTGATCGCGATCACACGATGCAGGTCCAGGGTCACAAACGCGTAGTCCAGCACGCACGAAACAGCCTCCGAGGCAATACCATGTCCCTGGTAAGCGCGGGAGAGCGTATAGCCAATTTCGGCCTGGCGCGCGTCGTATTCTTCGATTTTCAAGGCACAGTCACCCACCAACGCCCCCGTTTCCTTGAGTTCGATGGCGATCTGGAACCACTGACCAGGCATCCCTGGTTGGATGGCCTTTTGCTCTTGCACAAAAGCGCGGGCCTCCGGTTCGCTTATCCCTTCCCAACTCTGGTACCTGGCGACCTGTGGATCGTTGCGATAGGCCATGAAGGGCGCGAGGTCAGCATCCGTAAAGTGTCGCAAGCGCAACCTGGGTGTCTCGATAAGAGTGAAATCTGGCATTGACACCTCTCACAGATCTCGTCGCTGGAAGCGCAGCGCCCCGGCAGCGGGCAGCGCAATGCAGTAGAGTACCACCCAGATCAGGAACGCCGTAGAGACCGACTGCGGCCCGATCAGGGGAATGTTCGATAGACCCTGGGCCGCATCGGGAGAGAACAGCGCCAGCAGATCGGTGGGCAGCAGGTAGGACGAGGTCGCGCGCCAGAGGGCGTCCGCCGGGATGGCCATGTTGATAATAGTAATTATATTCTTGATAGTCTGGCTCTGCGTAGGAATGGCAAACTGCGTGATGCTGGCCAGGGGGGCGCCGATAAAGAGCATGAAGGCGACCGCGCCGTTGACGACGGTGGACATCAGCGTGCCGCCCAGGGTGGTCAGCGCCAGCACCGTGAGCATCGATAGTTCGAGCATGCCCAGCGGCTCCAGGACCTGTTCGGGCCAGTAGCCGGTCTTCAGGTAGATCACGACCAGGAAGGCCAGCACCAGCAGCGCGGTATAGACGCTCAGGATCAGCGCATACGCCAGCCACTTCCCAAAGATGATCTCGGCGCGCCGCAGCGGTTTCGGCACCATCACCGCGAAGGTGCCGGCCTCGACCTCGCCTGAGATCATGCCGGCCGTCACAAAGATGGTCAGCGTGCTGGACATCAGGTATGCGGCCCAGGTAGCCAGCACAGAGATGACGATGGCATTGGTCAGCACGGCCATCTGCGGCGTCGTATCTGGATTGTGGTTCGCCAGCACCTGGTCGACGGTAATGTTGAACAGGAGCGCGAACACGCCCACGAGCAGCAGGCTGATCAGTAGCAGCGCCAGGAAGAGCCAGCGCCGCAGCACCTCCTGCATCGTGAAACGGGTGATCAACAACAGTCCCATGGCCTATTCCTTCTCGCTCTCTTTGACCTGCGGATTCGCCGCGCCTATCGCGCGCATAAAGATGTGCTCAAGCGAGTGGCGGCGGGGCGCCAGCAGGTAGAGCCGCGCGCCGCACTCATGGACGATGTCCGCAATGTCGGCCGCCTGCTGCTCATCACGCACATCCAGGTGCAGCGAGCAGGCATCGTCCTGGTCCTGTCGCACATTGAGCGCCACAGCGCGCAGGCGACACAGCAGTTCCTCGCTCACGGCGCTGACCCGCAGGTCCAGCACCGGCGCCTCCTCGAAAAGGGTCGCTGGAGGACCAACCTTGAGGATCTGGCCCTGGTTGACGATGGCTACGCGATCGCAGACGGCCTCTATGTCGTCAAGCTGGTGTGAATTGATAAAGATCGCCGTGCCCTCGGATTTGAGGTGGAGGAGCAGGTCACGCATATCGCGCTGCCCGATGGGGTCCAGGCCGGAGACAAGCTCATCGAGGATCAACAGGTCCGGCTGATTTATCAAGGCCTGCGCCATGCCGATGCGTTGCAGCATGCCCTTCGAGAATGTACCCAGCTTCTGCTCCTCACGCCCGGAGAGGCCAACCATGCCCAGAGCCTCCTTTGAGCGCTTCGCCAGGATCGCGCCGCGCAGACCATAGAGCCGGCCGTGGAACTCCAGGAACTCGTGCGCCCGCAGCCAGCGGTGAAAGCCGGGCAGCTCCGGTAAATAGCCGACGCGCCGACGCGCCTCCAGGTCGCTGACCGGCCTGCCCAGCACACGCACCGTGCCAGATGTCGCCGCGACCAGCCCGGTGAGGATCTTCACCACGGTACTTTTGCCCGCGCCGTTGGGTCCTAAAAAGCCAAAAGCCTCGCCACGATAGGTGACAAAGCTGATGGTATCCACCGCCAGCAGGCGATGATAGACCTTTGTCAAACCCTCTACCTCAATGGCGGGCGCCTTCTGGTCATCTGGCATGCTTTACTATCTCCTGGTGAGGTCTGAGACGATGAGGCACTGTCCGCTCCCATCGTCTCAGACCTCGCGTGCAATGTGATCTACTGCAGCGAGTTCGCTGTCTTCACAAGCTCGGCATTGCTGGCTGTACCCGCCGTTGCATAGATGATACCATGTGACTGCCACAGGACGATGCCGATCACACCGTGATACGTCAGCAGCAGTCCAGCGGCGCCCTGGATGGTCACCTGTTTCGCGTTCACCCCTGTTGGAATAGGCAGCGGCACCGTACCATTGCTCAGATTAGTCTCCTGCAATAGTGTGCGCATCTGCGCTGGCAGTGTGTGCAGGGAGAGCAGGAACGAGCGCAGGGCGTGCAGCGTCCCGGCCTTGACCTCTTGCACGCTCGGAGCAGGGATCTCGCCCACACCGAAGAACTTCCCGCCGTTGCATCCATTGAGTGTCTCAGAGTAGCCGACCTGGTGCGAGGCGATATCGGTATAGCTTGTCTGCTCCAAGGGGCAGCTCTTGTAGTAGCTAAGCATGATGCCAGGCTTGACGGTGATATCGAAGGTCGCGCCAACGAGCTGCGCCGGGATGGTCTGAGAGGCCTGGCCTGTCTTCTTCAGGTACGCCTGCGCCCTGGCTGCATCAAAGGTGAATGTGCCTACACCCCCTGTGACGACGGCATATTGAACGGCAGAACCGACCCCCGCCGGCAGATAGCTGGGGGCTTTGATCGGAAAGTTAACGTAACGTTGCGCTATCGCCCTGGTTGGATTCAGCGGGTAGTGGGTCAGATCGGTGTGCGCACGTACGCTGCCGAAGGTCTGAAGATCCGTGATAAATTCTTTGCCAAGGTCCTGCGGAGTCCCCTGGACGGCCACCGGCTGGATATGCTGAACCTGGAACAGGGACAGGAATTGATTGGCCAGCGCGCTGGCGTTGGGCAAGAGCAGCAGGGCCACCAGGGCCGCCGCCACCGCCGCCGCAATCCAGGTGCGCCGCGAGGGGCGCCGTTTGCGAGCAGTCGCCTGTCGCGCCGGCAGCAATTGCACGGGCGCCTTCATGGCTGGCTGCAACACGCCGTTCGTTTTTGCAGCGGTCGCTTCCGCTTCTGCCATCTCTTCTCCGGCACTATTTGGAATGATGGGTTCCATCTCTTTCACCTCGTTTGTATAGCTAACCGGCAACATCCCGCGCAGCAGATCATGGAGCACTTCGACATCTCCCGCGTGGGTAGCCACAGGCTCTTCAAGTTGATAGGCTTCGTTGACCTCCAGGATCATGCGCTCCAGCGCCGGGTCCTGCTCGGCCTCGCGTAAAAGACTGCTGATCGTCTCGGCATCACCACGCTCCAGCGCGCTCGTATACCGGTAGAGCGCCTCCGGGTACTGCCGCGCGGCCGCTGCCATGTACTCTTCTTTCATATGCTTTCCCCTTTCTGCTGGTGCGTGTGTTGCTGGTGCCAGGCCGAACGCAGCCGGCCCAGCGCCCGGTGCAGCCTCACGCGTGCCGCCACCGGGGTAATGCCAAGCCGCCGGGCCAGTTCTTCTCTATCGAATTCATACAAGAACGCCAGGCGCAGGACCTGCCGGTCATCTGGCGAGACCAGTGCCAGGATCAGGGCTGCCTGCTCGTCGGCCGCCACACCCTCTTCCGGCCCGGCAGACATGGTCGGCGAGATCTGATCAAAGAGGTCGCTCTCGCTGAGCGGCTCCCCAGACGTTCTGGAGAAGCGCGCGATGGAGAGTTCGCGTTGATAGCGTTTGGCCCCCTCGACCTTCTTGCGTTTGATCACATTCATGGCGATCCCCAGCAGCCAGGCCATCGGCTGCCTGCCGGTATCGAAGCGCTCAACGTGGCCGAGCGCCTCCACGACGACCTCCTGCATCACATCTAACGCCGCTGCCTGCACCGCCTCGCCCCTGGCAAGCTCCATGCGCCGCACATAGAAGCGCACGCTGTTCAGCAGAGACCCGCTCTGCTCCGTCAGGAACTCTATAAGCTGATATCTTGGATCGGAGACAGATGCTATCGGCGTGATGTGGAGCACGCTTTGAGATCCTCCGTTGTGTTCCATCCGCTGTCCTTTCTGTCTGCCTCTACATTGCTGTCACGGTACCGCTACACTGAGTATTTCAACGAATAGGGGGTTTTTGTTACAGGCGATGATCGCCTCTTTCTTTATGCACGTCGGCGCTGTCGGTACAGCCCCACTAACTGGTGAAAAAGTCAGGAGGGCTTGAAAAAGGAAGCGTCCAGAGGCATGCTGTGGTTTATGCAAACAAACTCAGAGCCAATGGACACGTCGAAACAATTTTGCCCGAATGAGGCGTGTTGTGCAAGAGGCAAAGTGGGAGAGGGCAACATCACGATCCATGATCGCCAGCGGCAACGCTACCGCTGCAAGAGATGTAAACAGACCTTTCGTGCGCGACGAGGAACCATGCTGGAAGGGCTGCGCAAACCGAGGGACCTGATTGTAATCGTCGTGACCTTCGTGGCCTATGGTTGCCCTATCCAGGCCATCGTGCAGGCGTTTGGGTTGGACGAACGCACCGTGGCGAGTTGGCGGGATCGGGCAGGAGAGCACTGCCAGCGGGTCCACGAGGCAGTGGTGCTCCAAGGGAAGCTGGATCTGGTGCATGTCCAGGCCGACGAGATCCGGGTGAAAGGGCGTCACATGGTTGCCTGGATGGGGTTGGCAATGATGGTGTCAACACGTCTCTGGCTGGCCGGAGTGGTGAGCCAAAGGCGCGATACCCAGCTCGCTGATCGCCTCCTCCATCAGGTGCGAGCGTGCAGCCAACCGTTGCGGATGCTGCTGGTCTGCACGGATGGATGGGCGTCGTATGTGCGCCGTGTCGGCGTTACTGAAATCCCCGTGAGACACGGGAGAGGGAGAGAGCAAGAACCTCTAGGACAAGAGCTTACCTGGCGAGGAAACTCAAAGGGGACTGTAGCATGCTCATAAAGCGGAAAACGAGAGAAGACATGTATCTCGCTGTTCTGCAAGTCCTGTGTGCATGGTGAAGCTGGACAATTGTTGAACCTGAGTTCCCGCACGATGATGCCCACATCCGTCATTCCATGTCGAAAATGGCGACGCTGGAAAACGCATTTTGGATACGTGAATGCGCACCATCCATCCACGAACCATCGCAGATGGAACGCTCTCTCCGGCGAGTAGCAGGTAATGAACCTGACAGGGAACAAAAAGGCACCTAAACACACTCAACGTTTCAGAAACGCAAAAGCGGGATCGCCTACACGTCGCGAGACGCATGGTGACGGAACCCCCATACTACCAGGCGAAAAGACAATGAGGTTACACGCCTGGGAAGGGGCAGCCCATGAAGATGGGCCAGAGCGTCTTGTTGATACCAAGACGCAGGGAAGGTATCAGGAAGTTACTAAAGGCAGAGGTATGCGAAATGCAAACAACTGACGTACTCTTAGGGCTTCTCCGTGAGCGAGGCAAGCGGGGCTTGCCGTTGACACGCATCTATCGACAACTCTTCAACCCAAACCTGTATCTGACAGCGTACGGACGCATCTACCGCAACAAAGGAGCGATGACGCCCGGCGTGACGGAAGAAACCGCAGATGGCATGTCACTGGAGAAAATCGAGACCATCATTCAAGCCATCAAGCGAGAACGGTATCAATGGCAACCAGCCCGAAGAACCTCCATTCTCAAGAAAAATGGGAAGAAAAGGCCACTCGGCATGCCTGTGTGGAGCGACAAACTTCTGGCTGAGGTCATGCGAATGATCCTGGATGCCTACTTTGATGGAACATTCAGCGATCACTCTCATGGTTTTCGGTCAGAACGCGGCTGCCACACCGCATTGCGAGACATCTACCACACCTGGAAAGGCACAGTTTGGATCATTGAGGGCGACATTGCAGACTGCTTTGGAAGCCTTGATCATGAACTGATCCTCTCCATCTTGGGAGAGCATATTCAGGATGGGCGCTTTCTGGGTCTCGTGAAAAAGTTGCTGGACGCTGGCTATCTGGAAGCGCGGACACTGAACACAACGCTCAGCGGAGTGCCCCAAGGCTCGATTCTGAGTCCCGTTTTGTCCAATATCCTGCTCAATAAACTCGACAGGTTTGTGGAAACAACACTCATCCCCCAATATACCAGAGGAAAGAGAAGGAAGCCGAACAAAGCATATGAAAGGCTCGAAGTACAAGCCCGCCATTGCCGCCAAAAAGGACAGATGGAGGCTGCCCAAAAACTGAAACAACAGGCACAACACCTTCCTTCTATCGAAACTCACGACCCAGACTATCGGCGGTTACGGTATTGCAGATATGCTGACGACTTTGCACTGGCATTCATCGGACCGAAGGAAGAGGCAGAAGAGATCAAGCAACAGCTTCGCACGTTCCTGCTTGAAGAACTCAAGCTCAATTTGTCGGAGGAAAAGACCTTGGTCACCCATGCAAGGAGTCAAACAGCCACATTCCTGGGCTACGAGATTACCACTCTGCAAAGGAACAGCAAGCAGTACCGCGACAAAAACGGACGGAAAAACCGCAAGATCAATGGAAATATCGGTTTTCGTGTTCCACAAGCGGTGGTGCAAGAAAAATGCAAGCGATATATGCGTCACAACAAGCCCATCCATCGAGCAGAGTTGCTCAATGAGAGCGACTACACCATTGTCGCAACATATCAGCTTGAATATCGGGGGATCGTCAACTACTACCGGTTGGCTTACAACCTTCACACGCTTCAAAAGCTCAAATGGGTGATGGAGATATCGCTGGCAAAGACGCTGGCACGGAAACATCAAATGTCGGTGTCCAAAGTGTACCGAAAGTACAAGGCGAACCTGGATATCCAGGGGAAGATGTACAAAGGACTGCAAGTCACCGTTGTGCGTGAAGGAAAGAAACCGCTGGTAGCCACATGGGGAGGCATCCCACTCATCTGGGATATCAACGCGTCCATAGAGGATCAGACTCAAGCGAGATGGGTAGGCCGATCTGAACTGGAAAAACGACTCTTGGCCCAGATCTGTGAGCAATGTGGAGCAACTCGCATGACAAACCAAATTGAAGTACACCATATCCGAGCACTGAAAGATCTGGAAAAGTACACAGGCCGAGAAAAACCGCGCTGGGTTCAGACCATGGCAGCTCGTCGTCGAAAAACGCTGATCCTCTGCCATACATGCCACATGGATATCCAATATGGACGCCCATATCGGCGCCAACTATCACGTTCACGGACAGAATCATCTGGCTGATGCTAGAAAGCCACGTGCATTGAAAGGTGCATGCGTGGTTTGGAGGGGGGCATTTGGATAAAGTACCATTCTCGAATGGCAACTCGCCAGGTGCCTACCCTACCCGGGCAGTATTCGGCGAGCTTTCCGCGAAAAGGTCAAGAGCGTGGCAGGACGGGGACGCAGCCGACTGCAAGCCTGGCCGCAGGTTCTGATCGGGACGGTCATCAAAACGACCGTGAAAAAGCGCG
>JALYTT010000470.1 GCA_030854145.1 Chloroflexota bacterium | reverse complement strand
TTGTAGCCCCAGGACGGCGAGGCAAGCCACGCGCTACGGGTTCACATACCTGCAAGCTATAGGCTCTACGCGAACAAGATTGAGTAAGTCCGAGAATAAGATTTAGAGCACAAAGCTATCGGCGAGCGGGCTGCGAGCATTGCCATTGTCGCGCTTCTCATTCAAGTTCACAGACTGCTGCCCACCGGTCTGGCGATTCGTTTGCTGCTGTGAATAGTTCTGCTGAGGCGCGTTCTGCTGCATCGGGGCCTGGTTGGTCTGGAGATTTTGAAGGCTCTGCAAAGTAGCCTGCGATTGCGCTGACTGATCTGTGGCGAGCTGGATAGTCTTGCCCTCGATGATCACGGCAATCCCAACGCCCCGGCGTAGATCAGCGAGCTGTCGGCGCAGTTCGCGATTCTCCGATTCCAAAGCATCCATAAGTTTTTTCTGCTCAAGCAGCATCTGAGCGATGCCCTCGAAGCCTGCGCTTGCATTACGATCCATAAAGGACTCCTCCTGCATATTCCGTGTACCCAACAATTCTAGAACAAGGTCTCCCATCACTGCACCCACAGCTCCACCTCCCCGAACTACTCTACCTATATAGTGAACCTTGTACCCTCCAATAAGGGGACAATTCGATCCCAAATGGCGGCCGCCACGCCTGTTTTGGGCATGAGCGGTAAATCTTCTGTAGCACCATCCGCGTAGAAGATACTCACCTTATTGGTATCCACGCCAAAGCCGCTATCCGAGCGACCGACATCGTTAGCTACCAGCAGATCCAACTGCTTCTTTACGACTTTGCCACGTGCATAGGCTACCAGGTCATGCGTCTCGGCGGCAAACCCAACACGTATCAAGCGTTTTTGAGGTTGGTTAATGTCTCCCTGTACGCGTTCATCCATAGTCCTGGCGAGTTCCCCCAGGATATCCGGGTTACGCACCAGGTGTAAGGTGAGGCCATCCTCTGCCCCGGAAGTATCCGCCTTCTTGAGCTTCTGCGCGGCCGGTATTGCGGCCCGGTAGTCCGCGACAGCGGCGCTCATCACCAGCACATCGGCACCAACGGTTGCGCTCCGAACCGCAGCGAGCATCTGGAGCGCAGTCTCGACGTGTTGCACCTCTACTCCGTAGGGTGTTTCCAGCGCAACAGGCCCGGAGATCAACACAACACGCGCGCCACGGTCCCTGGCCTCTGTTGCCAGCGCAAAGCCCATCTTACCGGAGGAGCGGTTGCCCACGTAGCGCACGGGATCAAGCGGTTCCTGGGTACCCCCTGCCGTTACAACGACCCGGCGCCCCGCAAGGTCACCATTTCGGCCTAACAGCATAGCGATAGCGCCCAGCAGTGCCGGCGTTTCCGGTAGCCGTCCCGGCCCCACCGCTCCCGAAGCTAGCCGGCCCACCTCCGGTTCCACGATCAACGCACCTCGTTCTCGCAGTAAGGTCAGGTTCGCCTGCGTCGCCGGATGAGTATACATATTGTGATACATCGCGGGAGCCAGCAGTACCGGGGCCTGTGTCGCCAGCGCCACCGCCGTCAGCATATTATCCGCCATGCCGTGCGCCAACTTCGCGATTGTATGCGCCGTCGCCGGCACAACCGCCAGCAGCTCCGCTGCCTCCGCCAGGGCGATATGCGTCTCCGCCGCACGCCCGGAAGGCTCCCAGAGGTCGCTATATACCGGCTGGTGGCTCATGGTCGAGAAGGTTAACGGTCGCACAAAGTCTTCCGCGTGCTCCGTCATGATCACATCCACCAGCGCCCCCGCCTGCTGCAAACGGCTCACGAGTTCAACTGCCTTGTAGGATGCAATCCCTCCACAGATACCGACGATAATATGTCTGTCCAGTAACACGGCTTACTTACTCGCTCGCTAGCTCACAGGTGTATGCTCCCAGCCTACCTGGTCAGGGTTGGGCGGGCTGATGAGAACATTGCTACAATAGCATACACGGCTATTCCATTCAAGAAAGGTGCCCAGAAGTACCACTTGTGTAAAAGCACTTCGGGACGATACCCCTTGCAGGCCGCGTGCCGGGCAATGGGGACCACATGGGTAGTAGCGCGGTTCACAATCCCGCGCCCCCTATCCAGCATTGTCCCCACAATCCTATGCTGCGATTACCTGCGCACATCCTTGCGTTTGAGGAAGTAGGCGATAGCGAGGCCCAGGACGACGATCATCACAGCGAGGGCGAACCAGACAAGCAAGAGGTGGAAGGTCGCCTCGCCCCGGCTGTGCCCCTGGTAGGTCGCAAAGAGCGTGCTGTGGAACGAGAAGTCATCCGCGCCCAGTTTGTCGCCATGCAGGCCAATCGATGATCCCAGCGCGGCCATGGACCAGCGTACCGCGAAGAACGCGCCGAAGAATTGCAGCAGCGGGCCGTTCAGCGCGAAGATGATCCCGGAAAAGATCACCTGGGGGATCAGGACGATCGGCATAAAGAACGCCGCACGGTCATTATTGGGCGCGAGGGCCGAGAGTGCCAATCCCAGCATCAGGCCGGACAACGCAGTCAGGGCCAGGGTGATGTAGGTCTCCACCCCGATTGGCAGGATGATGCCTTGATGGAGCGGCGCCTTCAGGTTCACCATGAGCACCAACACGGCGCTCTGCAGCAAGCACAGCGCACCAAGCACTGCGATCTTCGAGAACATGTACGGCACAATGCCCAGGTTCACCGTGCGTTCGCGGCGATAGATCGGTGCCTCCTTGACGATGGCACTCACGCCATTGATACAGCCGAACATTACAGCGGCAAAGGCCATGATAAACAGGATCTTTTGCGCGTCGCTGCCCGAGCCGGGTTCAATGTAGTCGTTCAGCCCCTGGTCCAGGGTCAGCCCTCTTTGTGCCAGTTCTGCTTGTCCGTTTGTGGATTGTAGCGCGTTTAAGACGTTCTGGCAATCGTTCCTGTTCCCATTGGAGACGCTGACCGGGATCGGGGGCAGGCCCGGCGTATTCAGATTACATGTGACGACGCTGCTGGAGTCGAAAGTGCCGTGACCTGCCATCAAGAGCAGGATCAGGCCAATGGCCGGGGCCTGCAAGAGCAAGATGAGCAGGTTGCCCACATCGTTTTTCAGCAACTCTATATAGCGCATAGAGAGTAGAGAGAACTGCCCCCAGGGGTTGCCGCGCTTGGGCCGCTTGACATCCACCGTCTCCGTCTGCGCGTTAAAGCGGCTCCCCGGCCCCTGGTTGAGCGGAGCAACGACGTATTTCTGATATTCGGGCGAGGCCCTAAAGCGGTCCTCGGCCTCCAGCGGGATATTCGGGTTCTCCTCCGTCGGCTCCAGTGCGCTGTAGATCTCGGCGAAGTCGGTCTTGCCAAAGTATGTCTTGGCCTCGTTTGGTGGACCGAAGTAGGCCAGGCGTCCGCCCTGAGCCAGGAAACAGATGTAGTCGCAGGTATTGATATTATTGGTGGCGTGGGTCACCAGTACAATCGTGTGCCCCTTGTCCGCCAGCTTGCGCAAGAGGAACATCATCTTGCGGTCCAGGCCAGGATCGAGGCCCGAGGTTGGCTCATCCAGGAAGAAGACGCTGGGGTTCGCCAGCAGTTCCAGAGCGATAGAGACGCGTTTGCGCTGTCCGCCGGAGAGCTGGCTGACCAGGAGCTTGCGGCGATGTTTCATCTCCACGTCGTCGAGCACCTCATCGATGCGCTGCTTGATCTGCTCCTTTGTGAAGTCATCGGGCAGGCGCAGGCGCGCGGCGTAGTAGAGCGCGCGCTCAACGGAGAGGTCGCGGTGAATGATGTCGTCCTGCGGCACATAGCCAAGCTGGGTGCTGAAGGCGGCCAGGTGCCGGTAGTAATCCTGGCCGTTGTAGAGCACGAGGCCTTGCTGGGCGGGTCGCAGGCCGTTCAAGGCATCCATCAGCGTCGATTTGCCCGCGCCGGAGCCGCCAACGAGCGCGACAAACTTGCGTGGCGGCATGGTTATCGAAATGTCGTTGATGAGCACTGTATGGCGATTGCCCACTTTTTTCAGGTGCAGCGCGTCGATACGAATGCTCTGGCTTTCGTCGTGCTGCGTCAATTGGGTACCGGTGTACGTGAGCTTGAATGGTCCGATGCGAATGGCGTCTCCAGGCGTGAGCGCCCGATTGGTGGCACGCTGTGCGTTGACATAGACGTGATTGGTACTGCCGAGGTCGACAATGCGGTAGCCGCCGCCCTGGATCTGTTCCAGGCGCGCATGGTAGCCGGAGACCTGCGGGTGGTTCAGGACGACGGTGTTATCAGGCAGGCGCCCAAGAGTGATCACGGGAGCGCCCAGCGGGATCGGATGGATTTCGGGTACGATATCCTGCGAGGCGCCGCTGCCATCGTTGTAGGTGAGTGTTACCAGCGTGCCGTGCTCGTCGCCGATACGGAAGATGTCGCCGCGTTCGAGTGCCTTGCGGAACGGCTCATCGCCTCTGATATGCCGGCCCTGGTAGAGCAGGCCGTTAAGGGTCTTGCCGCGCGTCGGGTGGGGGTGAATGATGTAGGGCTGGTTGCCGTCGTACACAATCTGCGCGTGAAAGCCGGAGACAGTCGGCTCGCTGATCACGATATCGTTCGATGGGTCGCGCCCAATGTTGATCACCTGTTTGTTTAATGGGTAAGTATGCTTCTCCTGGTGAACATTGCTGCTGACTTCCAACGAGGGGACGCTCTGTCCAGGCACTACGCCTGCGCCCGGCTGGTACCCTACAATGCGATCTGTGCCGCCCCCACCCGGCAGCGGCGGCACAAGCTGAGGTCGAGGCGCCGCTTCGGTCGGCAGGTAGTTCGGTACGGGTGGAGGCGCCGGTTGCCGCGCGATATACATAGGTGGCTGCCCTTGAAACGAGGACTGTCCTGGCGGGGGTGGAGGCGCTGGCAGATGTGCGCCATACATGGGCGGCGGTTCTTGAAACGAGGGTTGCCCCGGCGCGGGTTGTGCCGCCGGTTGCTCTCCTCTTGGGGGTGGCATTGCTTGTTGCGCCCCGGCACGCGCGAGCAAGAGAAAGGTAGTACCTGTGCCCAGGCCAATTGTATCGCGATCGCGGATCGTCTCTTGCTGCGCATTGCGCTGGTTCACGGTGAGCATATTCTGCGAGGAAAGTTTCTCAATACTCCAGGTCCCATTTTGCCATACCAGGCGTGCGTGATGTCGTGAGACCGTTGGATCGGAAATAACAATATCATTTCCGGGTTCCCGACCCAGTGTGGTGATCGGCTTGTTGATCTGGATGGTTGTGCCTGCTAATGGGCCGGTCAGAAACTGGATTGAGACCAGACCCGGTGGACTATTTACAACATCCATAGCTTCCCTGGCTCCTTTTCTTCTCTAAGGCATTGCCTGGAACTGGTTAATTCTTTCGTGTGCATTATACTGTAGTGGTAACAGACTGGCAATATGGCAAAAGTCGCTGGCGCGTCCCGATCCGCGTAGAGGCGAGGCAAGCCCCATAGGCGTGAACGTAAGCCGAAGCGGGCCGTTCTTCCGTAGGGCGTGGCT
>JALYTT010000469.1 GCA_030854145.1 Chloroflexota bacterium | reverse complement strand
GGACAAAGGATCGCGATCCTCTCTATTACTGCAAATCCTGTATTTCGGGTACACTCCAAAGCCCTGCCAGGCTGTGGCTGTTTCTAGCGTGGATGGATGAAACGTGCTATAATATGGGCGAGACAAGAGGCGGAGAAACTGCTCACCTGCGTTGTGGCGAGACTGCTCGCATACGTAGAGGAAGAGATGGTGCTACGACTCTCTATACCGAGCATAGGTGCTGCTAAACCTTTGCAGAGGAGCGTTATGATGAGCAGCGAAATCAAACAAAATACTAAAGAGTCAGTTCCCGGAACACGCCGCAAGCCAGTGCCGATTCAAATGGCGTCTGGCCCGCAAGAGTATATTCCGGGCGATCAGGAACTGCCGGTAGCGATCACCAGCCTTGCGGAAATGGTGCAGTGGGCGCAGAACTGGGCGCGTTCAAAATCTGTATGGCCTCTAGGATATGGCCTGGCTTGCTGCGCTATCGAGATGATGGCCAGCGCACAGGCGCACTATGATCTTTCACGTTTTGGCTCGGAGGTCTTCCGCTCAAGCCCCCGCCAGGCTGACCTGATGATTGTGGCGGGCACAGTTTCTGTGAAGATGGGTCCGCGCTTGCGGCTCCTATGGGAGCAGATGCCGGAACCCAAATGGGTTCTCAGCATGGGCCAATGCGCCAATTCAGGCGGCGAATTCTATGATAGCTATTATACAGTCCAGGGTGTCGATACGGTTGTGCCGGTAGATGTATATGTTCCTGGCTGTCCCCCGCGTCCAGAAGCGCTCATTGAAGGTATCCTCAAGCTGCGCGAGAAGATAGCGAAGCAGGGCCTCAAGGTGCGTGGTGAGAAGGAAATAGAGGTGTAGTGTATGCGAGGCATCCTTGAAGGGATGGGGTTGACATTTAGCCATCTCTTCCGACCCAAGGTGACCCGGCTGTATCCCTATGAGAAACCCAAACTGCCCGCTCGCAGTCGCGGCCTGATCCAGTTGATGGCGGAGGTGGGCCTGGATACAGAAATCAATCTGAAGTGTGAATCCTGCCTGCTGTGCGAGAAGGCCTGCCCGCCGCGCGCGATTACCATTGAGTATGAGCCGCTTCACCTTTGGAGAACCCGCCCCTGGTTCCAGTCGTACGTTCGTGAAGGGGCCGAGAAGTTCACATCGCGTAAAATACCGGCGGCCTCAGGGGCGTCCAAAGGGGGCTTCTATACCCAGCGTATCGCCGAGTACGCGGTGGACTATCATAACAGGCCCATCTCTCCCTGTGTGGCTATGCCCGTCAAGGATTCCCTGGAGCCTGAAATAGATCTTGCGAAGGTTGATGAACTGCTGACGACCTGGCCGGAGGAGGCCGGGGCGCTGCCCGCGCTGCTGGACGCGGTCATGGATATCTATGGCTACCTGCCCCTGCCCGCGGCCAAGCGTATTGTGCAGACACGAGGCGTCGATCTGAGCGATCTCTTCGGCATCGCGACCATGAGCCCGAAGTTTAAGCCCGCACCCGCCGTGAAGGGCATCACGCGAGACGACCAGCCGCAGCGTGGTCTGGCACCCGACCAGCGAGGTGTGTGGGGTAATATTCATCATGTGAGGCAGCCCAATGCCTGATTTTGATACGACATATCGCGTATTGCGACGGCGTGGCGAACCTGATGTGCGCGCCCTCGAAGCCTACCGCCGCTCTGGCGGCTATAGCGCTGTAGAAAAGGCCCTGCGTGAGCAGACGCCCGCGCAGGTGATTCAGCAGGTCATCGATGCCAAATTGCGTGGTCGCGGCGGCGCCGGTCGCCTGGCTGGTGAGAAATGGCGCATTGTGAGCCGCCAGGACGATGCGCCGAAGTACGTTATTTGCAACGCCTATGATGCCGACCCGCGCTCATGGGCCGCGCGTTCTCTGTTGGAGCGCAATCCGCACCAGGTTATCGAGGGCATTGTCCTGGCGGCCTATGCCGTGGGCGCCTCGGAAACGTATCTCTTCGCGCGCAGCTTCTTCGTGGAAGGTATCGCAGCCGTGCGGCGGGCGCTGCAGGAGGCCAGCGATGCCAACCTCGTGGGTCGCGATATCCTGGGCACCGATTTCAGTTGCACCATTACTGTGCTGGGCGTCGATAGCGGCTTTATGGGTGGCGAGGAGACTGTGCAGATGGCCCTGATTAAGGGCCGGCGCGGCATGCCTGAGCAGCGACCTCCCTACCCGGCGCAGGCTGGTCTGTGGGAGAAGCCAACGGCCATCAACTCTATTGAAACGCTGGCAAACGTGCCTGTCATTGTGCGCGAAGGTCCCGAGGCCTTTACCAGCGTAGGCACCGTGACCACCGGCGGCACCAAGGTGCTGACAGTCTATGACTATCTGCCTGATAGCGAGCCGAAGGTGGTCGAAGTGCCCTTCGGCGCCACGCTGCGCGAAGTGCTGCGACACGCGGGCTATAGCCATCCCGATAGCGATCTGCGCGCGGTTGTAGTGGGCGGCGCCGAAGGTGGCGCTTTGCCTCCCAGCGCGCTCGATACGCCGTTCGACTTTGACCCCATCGAGGAGGCGGGCGCCATCGTCGGTTCCGGTGTGATCGAGCTGTTGCCGGCCAATACCTGCATGGTCGCCTGGGCTATGGAGCGCAGTCACTATCTCAGCAAGGAGACCTGCGGGAAATGCGTGCCATGCCGCATCGGTGTCAAGCGTATCACCGGCATCCTCGAAGGCATCGCTAGCGACCTTGGCTCCAATTCAGACCTGGCCCTGCTTGATGAGCTTGCCGCCTATGTGCCGGCCGGGTCGCTCTGCGGCTTCGGCGTGCAGGCGCCCAACGCGCTCAAGACCGCCAAACATTACTGGCCCGATCATTTTAAGATGCATATCGAGGAACAGCAGTGTCCCATGGGTACCTGCGTTCCGGTTCGCGCTCAGCGTTTCGTAACGAAACATGTCTTGCCATAAGGATTTCGCGCTGGTAATCCCTGGCAACATCAGCGGTTGCGAGCGCGAAAAAAGCAACCTGGAAGAGGAAGTTCATGGCTATAACAATTCGCGATAATCTTTCACCAGTGCTTCAGGATGGGAACGGGGCCATGGTGCGCAACGAGGTTGGGCAGCCCGGCCTCACATTGACCATCGATGGCAAGACTGTGCAGGCCTATGAGAACCAGACGATCCTGAGCGCGGCCATCGATCACGGCATGATGGATATCCCGAACCTGTGTAATGACGAGAAACTGGAGCCAACCTCGGCCTGTCGCATGTGCCTCGTCCACATCGAGGGCTATGCGCGGCCTCTGCCTTCGTGTAATACGCCGGTGGCTCCCGGCATGGTGGTCACGACGCAATCGGACGAGCTATTTCACATCCGGCGCACCAATCTGGAGATGATCCTCTCTGACCACAACGCGTATTGCCAGCCGCCGTGCCAGATAGACTGTCCAACACATATCGATATCCCCGGCTACCTGGAACTGATCGCCAAGGGGTCGATGAAAGAGGCGACGCGCCTGGTCAAAGAGGTGCTGCCCTTCCCCTATATCCTGGGCCTCACCTGTCCGGCTCCCTGTCAGAAGGGTTGCCGCCGCGCGCTGGTCGAGGAGGAGATCGCTATCTGTCGCATGCATGGCCATGCCGCTGAATCCTGCCTGCTTGAGCCGCCTATCCCCTATGTCCAGGACCCGCCGACCGGCAAGCGCGTGGCGATTGTGGGCGCCGGTCCTGCCGGCCTCTCCGCCGCGTATTACCTGGCGATGAAGGGGCATTACTGCAAGGTCTTTGATATGCAGCCCCAGCCTGGTGGTATGCTGCGCTATGGCATCCCTGAGTATCGCCTGCAGAAGGACATGATGGACCGCGAGATCAATCATGTCTGGCAACTGGGTGTGGATTTGCAGGCCAACGTTAAGCTTGGCCGGGATTTCACTGTTGATGATCTTTTCGCTCAGGGCTTTGATGCCGTCTACCTGGCGATTGGCGCCTGGACCAGTAACCCGCTGGGCGCCCCCGGCGAAGACGCGGATGGTGTGGTCAACGCCATTGCCTTCCTGGCTGAAAAGGTCGAGGGCAAATCTGTTCCGGTACACGTTGACAATGAGGTAATCGTACTCGGTGGCGGCTTCACAACCTTCGACTGCACGCGTACCTCGCTGCGCCTGGGCGCCAAAGTCCATACCGCGTACCGCCGCTCGGCCAAAGAGATGACCGCCACGCCGGAAGAGATCGAAGATGCCGAGGCCGAGGGTACGGAGCTTATCTTCTACGCGCAGGCCACGCGCGTCATCACCGAGGATGGTAAGGTCAAGGGCCTCGAAATCCAGAAGAATAAGCTGGGCGAGCCGGATGCCAGCGGCCGCCGCCGCCCGGTGCCCATTGAAGGCTCTGAATATGTGATCCCGTGCGACGTGGTTATCCCCGCCTACGGTCAGAAGCCGGATACCGCCGTGCTCGACGAGAAGTCGGGCGTGAAGTGGACGAAATGGGGCACGATCCAGACGAATCCGCATAACTATATGTCCGACCGCCAGGCTGTCTTTGCCGGTGGTGACGCGCAGATGGGCGCCAAGACCATCATCGAGTGCGTGGCCCAGGGCAAACTGGGAGCGCGCTCGGTCCATGCCTACCTCAGTGGCGAGGATATGAAAGAGGTGGCGCGCCGCCTGGAACTGGAGGAGCGCAAGCCCGATCTCTTCGATATCGTGCCCTACAAGCCTGTAGAGCCGAAGGTGAAGATGCCTATGCTGCCCTATGAGGAGCGCAAGCGCAACTTCAAGATCATTGAAGATGGCTACCTGCCAGAGCAGGCGCAGCGCGAGGCGGCCCGTTGTTTGCAGTGCGTGTGTCCGGCGGCCGGCCAGTGCGACCTGCAGCGCTACAGCATCGAGCATGGTCTGGCGGATAACCGCTACCACAATGGCGAGCCGAGCGACTATCACGATTATGATACCGATCTGTCGCACAGCTTTATCCTGCGCGACCCCAACAAGTGTATCAACTGCACCCAATGCGTGCGCGTCTGCCACGATGTGATCGGGCCGGACTGCTATGGGATGTTCGGCAAGGGCTTTGATACCATTGTGGCCACCCCGTTCAACGTCAGCTTGCACGATACCGACTGCGTCTCGTGCGGCGCCTGTGTGCAGGTCTGCCCCACCGGCTCGCTGATGATGGCCGAACGTGAACTGACACGCTGGGCCTTTGCGCTTGACCGCTGTATCTTCTGCGGCGACTGTGTGGAGGTCTGCCCTCACGGCGCTCTGGGTATCACGCCGAACTTCGAGCTGTCGTTCTTCAATCGCTTCGGTCCAGATGTGACCCTGGAGAAGGAAGACCTGGCGGTGGCGCCGAACTACCTGGTGCGCCAGCGCCTGCCGCGCGGCAAAAAAGATCTGCCCATGATGAGCCCGCTGGTTCGCCCGTTGCCCGCGCGCGGTATCCGCGAATAGTATGCTGTCATCTCCATGTAAGGATGCCCCTCGCGGGCATCCTATGTGCCTCGCCCGTGTTGCCAGAAACGCGTAGGGGCGATGGCTTGCCT
>JALYTT010000468.1 GCA_030854145.1 Chloroflexota bacterium | reverse complement strand
ATTTGCAGTAATAGAGAGGATCGCGATCCTTTGTCCTGAAGTGAGGAAACGCCCAGCTTTATGCCCTCTCTTCGGTACTGCTGAAAAGCGAGTAAACAGGCAAAACGGGTACACTCCAAAGCCCTGGCGCACGCGAGGTAAAGGCTGAAAAGGCCATATTTTTCTTGCTTCTTTATCCGCGCTGTGCTATACTTTCACGTTAGCAGGAAACATCACCTGCACTCGTGTGCTCTGGTAGTCACACAGGTAAGTACACACGCTCTTTGACTGGCGAAACCCTGGTGCCCCCTCGATCCATTTGGGATAACACGGCAGGGCATGCTCGAAGTGCCGCTTGAAATCACTTCCACGGGGAACCCTTATGCCGGTAAGAAGAGAGCGGAGGAATCACAAGGGAGGATTCATTTTTGGCGAACATTATCTCAATGAAGCAGTTGCTCGAGGCCGGTGTCCACTTCGGGCATCAGACCCGGCGCTGGAACCCCAAGATGCAGCCATTCATCTTCATGGACCGCAATGGCATTCATATCATTGACTTGCAGCAAACGGTCACACGGCTCAATGATGCCTACAAGTTTGTGGAGCAACTGGCCGCCAAAGGGGAGACCATCCTGTTTGTCGGCACGAAGAAGCAGGCACAGGAGGCTGTCGCTGAAGAGGCGAAGCGTTGTGGCATGTTCTATGTCAATCAGCGCTGGCTGGGTGGCATGCTTACAAATTTCCAGACCATTCAATTACGTATCAAATATCTACGCGAACTGGAAGCCCGCCGCGACCGTGGCGATTTTGAGCGCCTGCCCAAAAAAGAAGTGCAGCGTTTGCAGGACGATATGAATCGCCTGGAGCGCATCCTGGGCGGCATTAAGGATATGCGGCGCTTGCCCAGCGCGATCTTTATCATCGATACGCGTAAAGAGCGCACGGCTGTGCTGGAGGCCCGCCGCCTGGAGATCCCCATTATCGCCCTGGCCGATACCAACTGCGACCCCGATGAGATGGATTATCCGATCCCGGCCAATGATGACGCCATTCGGGCCGTCCGGCTGCTTTGCTCCAAGATCGCCGACGCCGTTATCGAGGGACGCCGCGAGCTGGAGGCACACCAGAAGGATAGTGAGGCGCCAACCGAGCTTGAGGTCCCCGAATACGGGGAGACCCCTGCGGCTGAACTGCCGGTTCCCGCTCTCAATGAGCAGCAAGCGGCACCGGTTCCTGTTCTCAATGAGCAGCAAGCGGCACCGGTTCCTGTTCTCAATGAGCAGCAGGCGGTGCCGGCCTTCCCAGCCGCCACAGAAGAGCCAGCCCCTCAGAATGCGTCCGAGCCTGAACTCGTTGCGAAGGAACTGTAGGGGCGGGTAGGGACCCGAGTATTCCATATTGGTGCGGTGCCATCACCTCACTATATGGCTGAGGCGATGTAAGGTGCGGACCTGGTGACCACTAACGAGAAAGGGAGAGCGGAGTACCTCCGGGTACCCTCCTCCCGTGGAACCAGGTCTTCTGTATGTCTGGTGTGGCCTGGCACTACTTACCAGGCGCCCTGTTTTGTATTCTGAAACCACAATTCAACATGTTTGTCAAGCACTCAAGACCCACGAAGCGTGAACTGGAGTCATTGTCATTCGGCGTGGGCTTGAGTATGATACAACAGTACATACGAGGAGAGAAGGCTATGAACTACTCTGCCGCAGATGTGAAGAAGCTGCGCGAAGAGACCGGGGCAACATTTGCCGATTGTAAAAATGCGCTGGCAGAGGTGCAGAGTTGGGGCGAGGCTGTCAAGGCCCTTGATGCCCGCAGCAGCCATAAGGCTGAGAAGATGATGGCGGCTGGTCGAGAGACCAAGCAGGGAGGCGTCTTCTCCTATGTCCACCATAACTATAGCGTGGGCGTGCTGCTGGAACTCAATTGCAGCACGGACTTTGTCGCCAGGAGCGAGAGTTTTCGCAAGCTGGCAAGTGAACTGACACTGCAGATCGCCGGCGCCTCGCCCAACTATATTGCCTTTGACGATATTCCGGCCGACGTAGTTGAGACGACCCGCCGCGAGATCCTTGAAGACCCTGCTCTGGAGCGCGTGCCTGCCGAGAGGCGCGATGACTTCATCAGTGGCAAGCTTCAGAAGACGCTTGGCTCGCAGGTATTGATGATGCAGCCGTGGGTGAAGGATGAGACGGTAGTGATAAGCGACCTTGTGCGCAAGGTCATTGCTGAAACCGGGGAGAATGTTGTAGTCAGGCGCTTCAGCCGCTTTGCGCTGGGCGAATAGGCATGCCCGGTTGTGGAGCGCGCATGTACGTATGTCGCTCCATCTGGTAGACCATGCGCATGGGAGTAGTGTGAAACATGGCTCATTCTGATCTCAAGTATCAGCGTATCTTGCTTAAATTGAGCGGAGAGGCCCTTGGCCACAGCCGCGCTGTGAGGCCGGGAGATCCGCCTGGTTATGGCATTGATGCTGCAACGGTACGACGCATCGCCTCCGAGGTCAAGCGGGTGCATGACCTCGGTGTGGAGGTCGCCATTGTCGTCGGCGGCGGCAATTTCTGGCGCGGGGCCGATGCTGCCGCGACCGGGATGGACCGCGCTACGGCCGACTATATGGGGATGCTGGCCACGGTCATGAATTCGTTGGCAATGCAGGACGCGATGGAGAAGTCGGGGATGATGACCAGGGTGCAGACCGCTATCGAGATGCCCCCGGTCGCTGAGCCGTTTATCCGGCGCCGCGCGGTACGCCACCTGGAAAAAGGCCGTGTCGTGATCCTGGCGGCCGGAAGCGGTAACCCGTTTTTTACAACCGATACCGCGGCGGCCCTGCGAGCTGTTGAACTCAATGCCCAGGTGTTGCTGAAGGCCACCAAAGTGGATGGCGTCTATGATGATGATCCCATGCGCAACCCAAACGCTCGTAAGTTCGAGGAATTGAGCTATATGAGGGCCCTGAATATGGGTCTGAAAGTTATGGACAGCACCGCACTTTCTCTGTGCAAAGATAATCACCTGCCGATTGTCGTTTTTAACCTGGACACATCCGGCGGTCTGGAAGCGATTATGCACGGTGAGAAGTGTGGCACGCTGGTCCATGATGTAGCAGAACCCACATGGGCCATACCGTAGGGGTGATGTTGGCGAGCTTGCGCGAGCTGATCGCCCCCAAGCGCTAGATGTGTACCCGTACAGGGTAGCAGATAATGGGAGCATTACTATGGCAGAAGATATTTTCGAAGACGGCGAAAGACGTATGCAAAAGGCAGTAGAGGCCCTGCGCCAGGATCTGACAGCTATTCGCACCGGGCGCGCCAGCCCGGCCCTGATCGAGCGTATTCAGGTCGACTACTATGGTGTGCCGACCCCCATCAATCAGGTGGCCTCGATCTCTGTACCCGAGGCGCGTCTCCTGGTTATCCAACCGTGGGATCGCAAGCTCTTGACCGATATCGAGAAGGCGATCCAGAAATCCGACCTGGGCATTAACCCTAACAATGATGGGCAGGTGATCCGTCTCAATGTGCCTCCTCTGAACGAGGAACGCCGCCGTGATATGGTGAAGTCGCTCCATAAGAAGTTGGATGAGCATAAGGTGGCTGTGCGCAACATCCGCCGCGATGTCCACGATAAATTGCGCGATCGCGAAAAGAAAAAGGAAATTTCTGAGGATGAGCTGAAACGTAGCACTGACCGGCTACAGAAGCTCACCGACCGTTTCATCGATGAGATGGATAAGGTCGGTAAAACCAAGGAACTGGAGATTTTGGAGGTCTAGTGTGACCAGGATACGTGATCTTTTTCCCGCCTCACAGGGGAAAAAGAGAGAGCAGTCGCCATCCGTCGCGTCGGAGCAACAGCCGTGCTCGCTGCGCCATCTCGCCATCATTATGGATGGCAATGGGCGCTGGGCTACAAAGCGGCACTTGCCTCGCCTCGCGGGACATAGAGCCGGAGTCGGGGCCCTGCGTCGCGTGGTTGAGTGTGCCTCGGATGAACATATCGAGATGCTGAGCGTGTACGCGTTTTCCACCGAGAATTGGGGGCGCCCGCGCGCCGAGGTAGATGGGTTGATGCGCCTCTTCTGGGAAACGATTCGCTCGGATTTAGAGAAGTTGCATCGCGACGGAGTGCGCCTGCGCCATCTTGGTCGTTTACAGGATCTCTCGCCTGATATTCAAAAAGCTGTACGTGAGTCGGTGGACCTGACGCGCAATAACACACGTATTGGCCTGAATGTATGCTTTAATTATGGTGGACGGGCCGAGCTGATAGATGCCATTCGCCAGATCATCGCCGACGGCAAAGATCCCGATACCATTACAGAAGAGCTCATCAGTTCCTACCTGTATACGCGTGATCTGCCCGACCCTGATATGGTTATTCGGACAGCAGGCGAGATGCGTGTCAGCAACTTCCTGCTCTGGCAATCGGCCTATAGCGAGTATTACGCGACGCCTACGCTCTGGCCTGACTTTGGGCGCGAAGATTTGCTCGCGGCATTAGAAAGCTATCGACGCAGGCAGCGGCGCTTCGGGCGCCTGACTGTCCCGCAAACGATAGGGGAATAGGTGGAATACGACGCTGCAGCGCGTAACTGAAAAAGACACACCCGAAAATGCACCCGGTAAGACCAGCGGTTGGCGCAATTCTGTTGGTCAACGGGTGCTCACGGCCTTAATTGCCATCCCGATTGTCCTGCTCTTTACCTGGTTCGGCGGCTGGTGGGCCTTCTCTGTGACGCTGTTCGTGGTGGCGTTGGGCACCTACGAACTACAAAATATGACTCTCCATTCGGAGCACCGCCCCCTATTCTGGGTGAGCCTGGGTCTCAGTACTCTCTTCCTCGTGTCGGCTATGTTCCCCCAACAACGCTTGCTTATAGTGGAGGTAGGCCTGGGTGCCACGTTGCTGATCTCGTTCCCCTGGCTCTTCTTACGCAAAAAGCTGGACGGCGCCCTGGTGGATTGGGCGCTGACCCTGGCCTTCTCGCTCTATCTCGGCTGGCCGATGAGCATTTTCCTGTTGCTGCGCGGCTCCGGCGGGTTCGGCTGGCCTTTGCCGCGTGGCGTCTTGTGGCTCCTGGTCTTATTTGGCGGCGTCTGGGCCTCCGACTCCGCAGCCTTCTTTACAGGCCATTTTTTGGGTCGCCATAAGCTCGCGCCGAATATTAGCCCTGGCAAAACCTGGGAAGGAGCAATTGGCGGCCTGCTTTTCTCGGTTATCTCGACCCTGGTGCTCAGCGTTGTACCCCTGGGCGTTCCCTGGTATATGGCTATCGTCCTGGGCCTGCTGATTGGCGTGGCCGCCGTTCTGGGAGACCTCGCGGAGTCGCTTATTAAGCGCCAGACGCATGTGAAGGATAGCGGCCAGATCATGCCGGGACATGGCGGCATGCTTGATCGTATCGATAGTTTGCTTTTCGCGATCATTGTAGTCTATGCGTTCTCGCAATTGATCGGGCTGCTCCTCCCTTCGTAGCTGCGCGATTGATCGCGCGTGTCAAGCCAGCCAGCGCGTCAGGCCAGCGCACGCG
>JALYTT010000467.1 GCA_030854145.1 Chloroflexota bacterium | reverse complement strand
CCGACGCCAGCGCCCCTACGCTTGACATACTATGAGGCTGGCTCGTACCATATGGAATAGAAAGCCTGTTCGGTTACAGATCGTGACATTGGGAAGGTCATTAGAGAGCACCATGAAAATCTACAATACCCTGACGCGGCACATTGAAGAGATTGTGCCGCTGGAGGCGCGCAGCGTAAAGATGTACTCCTGTGGTCCCACCGTCTATCGCTATATCCACATAGGCAACTTGCGCACCTTCACCATGGCCGATTGGCTGCGCCGTACCTTCGAGTATCGCGGCTTTGAGGTGCTGCATGTCAAGAACATTACCGATGTTGGGCATATGCGCCAGGAGATGGTTGATCGCGGCGAGGACAAGATCCTGGCCCAGGCACGTCAGGAGCGGAAAACGTCGGCGCAGATCGCTGAGTTCTATACAGAAGCCTTCCACCAGGACGAGTCCAGCCTCAATATCTTGCCCGCGCACATCTTCCCGCGCGCCACGCAGCACATCCCTGAGATGATCACCATCATCGAGGGTCTGCTGGCGAAGGATATTGCCTATGAAGTGGACGGCTATGTGTACTATGATGTGAAGCGCTTCCCCGGCTATGGCAAGCTTTCGGGCAACTTACTTGAGAACATGCTGGCAGGCGTGCGCGAGGGCAGCACAGCGGATCGCCACAATCCCGAAGATTTTCCGCTCTGGAAACTGGCTGAGCCGGGACGTGAAATGGCCTGGGATAGCCCCTGGGGACGCGGTTTCCCCGGCTGGCATATCGAGTGCAGCGCCATGTCCATGAAGTACCTTGGCGAGCGCTTCGACCTGCATACGGGGGGCGTGGACAATATATTCCCGCATCACGAGGACGAGATTGCGCAGAGCGAAGGCTTCTCAGGCCATGAATTTGTAAATTATTGGGTCCATGCCCAGCACCTGCTGGCGGACGGCCAGAAGATGGCGAAGTCTACCGGCAACGCCTATACCTGTGCCGAGATTGAGGCGCGCGGCTTCGATCCACTGGCGCTGCGCTACTTCTATACCACCGCCCTCTACCGCAGCCGTCTGAATTTTACCTTCCGCGCGCTCCAGGCGGCCCAGACAGCCCTGGAGCGCCTGCGCGAGCGTGCCTACCACTTGTTTATGCAGTCTGATCGAGAGCGAGCCCTCTCGTCGCCGCAAGGTGAGTCGGATCGCTGGCGGGACGCGTTCCTGGCGGAGGTTGAGAACGATCTGAATATGCCGCGTGCCATGGCGGTCGTCTGGCAGATGCTGCGCTCGCACGAGGATGACCCGGCCACCCAGGTCTCTCTGCTGCTTGATTTCGACCGTATCCTGGGCTTCGATCTCAAGAACTACCTGCTGAGCGAGCGACCGCGCCAGCAGGCTGAGCCGCGCTTTTACCTGTCGACGCTGCCAGCAGAGGTTGCCGGCCAGGTGCGCGAGCGTGAGGATCTGCGCCAGCAAACACGCTATCCGCAGGCGGACGAGGTGCGTCTGCAACTGAACGCCGCCGGCTATGCCGTCAGGGATACGCGGCGCGGCCCCCTGGTGCTGCCCCGTCGCCAGGAGGAAGAGTTCACGGTCATCTCCAGTTCCAGCGATGTCCCCGACCATACCCAGGCTCCCGACCTCTATGAGTTTTCGGTGAACCTGCTGGCTCACAATAGCCAGGCCGATTTGCAGCGCTGTATCGAGAGCGTGTGTCGTCATAGCGCTGACCGGCGTATCGAACTGCTTATCATCGACAATGGTTCCACCGACGATACTCTGGGCTACCTCCAGCAGCTTGCGCGCCAGGATGACCTGCGGAGCGCTCAGCAACAAAAAATCGGGCTGTACGTGCTCTTCGCGGACCATAATATGGGCTTTGCCGCCGGCCGTAATGCCACCATGCGTGCCAGCCAGGGACGCTATATTGTGCTAATGGATACATCCATCGAACTGCAAGGCGCTATCTGGCAGCCTCTAGAGCAGGCTCTGACAGACCCCGATATCGGGCTGGCGGGGCCGTATGGACTGGTAACCGATGACCTGCGCGATTTTCGCGAGGCTCCCGGACCGGATGTAGATGCCATCGAAGGCTATCTCATGGCCTTCCGGCGTACTGTGCTGGGCGAGACCGGCTGGATCGACGAGAAGTTTCGCTTTTACCGGCTCATGGATATCTACTATAGCTTCTTTTTTAAGACAGCGGGCTACCGGGTTGTCACCGTCCCGGAGGTGGCTGCGCGCGTTGAGAAGCATCTTCACCGCGAGTGGTATAGCCTGAGCGAAGAGGAACAGGCCACGAAAAGTAAGAAGAATTACGATATCTTCCGCGCGCGCTGGCATCATGGCGAGAGCCTGCTGGCCGTCAACTACGATCCTGGCCAGCGCTGGCGCGGTCACGATCATCCTTACCATCTTGAAGGTACCCATACTCATACTGAAGATGAATTGCGCTTTGCCAATGTGGTCCACACGCATACCCACCGGCACTGGCCAGATCACGCGCATGAGCATCCACATTATCATAGGAGTATAGCGACACATGGAGAAGCTTGAAGAGGCCTGGTCCATAACCGCGCCAGAGCAGTTATGCCACCTGGGCGCGCAGCGGGCGATTATGATCAACGGCGATATAGGCCCGCTGGATAGGAAACAGGAACGGGCGCTTGCTAGCTTTGTGGAGCAGGGCGGTGGGCTGGTATGCGTTGCTGAGGCGGCAGAGGCCTATCGAGAATATGAATTGCTGGGCGAGGTGCTGGGCCATATCCACGGTATGTGTACTCCCCGCAGCGAGATTATCGCGCGCGCGGCTCATACTGATCACTATCTTACGCGCCGCATTGACCCGGCGTTCGCCGTCCTTGAGGCCGTGTACCTGCTCGATATCCTGCCGCCAGATGCCGAGGTGGCGTGGCGCACAACCTGGCAGCATGCTTCCTATACCCTGGCATACACATGCAACTATGGGCGGGGGCGCGTGGTGTGCATCATGCTGGGGAGCAGGCCTGAGACCTGGGAACATCCCGTCTTTCAGCAGATCGTGGCCCGCGCCACGCGCTATGCCGCCGGCGCCTCGACGGAGGAATCCCCGGCGCGTGTCGCGTTGATCGGCTACGGCGCGATAGGCTTTGAGCATGGAACCGCTATCAGCCAGGTGCCGGGGCTGGAGTTAGCGCTGGTCTGCGATCGTAACGAAGAGCGCCTGCTGACCACGCGCGCGGCCTTCCCAGGGGTCCAGACCTGCACCGACCTCGCGTACGTTATGGAAGATCCCACGATCGACCTGGTGATAGTCTCTACTCCGCCGGATACACATGCCGCGATCTCGATGCGCATGTTGCATGCCGATAAGCACGTTGTCACAGAGAAGCCCTTCTGTTTGACCACTGTTGAAGCTGATCAGATGATCCAGCTTGCCGGGGAGCGGCAGCGCGCCTTAACCATCTACCAGTGTCGCCGCTGGGACCCCGACTACCTGGCGATCCAGCAGTTGCGCAAGCAGGGGACCATCGGCGAGTTCTTCCATATTGAGACCTTCATCGGCGGCTATGCCCATCCCTGCGACTACTGGCATTCCCACGAGCCGATCTCCGGGGGCGTCTTCTATGATTGGGGCTCGCATTACCTGGACTGGATACTCAACCTGATCCCCGATCCTGTCGTGAGCGTGCGTGGCGTGGAGCATAAGCGCGTCTGGCACGATGTCACCAACGCCGATCACTCCAGCGTCTACCTGCGCTTCGCGGGCGGGCAGGAGGCCGAATTCATGCATTCAGACATCGCGGCGGCCCTCAAGCCAAAGTGGTATATCCTGGGCGAGCAGGGCGCGATTGTAGGGGAGTGGCGCCACGAAAGCGTGAAGACGCGGCGCTGGTCGGGTGACCTCATCGAAGAGCGCCTGGCACCCTCCGAGGCTCTCCCCGCTATGCATGTGTTCACACGCGGTCTGGATGGCGCTATCCACGAGCAGCGCCTCACGTTGCCGCAGCCCTCCCTGCATGCCTTCCATCGCAATCTGGCGAACCACCTGCATTGTGGCGAGGCCCTGGCTATTCCACCGCAGGAGGCGCGCCGCACGATTATGGTAATGGAGGCCGCCAAACGCTCGGCCGAGCGCGGGGGAGAAGTTATCGCGCTTGAGTGCTAGCTTCGAATGTCTTTCTCTTGATCCTTTGGATGTTGTGCGTATGTCTCGATGATGATAAGCTTCTGGTTTTGCAGGCGATAGAGGGAGGCATACAGATCAGCCACCGGGCGCCTGGTAAGTTGGATCAGGTCGGCAACAGTACGGCGTCCATTAAGGAGCAGGAAGATAAAACGGTCATAACGGGGAATGTGCGCAACAGGCTGCTCTTTTCCCACCATGGTGATAGATGGAATGACGAGTTCGGGCGTCGCGAGCGGCAAGCTATAAGGATTCTGGGAGACACCCATACCCTGGCGGAGATCAAGGTTCTCAACTTGCGTCTGTGAGATTGTATCTGGTATAGGAGGCCACTGCGGGCCATTGACTGGCCCGCTGGGTGGTGCGCTATTGAACTGCGGCGTAGGTGGCACAGCGGGTAGCGGCCGCGTGGTTGATACAGGCCGCTTTGGCAATGAAGCTTGCACACGATGCTCACGCGTAGTCGGCCTCTGCGGTGGAGGCGTTGAAGCTGGGGGGGGGAGTTGTAAAAGGGGTTCGGCCGTCTGAAAGGTAAAACGAATCTGCCCCCAGGTATCGAGCCAGGCCAGGTTCGTCTCGTTGGCCTCTTCCTCGTGCCGGTCGCGCAAGATATGCGTAGGCTGTCCGTGCTCGATAGCAATATGGACCTCTTCTTGACGCGGGCCTGTTATGCGCTGTATGGTAAGTAAACCGGTGGGCCGGTGGATCAAGAGTTGTTTAAGCACCTCTGAAAGCGACGGTGCAGAGAAAACGCGATCATTACGCATGCAACCACCTTATACATACAGGCATTTGGCATCCCCCTCGGCACATGCGACAGGTTTGACCTGTCATTGCTTCTGGAATTGTACGTATATGTGTGGCAGATGTCAAGTCTACTCAAGAAATAGGTACATAGCAGGAGAGTGTAGATGACGGAATATATTAGTTTTCGTGTACGTCTGGACGCTGTACTCAGGACGCTCGATAGCGATCGTGTGCGCCGATTTCTTATAGCCGAAAACCAATGGGACGAGGAGGCACCAGCGGATGGAGAGTTTGCGATGTGGATGATGGTAGCCGGAAGTCCTACCCTGCGCGACCTGCACGAGCAGGCGCGCCAGTGGTTGCTCACTCATGGACACGAGGAGGAGGCGCAGATCATGCTCAATCGCGCGAAGAAACCCGCCGCCGAACACCCAAAGCGCGGAGGCGACCCGCGTAAGGGCGGCAGAGGCGGCAACAGGCCAGGACCTGGAGGGGCGCGGAAGAGACCGTAGGGACGATGGCTCTGTCAAAGTTCATGTGGCGGGTATAATGGACCCGACCCCGCGTAGGGATTCGGCTTGCCGCATCCGTGTGGCAGGCCTCTCCCGCCCTCGCAAGCGAGGCCGCACGCGGATGCGGC
>JALYTT010000466.1 GCA_030854145.1 Chloroflexota bacterium | reverse complement strand
GACTAAATCCGTGAATATTGACTTATCTATCTAAGCAGGTAGCACTTACGCCAGCGCAATGCTACCAGCAGCCAGAAGAGCGTATTGCCGGCTATAGCAATGCCCAGACCCGTCATCCCTCCCAGGAAAAACCCCAGGGCGGCCGCGGGAGCGCTGGTAATGTAAGAGCCACCCAGTATCCCAAGGCCGCGCGGAATCCTGGGCGGGTCTTGCTCCCTGCCGCGAGAACGCGCGTATCCGCTCTCAGCGTCCGGCCTGGTATATAAGTCCTGTTGAGGTCCCAGGTCACCGGAAGCGGGATCATTCCAGGATGGGCTTGGCATGAAAGGCAATGCTCCTGCGCTTTCCTGACGGATAGAAATATGTACTAATAAAAAATGGTGCGACCTGCGCGGTTCATGGCTCCTACACCCAACCGCCATATCAACTCACACGCCTGCCCGCGCCTGCCTCACCATTTTTACGAGGATGATAGAAACTATCACCGTTACAAGTAGTATACACTTGGGGCTATTCATGTTACAATATCATTGTTATCACATCACTTATCATTTGTAGCTAGCAATGTCTTATTCGGCCTGACAGGTAGATAGAGACGACAGAGCGTGCCAGTATGTTGTGTAGAGGCATCCTCTGTAGAGGCGTGCTGTATCACGCTCGCGCTCGCCAGTTCGCTCAGTCCTCGAGCGGCCTGGCACCTGAATATATATCCTTGTATATGGCGTGTGTTGGAATGCGTGCTGTAAGGATGGCCTGTTATGAAAAGAACTGAAGAAGTGATTAGTGCCAATGAGCGTTTGCGGGAGGCCCGCAAGATCCGGGGCTGGACACAGAGCGACCTGGCCGAGAAATTAGGGACGACGCCTCTGGCTGTGAGTCGTTGGGAAAGCGGGGGTGTCTTTCCCCATCCGCACTTTCGTAAGAAGCTCTGTGAGCTATTCGACAAAAGCCCTCATGAATTGGGACTGGTTCGTGAAGGGGGCGAAGACGAGGATCCGGTGCGACCAGGTTCGCTCTTCCCCTTTAATGAGCCTCTTCTGAACGCGGAAGAGTTGTACGGCCGGCGCCGCGAAAGCCATAAAGCATTTGATCGCATCTATCACAAAGCCTCCACCTCCATTGTGGGTGCGCGCCGCATCGGCAAAACCTGGTTTTTAAAATATCTTCGTCTGACCGCTGATAAAGAGCTGGGAGCGCGTTTTCATATCGGTTACCTTGATGCGATGCTGCCCAGTTGCTGGACGGTGGCAGGCTTTGCCGCCGAGGCGCTAAAACAACTCGGCCGGGCCCCTGCTCCTGGCAGGTGTACGGGCTTGCTCGATCTGCAAGAGGGTATTGAAGCGCTGGCGGTGAAGCGGTTGATCCCTGTACTATGCATCGATAGGTTCGAAAGCTTCACCAGGGATAGCCAGGAGTTCGGGTTCGACTTTTATCATGGCCTGCGTGCTCTGGCCCAGGTAGCAGACTTTGTCCTGGTGGTTACCAGCAAGAAGCCGCTCTATGAAGTGGTAGGGAGGGAGGGTGAAACAAGCGGTTTCTGCAATATATTCGAGCAGGTCATGTTAGCTCCTTTTAGCGTTGGCGAGACTGAGCAGTTCATTCACGAGAAGAGCCTGAAAGCCGGTTTCACCACTGAAGAGTGTGATTATCTCTGGCGCTACGGCCGGGAGGGCAAGGAGGATCTGTGGCTTCCGGTGCGCTTACAACTGGCGGGCAAGCTCCTCCTGGAAGAGAAAGAGCAGAACCCGGCGGCCCCCCTGCACCGGTCGCGCTTTGAGCAGCATTTCGCAGATGCCTATCAAGGGATGGGAAGCTAGATGGATGTGAAACGGATATGGCGCTTCCTGGTGACGGAACCGGCGCTGTGGCTTTTTTGCTGCTTCTTTCGGCCAGCAACATTCAGAAAGGACATCGAGACAAAGAGTCTGCGGGAGCGTATGGCTATGGTGCTGCGCCTGCTCGCTCTGCTGTTTTTATGCTCGTACCCGCTCGTCCTGCTGGTGCGCACTATCCTGCTACTCGCTGCCCCTGGCTCAGGTGGTCTGTATCCACTCTATACCTTCAGTGGCTCATTGGTGCTGCAATCGAGTGTGGGCGTTTTCTTATGGGATGCCACCTGGGCCACGGGCCTTTGTTGCGTGGTCGGTGCCCTCTTTGGCGGCCTCTTTAGCATGCGCTTCGCCATTGTGGCGAGCATGGCGACCGGCATTGGCAGCGGTATCATCGTCCAGACCCAGAACGATACGTTTGTGGGCATTGTCTTCGGTATCACCTATGGTTGGATGCTCGGCCTGACCTTCAATAGCGCGGGCGCCCTGCGGCGCGCGAGTATGTGGAGCATTACTATCGCGAGCCTTGTGGGGATCATGGTCGGGCTGCTGATTGGGACCCTGACAGGTACAGTCCTGGGCTACTGGGCGGGAGTGGCCGTGGTGCAGATCTTTCCATTCGGGTTCGATCTGGAGGGCAGCATTGCTGGCATCTTCGCCGGGTCATTTGCAGGTAGCAGTATTGTCTGGATCATGGGGATGATTGTAAGAAGTGTGTTCAGAAGCAGAGGCGAGGCGGTAGAGGTCGCTACCAGGCTGGGTATTGTGGTGGCAGCGGCCTTTGGCGTGGCGGTGGGCGTTCCCGTGGGCGATGCGGGTAGCAATGTCAGCGGTTTTATGGCTGGAGCCGCCGCTGGCTATGCCCAGGGACTCATCGTTGGAGCTGCCTTTCTCGCCAGTTATGTGGTCGGCTATTATCGCCTGCCATTGTACCCTGGCGATGCGTTTTCCATGCTCAATACCTTCTTCGCCAGCCGCGCGCACACCTCGCGTGTCTTCGATTACCTACGCCAGTGCTCGCTCCACTGGAACGAGAGCATCTTCCTGCCGCTGCCATATTTGAAGCGTATGCTGCAAATCGCCGCAGGGCAGGATGTCGAGCAAACACTCGCCGAGATTAGCTTCATTGTGCAGGAGCGACCACAGCAGCGCTGGGCAGCGCTGGCGGCAACGTATGAAATTGCCCTCAACGAACTGGGCCGTGCGACGACGCTCGACATTATTGGCCAGGCATACCGGCGACTGCGCGTTATCCTCACTCCAGAGATACGTGAGCTGAACCCGCATATGGCGTTGCTCTTCGGTCACCTGGAGGATGCCAGCCAGGAGGTAGCTGGCTATGCTATGCTCAGCACCAGGGACCAGCAGGCTGCCCTCAATCAGATGAGCGCGCACCTGGCGCAGATCCATCCGAATACCGCCTTTAGAGATGTCAGGCTCAATCGTCTTTTAGAGCGTGTGGTCAAGCAATGGCAGATACCTCTGGGCCAGGAACTGGCGACGCTGAAACAGGCGCTGGAGAACCTGAATAGGATTGAGAATCCCTATACCGCCGGTCCAGCTCTGGCCCTGTACAGTCCGCTCTTCGTTGGCCGGCAGGACGTGGCGCGAAAACTGGGCGAAGCCCTGCGCCGGCCGGACCGGCCCACCTTTTTCCTCAATGGGGAACGTAGAATGGGCAAGAGCAGCATCTTGAAGCACCTGCCCGTCCTCCTGGGACCGCGCTACCTGCCCATTTTCTGCGATCTGCAAGCGACAGGTATTACCTCCAGCGCCTCGGCCTTCTTTCAGTTCATGGCCCATGCGGTCTACGAGGCGCTTAAAGGCCGCTACATGGCTGTCAAAGAACTGGAACGTGGTCACCTGGAAGCGGCACAGCGTGAAAACGAGGCCGCGGTCTATCATCGCTTCGAGGTCTGGCTGCAAGGTGTAGAGCGCGTGCTTGAGCAGCAAGACCGCGTGTTGCTGCTGACCTTCGATGAGTTCGAGGAGCTCGACGACGCGGGGAGGCGCGGCTATATCGATCTGAAGCTGCTGTTAAGCTGGTTTCGCAGCGTGATCCAGAACCATCCCCGCCTGGCCCTGCTCTTCAGTGGCGCGAAGACGGTGAACGATATGGGGGTGCTCTGGACCGGCTATTTTGTGAATGTAGAGATGATCTGGGTCAGCTTTTTGCCCCCACAGGATGCGCAGCGCCTGATCGCTCAACCCGTGCCCACCTTCTCAGGCGAGGAGATCTTCGGCGAGCTGGTGATCGCTGAGATTATGCGTGTGACCTATGGCCACCCGTTTCTTATTCAGGCGCTTTGCAAACAACTGGTGGAGGATCTCAATTTCAGTTCGCGCAGGCGCGCGCAGGTGCAGGATGTAGCCGCCGCTATCGAAGAGATATTGCAGACCTGGAGCGTCTACTTCTGGAATCTGTGGGATCGGGCCGACCCGCTCGCACAGAGCTGCCTGCTGGCGGTACTCGCGCTGGCTGAGGATGCGCGCGTGAGCCAGCTTGCACAGCACACAGGCCTGGATGTGCAGAGCATGCAGTTCACCCTGGAGAAGTTGTGCAAACGCGATATCCTACGCCAGCAGGATGATACATATCGCTTTGCCGTGCCTATCTTCCAGGAGTGGCTGGCGAGGAACCTCTATCTCTTAGCTCCTGCCTCTCGCTCGTAGATGGCTCTGGCTGATAGAAAAATGATGGGTCCAATGATAACTACGATATGGCGCCAGCGCGTGTTCTCATGCTACTATGTCCTGGGGACAGGCCGCCGCTTCCGGCAAAACCACGAGGGACAGCGCACAGCTCTGGTTGATGGAAGGTGGTTGGTAATGACCGCTTTGCGAGGGAGCGGCGGCTTTCTAATGCGATGCATGTTCTCCCCTGCATCGCATAGATCCTCCCAAAACCATCAGAGGGGTCGTCCTGTAGAGAGGGCGACCCTCAGTTCGTCATGTCTACTACCACGCTATCGTAGGATTGGGAAGCAAGCGCGTAGCGCGATCAGGTCGCGCCGCGCGCTTGATAATGTGCCCGTATCAACCACCACCACCTCTCCTTGGAAGAGGAGTCTGAAGCGATCCTTGCTGCGCGGCGAGGAATATTCTTAATATAATCTAGTTGCTATATTATTTAAAGAATATTAAAAAGATTAGCAAAAGATTAAAGAACACTTAGTGTTCTATTGTTGACTTGTATTGGCTATCTATTTAAAGTAATATTAGCACATAGAAGAAAACAACGTGTTGTATCCGGGTAAACCCCTGGAGCTACGCGAAAGCGTAGAAACGGGACCGTAGTATCGGGCATCTTGCCCAGAGATAAGCACATAGGAAGAGAAGGAGTTATAGATAATGGCAATTGCGAGTGTTTTAGCAGATCTTAGCCTCAGCAGCATTATATGGTGGCTGGTGGTTGGCCTGATTGCTGGTTTCCTTGCCAGCCTGGTTATGCGCGGCAGTGGTTCGGGGATCGTGATGGATATCGTCCTGGGTATCGTCGGCGCTTTCCTTGGTGGCTGGCTCTTTAGCCTCCTGGGTATTAGTGCGGGTGGTCTCATTGGGAGCATCATCGTGGCCTTCTTCGGCGCGGTAATCCTCATCCTGATCGTGCGTGCCGTTACTGGTGGTCTCCCCGGTGGACGGGGCCGTCGCCGCACGCTATAAGTCGGCGCGGGAATTTTCACCGCATACTACAGAGG
>JALYTT010000465.1 GCA_030854145.1 Chloroflexota bacterium | reverse complement strand
CTGTGTTACTGTGCATGGGGAGAATGCTCCTTTGTGTTTTTCATTCCTTGGAACATTACTCCATCAGGCGATTCTCTGCAAGAGAGAGTCGCCTGGGCTTACTTTAGTCTAAACAAGAACAAGTGGTGTCTGAATCAATATGCGAAGATCATATTGATTGAGGAGAATGACATTTAACGCCGTAATCTTCATCATCTCCTCAGCATACTCTATTGCATCAGCAGTAAAACCTCCTGTTGTGATCACCAATATTACATTTGACCTGAGTTTAAGTGAAAGGCCTACCTCTTTAGCGATTTCCTTCAAAGGAACGCTATCTTTGGGACTATTCTTGCATTGAATCTGCCATCTGCTATAAACGAGACGCGCCCCCTCGACAACAATATCAACTTCAAAGCCCTTATTATCTTTGCCTCGCTCGCGCCAGGATCTAAATTCCAAACCCAGCAGACGCATAAAGTAGAAAGCTAACGCTTCCAGTGCTTTACCCTTTACTCCGGTATCGTTCGATTCCATCTCTTCGAGTATTTCAGCCAGCGGTTTTCGTAAAAGTTGACGCACAGCCAGACCTGTATTTGAAAGCGCGTCAATAGCAGCCTCTAAATATTCATTGGCGAACTTCTCTGTACGATAGATAAGATACGTTTTACCTGAAACTTGCAGTCTGCTCCCTGCCTGTGAGCCAGTAGCCTTTTCTGCTTTTCTAAGAGTGATGAAGCCAGCCGTTTCTAATGGCTCTAATACTTCATTAGGGAAATTTTTGGGATTGAATGTTACACCATAGAGCGTTTCCGTATATCCTCTTAGCTCATTAGCCCTTAATGGCTCCTCGTCAGGCAGGGTTGCCATAGGCAGGTTGCAAAGGGCTTTAAGTACCGCTCTCTGCTTTGCTGACATTTCGGCCAAGAAGTCTGTTTCGTCCTGGTTTATTCCGATGAGTTCAGCTACACGGTCCATATCTAATCCCTCAAACGGTTTTTCAGAACGAAAGACTCCAGCGTAACGGAGCCAACCGCAAAGTTTACTAATATGGGTGCTGCTTGGTGGAGCGTAGATTCCTTGAATTTTTAGAAATTCACTAATGGTAAGCTGTCCAGGTTTTTCTCCTGCACGTGTAAGTGTATCGATTGCGTTAACAACGTCCAGGCCATGTAAGTGCAGAAGAATATGGCGAGCAAACTCATTATACATTTCATCTGGTTGCGACTTTAGACTTAGGAGGTTTTCTCCCATTTCAGTAAGCTGAGCGTCTTCATCGAGTAGAAGATACTTTCCCATGCTAAGGGGGGTATTATTTGCTGTTTTGACGGGCCAACCATACTCTTGTGCTACAGCTTCTGTAAAGGCTCGCCTATCCCCTGCATTCTCCTCAGCTAACTCTAATACTCGTGCAAGCGAAACCTGATTAGGGCCGAACTCTGAACCCATAGGGATATCTGATTTTTGCATTGCTCACCTCTTTTCTGATACACTATGGCGTTGATATGGTTCCATTCTTTTGCTAAGGCATGGTTCAAAATCATGTGACACTTTTGAACGATCTAGTCAACTCAAAATAAATCCTGAAGCCGCCCAGGAAGCCATCTCAGAATTTATTTTTCACCATTGTGATTGTTCAAAGTTGTCACATTGATCTGAGCTTACTTTGAACCATGCCTAAGAAAAGAATACGGAACGTTTGAGCAAACAATATGAGCTACATGAGCTGTGTCAGTATAACATGAGAAGAGTCTGAAAGCGAGCTGGCCATGCAATAGAATAAATTTTTGCAAAAGAGGTACTAAAAGACAAATACTGATCTGCTTCTGACGGATATTACTTTTTACATGAGGAGTATATCGTGACGGCTTCGTCCTCATCGCTTTCATCCAACAAGGCGCAAGGAGACCGCCTACCGGACTGGGTGCGCTCAATCTCTCTACAGAGAGCCGGTATCATGATCCTGCTTCTGGCGCTTGTGTTCACCATCGCGAACTTCCTCTTACGCTCGACGCTCAATTATCCAGCTATCCTGATAGACAATGCGTCTTTTGCTACCTCGCTTCTGCCACAACAGGAGGTAGCCGGACTGGCGGGCTTTGTTGGACTACTGGTCTGTTCCGGCCTGCTTATCGCGGTTTCGCTTGGCCTGGCCCCATATGTAGATGAAAAACGCCGCCGGCACGTGATCATCGCTGGAGGCGCATCCGGCACACTCTGGGGAGTCAGCGCCGTACTGGGTCTGGTGCTTGTGCCGCTCTGGATCAATATGCATAGCGCTAGCTTGCAGGTCTTCGCGCCCGTAATCTTTGTGCTCACTGAGATTCTGGCGCCATTGCTGCTGGTATTTTGGACCCTGACCCTGGCCCGGCAGTTTCAGGCGCATAGGATATGTGCCGCGCTAAGCGCCATCGGTCTTCTCCTCGTCTTCCTGCGCTCACTGATCTGGGCTTTCAATGCGCTGGCTCCAATTGCGGCAGGCTTCTACGGAACTGCGAGCATAACAAACCTCCTCGCGCTCCTGGGTGAGTCTCTCTGGTTGTTCTGGCTCTTTCTATTTGGCTTCCGGCTGCTGAGCCGAAGCGAAAAGACGACCGCAGCATTAGAGGCACAGAACGTAGATGGAAAGGATCTGGAGCATAGGCGTGTGAAGCGACGCGGCTTCCTGAAATTTGGTATTGGGCTGGGCACGGGGATTGTTGGTGGAGCGTTTATGCTGGCACGCACTGGTGTGACAGTTCTCAATGAACCATCTTTGGAGAGCGACGATGTGCCCTCGGAGCCAAGCCTGCTGGGAACTCTCTACTATCTGGCACTCACGATCTATCTCACAGTGCAACCAATCGTAACAGTGGTCCAGCAGCGTGCTGCGACGCTAGGTGCGGCTCCCCAACCCCTGCCAGCGGGCATTTCCCTTGAGAACGTCACCGCTGCCGGGGTCTCGGCACAATTTATCCACGCGCCAGGTGCCGTGAAGAGCCGTGTTATCCTGGATATCCATGGTGGGGGATGGGCCTCCCCGCTTACAGATCAAGAACGGGTTAATGCCGCGAGTCTTTCACAAGCGACAGGTGCATGGGTGCTCTTGCCTGACTACCGCCTGGCGCCAGAACATCCCTTCCCTGCTGGCCTGAACGATTGTGTGAGCGTTTATCGCTGGCTGCTCAGCCGGGGCACCGCGGCCTCACAGCTTGTGCTCTATGGAGGATCAGCGGGCGCTAATCTTGTGCTGGCAACCGCGGTCGCCCTCCAGCAAAGCGGTGAGGCGCTTCCAGCTCTCCTGATAGGGCTATCAACGCCGACGGACCTCGCTATGACCGGCGAAAGCGCCACCACTAAAGCCAGCATTGATCCAGTCCTGGGCTGGGGCCTGGCGAAAAATGCCTATGCCGCCTATACGAACAATGGCGCGACAGACCCTCACAATCCGCAGGTCTCTCCGTTGTACGCCGATGTACATGGGTTTCCGCCCACCCTCCTGCAGGTGGGTACCCAGGAAATCCTGCTTAGCGACGGCATCCGTATGGCTAATCGCCTGCGTGCCGCCGGGGCCGAGGTCAAGCTGGAGATCTGGCCGGGGATGTTTCATGGCTGGCAAGGTCAAAACCTCCTGCCTGAGGCGCGGTTAGCCAATGCCCATGTTGTGAAGTTTATCCACCGACACCTGGGATGGTAAGAGCGAAGAACTTTTGCGAAGCCCTGGATATTGTGCCGTCAGGAGTTGATTTATTTTCACACAACGACTACAATAAGGCTTAGACCTGCGTACTGTGTGGTGCGTGCAGGGCTATCTTGTAAACACGGGCCTATGTATATATGACGCGCACCCAAATCCGTATACTCCGTGAAAGGAGCATAATGTGTCAAATAGTCGTACTGGGAAGTTCAAAGTTTTCGGCTGCATCATCCTGTCCATTTTATGGATCTGCTGCTTCATGTTTATCGATCCGACACTGATCTTTGATTTTGGCGCTGGCATCACGATGAATTTCCGGTTCCTGGTCGAGCTTCTTGGCCTGCTGGTCATCATCTTCTACCACATCTTCTACCGCTCAACCTCGGCGGTGACCAAGCTGAGCTTGACCTGCTGGTTAACGCTCTCCTGGCTGTCCCTGATTATTTTCTTCCCGTTCAACGCCGTGGATATCGCAGGTGGCGCCAGCGGGGCTATCGGTTCTGGCGGATCCGTCGCCTTCTTCGCCCTCCTCGGCGGCCTGGCGGTCTGCATGCTCTGGATACACTTCTTCTCCGATGAAGTGCCGGCCTGATAGACGAGAGGGTAGGGGCGCCGTTTTACAAGCCCGCGCTGCATCAAGATATATCTTTTGTTTACCAGCGGGCTTGTAAAACGGCGCCCCTACGCGTGTGGGTCTGCGCCCCAGCATACCTCATTAATGCCGGAAATGCCGTCTGCCGGTAAGGATCATGGCGATGGCGTAGCGGTTCGCCATGCGGATCGACTCCTCGTCGCGCACGGAGCCGCCAGGCTGGATGATCGCGGTGATCCCGGCTTTGGCGGCGGTTTCCACGCCATCGGCAAAGGGGAAGTAGGCATCCGACGCCAGCACCGAGCCGCGCGCACGCTCGGCGGCCTTCTCAACCGCCAGTTGCACACTGGTGACACGATTCATCTGGCCTGCGCCCACTCCCACGATGGCCAGCTTGTGCGCCAGCACGATGGCGTTGGACTTCACATGGCGTACCACTTTCCAGGCAAACATCAGGTTGGTTACCTCTTCTAATGTGGGTTCGCGCTCGGTGACCACCCGGTAGGCCAGCTCCTGCTCTCCAATAGCGTCAGGTGTCTGGAACAGCAGCCCGCCGCTGATACTGCGCACCTCCGGCCTACCTGATTTGAAGGACTGTGTGTTGATCGTGCTGGGATCGATCGGGCAGTGCGTCGCCAGCAAGCGCAGGTTCTTCTTGGCATAGAGTATGGCGAGCGCGGCGGGCGTGAACTCCGGGGCAATGATGGCTTCGTAGAATAACTGTGCCATCTCCTGGGCCACGTCGGCATCGACCACACGATTGCAGCCGATGATGCCCCCATATGCCGAGATCGGGTCGCCGGCGTGGGCTTTTTTGTAGGCCTCCCACAGGGTATCGCCGCAGGCCAGGCCACAGGGGTTCGTGTGCTTGATAATCGCTGTCGCTGGAGCCGCGAAACTTCCCACCGCTGCCAGGGCCGCATCGAGGTCGAGCAGGTTGTTGTAGGATAGCTCCTTGCCGTGCAGTATCTCGGCCCCTGCTACGGTCGGAGTCATGGCTGTCGTTGTGCTATCCAGCCAGCGATAAAAGGCGGCTCGCTGGTGGGGATTTTCCCCGTAACGCAGCACCTGCGCGCGCTTCAGAGGCAGCGTCAGGTCTTCAGGGAAGTAGTCGGCGTCCTGCGCGCGCAGGTACTCGGCGATGGCCGTATCGTAGCTGGCGGTGTGCTGGAAGGCGATAGCAGCCAGGCGGCGGCGCGTCTCCAGGCTGACGCTGCCTGTTGCGCGCCACTCCTCCATCACTGACGTGTAGTCCTGCGGGCGCACCAGCACAATCACATCC
>JALYTT010000464.1 GCA_030854145.1 Chloroflexota bacterium | reverse complement strand
GTTTACAAGCCCGCACGCCATCCCATATCGCGTTCCTGCCTGCCAGGCGGGCTTGTAAACGGCGCCCCTACGAATGTTATGCCCCTACCCTGTGCGTTCCTACGTCATTTGTTCCTCGTGCCAGGTCTTCAGGGCCTCAAGCGCGGCCAGGCGCCCGGCCTCTTTGATGCTTGAGGCTTTGCCCAGGCTCAGCAACGCTTCACGTTCAAAGACAGCGACGGTGAAGGTGCGATCATTGGTGTGGCCGCCCTGTTCCAGCACGCGATAACGCGGTAAGCTTCCTGAGCGTTGCAGGACGAGCTTCTGCAGCCGGCCCTTGGGGTTCGTGTCAAGCACCTGCTGGCTCAGTTGCGTGACGACGGGCAAAATCGCGCGGGCCACAAAATCGCGCGCCGCCTCCGTCCCCTGGTCGATATGGATGGCTCCCACCAGGGCCTCCAGCACATCGGTGCAGAGCGAGTCACGCGAGCGCTCATTAAATGTGCGCAGGCTGGCGATATCCACGCGAATAAAGACGAAGAGTCCCAGTTCCTGCCCGATCCTGCAGAGCACACGGCGACTGACAGCCTCTGACTTGAGCGCGGTCATCTCGCCCTCTGACGCATCAGGAAACGTGCGGTAGATGTGCTCTACAACGTGTGCGCTGATGATGGCATCGCCCAGAAACTCCAGCGTATCATACGAGTCATGTATCGCCGTTTCCGGGCAACAGGAGTGATGCGTCACGGCTCGCTCTAATAGTGAGCGATCATGAAACCTGACTCCCAGCCGTGTTTCTAAATCCGCCAGATCGCTAGCATCCTTCATAGGATATAATTATAGCCCAGAGAAGCAAAAAGCGTCGAGACCTCCCCTCTTTGCTGGCAGAGATGAGACCTCTGGCATTTCGTGTAGGGGCGCCGCTGGCCTGCGCCCTGGGAGCCTACGCTTCCACGGGCGAGGCAAGCCATCGCCCCTACGCGGAAGGCCGGGTAGACCTTGACACTCTGCCAGAGATGCCACACAATAGAATACAATGCTCTGGAATTTATACAACATTGCCCGCGTATCAATGCGTATACATAGACAGCAAGCCTGCACTCAGCTAGAGATCGGACACATCTTATGAAAATTCGCGCATATCTTGCCGCTACATGGCGCCTGGTGCCAATTGCGCTGCTCCTGGCCATAAGCATTGTATTTCTTTTTCCAGGGGTCAGCGAGGCGCACGCTATTTTGTTGCGGTCCGACCCGGCGAAGGATGCCGTGCTTCAGGCGTCGCCCGCGCGGGTACAGATGTGGTTCAGCGAAGATCTCAATCCCACCTTCAGCACGGCCGCCGTTGTGAATGGTAATAATCAGCGCGTGGACAGGCACGATGCCCGCGTTAGCTCAGGCGATCCGCGCGAGATGGATGTATCGCTCGCGCCGAATCTACCTTCGGCGGTCTACATTGTGATCTGGCGCAGCGATTCCAACGATGATGGTCACGTTCTAAGCGGCTCGTTTCTCTTCAAGGTCGCAAATCCCGATGGCACCGTCCCCAACCTGCCCACAGGCGCGACGCCGGGACAGAACGTGCTGGGCTCCGACACCCTTAGCGGGTTGTATACAGGGCAAATTGATGCTCCCGGACTGTTCAACCTGATCATGATTACACTGGTCGAGCTGGCAGCCATCTTCTGGGTGGGCGCGCAGTTGTGGCTCTTTTTTGTGCTCCAGGCGGTAGCCGATGTAGATGAGAGGCCGGATCAGCACTCCATACCGGCGCGGGTTCAGCGGCGCTTCGATCGACGCTTCTCGCTGCCCGCGTTGCTGGTCCTCTTGCTGGCAAATGTGGGGGTACTGGTGGGGCAGGCTATAAACATCACGGGTGGGCAATGGGCGGGTGCGCTCTCCCCGGCGCTGCTTGCGCAACTGGCGAGTAGCGGGCGCTTCGGTACATTCTGGCTGATGCGCGAGACGGTGATCATCCTGGCTCTGGCGATAGCGCTCTTTATGCTGTTCGCCAAAAACCGTGCTCCGCGTGCCAACAAAATCCTGCCCTGGATCAACCTCGCGCTTGGCCTGGCGCTCTTTATCGCGATTAGCATGTCGAGCCACGCGTCGGCGGTGAGCGCGAACATGCTTGTCTACGCCGTACTGATCGACTGGCTGCACCTGCTGGGCGCGGCCTTCTGGGTCGGCGGCATGCTGTATATCGCGCTGATCTACCTGCCTGTGCTGCATACTGAACCGGTTGGGGAGCGCGCCCATTCGTTGATCAGCCTCCTGCCGTACTTCACGCCGTGGGCCATTGTCGGCGTCACCATCCTGACCATAACCGGGCCGTTTAGCGCCGCTATCCACCTGACTTCAGTCAATCAGCTCATCACGACAGCGTATGGACGCGTGCTTGTGATCAAGGTGCTGCTGGTGGGGGCGCTGATGCTGACCAGTGCCGTGCATGTCGGCCTGCTACGACCGCGCGTGAAGAAAGAATATAAGAAGTATGCCTACGCGCTTGAACGCGTGCAATCCTACCAGGCGAGCCAGGAAGCAGCGTACGCGCCCAAGCTGATTACCCAGCAGGTAAAGCTACGTGAGAAGCGCTTGACAAAGCGTACATTGCAGCTAAGCTCGGTCCTGCGCTGGGAACCGGCCCTGGGAGTCGCGGTCCTGGTCTGCGTTGGCTTAATGAACATCTTCGCGGGCACTCTGTCGCCCATTGCGGCGCCCCAGCCGGGTCAGCAGACAACTGCTCACACAAAACCTTCCAACCAGACGGTGACGACGACCGATGGCAAATTCAAGCTTATGCTCAATGTCACCCCCAATCGTTTCGGACCCAATGTGTTTACGGTGACTGTGAGCGATCCTCACACAGGAAAACCCACGACGAACGCAGGCGTCACGATCTATACCACGATGTTGGATATGGATATGGGCACCGATACACTCAACCTGCAACTCGATGGGCATGGGCATTTTAGCGGCAGCGGGGACCTGAGTATGAGCGGCACCTGGAGAATAAGTATTCAGGTGCGTACACCTGATAACACTCTGCACCGGGCCAATGTGGAGCTATTCACACCGTTCTAAGATAGTTGACCGAGGGTTGCAAGCCTCCAGCGAAAATCGTATACAAAGGAAGTTATTGATAGCTATGGACACATATACTATCCGGGGATGGCGTTATTCGGCATTCGCAGCGCTGGCGATCTTCATGATCGCATTGCTGATCGCATGTGGCGGGCCCGATACCTCTAATCCACCCGTGGCGACACCGGCAGTTGTGCGCGTCAACGGTTTTGGCACGGCGGCCAACCATGTTCACGCGCTGCTCGCGCTCCCCCAGCATGTGCTGATCCTGGCCATGCACTATGGCCTCTTCCGCTCCGAGGACGCGGGCTCTACGTGGCAGGAGGTAGCGGGCGGTTCTCACCAGTTGATGGATGGCCTGATGAGCTACGCGCTCGCGGCCAGCCCGTTGAATGGGCAGCGCATCTACGTCCTCACACAGCCATCTGTGAGTCATTATCCGGGCACGCCAGGGCTGTATACCAGCGCAGACCAGGGGCGCACCTGGAAGCTCTCCAGTGCCACCGCGCAGCTCACTTCAGGCAACATCTTTACAGAGGCGGCGGGGAACGATACGCCCGACGAGGTCTATATCTACCTGCCGGCGTTGGGGGCGCTTGGCCTGCGAGTCAGCATGGACGCCGGGGTACACTTCTCCATGGCCGGGACGTTGCCATTCGGGCGCATTGACGGCATGCTCCCCATCCCGGGGGCGCCTGGTCACTTGCTGGCCTATGGGAGCGATGGCATGGCGAGCAGCAGCAACGGCGGCACCCACTGGCAGGTGATCCAGGGGCTGAACGGGGGCATCTACAGCACTGCCACCGCCGGGCCGCACAGCCCTATCTACGCCAGCGGTGATGCGGGGGTTTTTGTATCGTCCGACGGAGGCAAGACCTTCAAGCCCGTCAACGCGGGTTCTTCCTTCGCCTCACTCTGCGTGTCGCCTGTGCAGCCGCGCATTGTCTATGGGAAGACCGGTCTGCTGGTCTATCGCAGCACCGATGGCGGGCATACCTGGAAAGCTTTGCCGCAGATCAAGGGCAACCTGGCATCGCTGGCGGCGGACCCGGCCAACGCCACGGAGGTCTATCTCTCGCTCTCCTACCCATCGGCAATGTACCGTCTCCAGGGCGATAGCCCGAACTGGCAGTCGCTGACGCCGGCGCCATAAGGATGAAGGTAGGAACGAACATGTTATCTGTATCAAGAAGTGTCTCTCGCCTGGGCATCGTACTGGCGCTGCTATTCACCTTGCTCATCCTGCTGCTGCCGGTGCGAGCGGCCCATGCTGACGGTGGCGCGCCAAACCTGGCCTATGTCGCGGGCGCCTCGCCGGGTGTGAGCGTCATTGATATCCAGCAGCAGCAGGTCACGAGCAAGTTTTCTGTGGCGGGCGATGCGCATATGCTCTATCTCAGCCTGGATGGGCGCTTCCTGTATGTCACCCAGCCAGCCCTGGGGCGCGTTGTCATGCTGGCCGCAAAGACTGGACAGACCATCTGTACAGCCAGTGTGCCGGGCCAGCCTAGCCTGCTGGCATTTGACGCCGGCGACAATCTGCTCTATGCCGCCGGCAATGGCGCGGCCAGCATCAGCGGGATCAACGCGACTACCTGCGCCATAGAGAAGACCATCGCCACGGCCGGACCAGTATACGGGCTGGCGGTAGCCATAGTAGGCACTGGCGTCAACGGGGGTACGGGCAATCAGCTCTGGGTCGCGGCCGGCAACACGCTGGCGGTCTTCGACTCAACGGGCCAGCGCATTGCCAGCATAGCCCTTCCTGGAGCGCAATACATCACTATTCCTTCGGGTTCCACGGTCTACGTCAACACACGGCAGGGGAGCCTTGTCGCCGTCGATCTTGGCACGCACCAGGTCGTCTCCACCTTGCTCAGGGGAGGGTCATTTGGTCCGATGGATTACGATGCTATCACCGGGGAGATCTACGTGCCCGATGCGCAGAACAACCAGGTCGATGTGCTGGCACCCATCATTCCAGGCGTCAACACTCCGCGCGAGCCGTCGCGTATCATCCACCTGGGTGTCTCCCCACAGTCGGTGGCCATCACCAACGATGGGCAGCTCGGCTTTGTGGCCCTCAAAGGGGGCAGCGTCGCCATGCTCGACATACCCGGCAAGCAGATCATCAATACGATCAATGTAGGAGGCGACCCACACTTCATCATCGTCGGCCTCTACCCGCCCCTGGTCGGCACCACCCCGCAGCAGGCCTCGATCTGGACCACCGTCATCAATATCGCCGCCTACGCGTTGGTGATCGCCTTCTTGCTGGTGCCTATGGTAATCCTGTGGCGGGTGAACAAGAAGAAGCAGGTGAATACCTCTACACCCGCGTAGGGGCGTGCAGGCCAGCGCATTGACACCAATAAATCCGTTGGCACAGCGCCGCCACCTACGTAGGGACCCGATTTATCGCGTCCGGCGCAATTTATTGCGCGAATCCTGTAGAATCAGATAAATACAATGCCCCATACG
>JALYTT010000054.1 GCA_030854145.1 Chloroflexota bacterium | reverse complement strand
AGGGTCTATCTCCCTTACAACGGACGGGATCGACCTCATCCGATACTCATTGGCTCGCGGCGTTGGGCTATGCTGCTCTCGCCGCCTGATCGTTCAAAAGTGTCACATGGTTTTGAACCATGCCTAATTGATAAAATACCTGAAAAGCGTGAAGAAAATAAAAAAGTTCCTGGCGTCTGGGCTATTCCTTACCCTCGCAACCCATTCTTCACCGGACGCGAAGCACTTTTACAGCACTTACATGATATTTTGAATACGGCACAGACCGCTGCTGTCAGCCAACCGCAAGCTATTAGCGGCCTCGGCGGGATCGGCAAGACTCAATTAGTTTTGGAATTTGCTTATCGCTATAGCACAGAGTATCAGCACGTCCTCTGGGTGAATGCCGCCACACGCGAAACGCTCAACGCAGATTACTCAACATTGGTTCAAATACTCGATTTGCCGGAGAAGAATGAGCATGAGCAAAGTCAGGTAGTGATGGGCGTCAAGAAATGGCTGGCAGCGCAGAAAGCCTATCTTTTGATAGTGGATAACGCCGATACTTTAGCCTTAGCGAGAGAATTTCTTCCTCTGAAGACCACCGGACATATTCTGTTGACCACTCGCGCTCAAGCTATGGGTCGCCTCGCACAACGGGTGGAGATCGAAACGATGGGGCTGGAAGAGGGCATGCTTTTCGTCTTACGCCGGGCAGGGCTTCTTGCCCCTGCCCATTCTCTTACAGATATCTCACAAGCATTGCGCGATGCTGCTAAAGAGCTTGTAGAAGAGATGGGAGGGCTTCCATTAGCCCTGGACCAGGCGGGAGCGTATATTGAAGAGACCGGGTGCAGCATACATGATTATCTCCATCGGTATCAGCATCATCGTATAGCACTCTTAAAACGACGTGGAGGTCTTATTCACGACCACCCGGAACCTGTTGCGACTACCTGGAATATATCCTTTCAACAAGTTGAAAGCGCTTACCCGCTGGTGAGCGACCTGATGTGCTTCTGTGCCTTCTTAGCTCCCGATGCCATTCCAGAGGAACTCATTAGCGAAAGTGCAGCAGAGATGAATACTTTCATGCACCCCTTAGTCCATGACCTAGTGGCATTAGATAGCGCAATCGAGGTTTTGCGAAGATTCTCGCTCGTTAAACGCGACCCTTCAACCCGTACCTTGAGCCTGCATCGCCTTGTTCAAGCCGTGCTTAGAGATACTCTATCAGAAGAAATGCAACGTATTTGGGCAGAGCGTGTTATTCGTGCGCTAGACCATACTGTAGATACAAAGTCAGAAAATATTTTAGATATTCGTCAACGCTATTTACCTCATATTTTACAGGGAACAATCCTTATTGATCAATGGAAGCTGCAATTTTACGAGGCGGCACGCTTGTTAAGCCAGACAGGAAAAATTTTATCTGATCAGGCTGAGTATGAGGAAGCAGAAGTGCTTTTACAGCGAGCGCTTCTCATTTATGAACAGATTCTAGGACCTGAACACCCCGACACTGTAAAGGGCCTCAATAATCTGGCTCAGCTCTATCAAACCCAGAGCCGTTATGAGGAAGCGGAAGTGCTTTGGCAGCGGGCGCTCCTCATTTACGAACATGTCTGGGGGCCTGACCATCTCGACACAGCTCTCGCGCTGAGTCACTTGGCTTTACTCTACCAACATCAGGGACGATATCAGGAAGCGGAACCGATCCTTGTGCAAGCGCTGAACATTATTGAGAGTGCGCTGGGAACTGAACACAGTAATGTAGCCACTCCACTGCATTCTCTAGCCAGGCTCTATCATTTTCAAGGGCGCTATAGTGAGGCCGAGCCACTTTATAAGCGCACCCTTGCTATCCAGAGTAACACAATTGGAGCTGAGCATCTCAATACCGCTGTGACGCTCAACAATCTGGCGCGCCTCTATCGTGTCCTGGGCCGCTTGCACGATGCTGAGACACTGTTTCTACATGCTCTTGCAATCCAGGAGAAAGTGCATGGTCCGGATCATCCCCACACAGCTACTAGCCTTCACAACCTGGCAGGAATCTATCAAGATCAGAAACGCTACCAGGAATCCGAAGCACTTCTGCTGCGTGCCATCACCATCAAAGAGAATATGCTTGGTAAACATCCCAGCACAGCCGCATCTTTCAACGCTCTGGCATACCTCTATTACATTCAGAAACGCTATGAAGAAGCAGAACCACTTTTTCAGCGCGCCCTGGTAATGAAAGAGAGCATCCTTGGCGAACATCCTAGCACCGCCACGACCCTGAATGACCTGGCACGTCTTTATCATGCTCAAGGGCGCTATGGTGAGGCCGAACCCCTTTTCAGACGGGCCCTTCTCATCGAAGAAAAGGCCTTTGGTCCTGAACACCCGGATATAGGAAGCATCCTTCGCAATTTAGCAGAACTATATTACGATCAAGGATATTTTGAAGAGGCAGAACAACTTTTCCAGCAGGCCTCAACTATCAAAGAAAATACTTCTGGTCCTGAATACCCTTAAGTTTTTAGCGGCTTAAATAACTGGGTTTCTCAGACCTTCAATTTGTTTACGAATAGCGTTCGAAATGCACAAGGTCGGGCAGCGGTTTGCGCGCATTGGTGTTTTTCGGACGCGCGCGCCGGGCCTCCTCGTCGGGGTAGCCAAGCGAAATAGTTGTGCGCACCAGGCGCTCCTGGGGGATACCCAGCAGTGCTTTAGCATCCGTCCTGCCCTGACCTTTGAGCCAGCCGATGCATGAACCGATGCCATATGCCTCGGCCGCCAGCATGATGCGCTCGCTCAGCCGGCCCTCGTCATAGGTCTCCTGGTCAACAAGATCAGGCTGGCCGGCCATCACCAGAACGATGCCCAGCGCGGCGCCGGCCAGGTGGCCCGCGTAGCCCTCGCACTGTGCCAGTGCCTGGAGCGTCTTTCTCTCGCGTACCACGATCAGCTCCCAATGCTGGCGGTTGCTGGCGCTACCGGACCAGCGGGCCACGTCAAGCACGGTGTCGAGCACTTCCTGTGGTATGGCATCCGCGCGGAACTGGCGCACGGCGCGCAAGCCACGCAAAAGCGCGATGAATTGCTGCGGGTTGTGTGTTTGCATGATAGTGTCCTGTCTGCTAGTGTGATGTAAGTCCTGCTAATATTAGCATCACAAGGAAAAAAAGCAAGACACCGCTGGCTACCCAGCACCACACGCGTGCCCTTACATACATAAGGCCAGAAATAAAGAGCACGATAATAATATCAACAAGTGCCTGGATGGAATCGCCATAGAGAGAATCAGTTAGCCAGGGAAATGGTAACCAGGAATGGATGGTCAGCTCGAACAAGAGAATCAGCAGGCAGGTCAAAGCAAGTGTAGCGATGGCCGTGTTGCGCCTATTTTCACGTCTGACCTGCATGGCATTTTTTACGGCAGTGGTAACTCTGGCTTCAAAGCTCGCCTCAAGTTGGTGTTCTATCGCCTTCAGTACTTTTTCTTTCTCGGCCTGCGGCATCTGACTGGCACTGTCAAATGTTAAAAGAGCTTTGGCTTTTAATAGACGTTGCGCTCGCAGTTCTTCAACCACTACATAGATATTTTTCACTATATCAGCGAAAACAGCATCACGATTGCCCCATTCAACCACGGATGTCCCGCCTCTGGGTAGGACCAGGAGTTTCGCGAAGGGAGCCTGCTGCCAGTTACAAGGACTGAGGATGATAGGGATCACGCGGGCTGCCCCGGCTTCGTACCTGCGCATGGCGCCCCGTATCTCAATCCCATAGGCAACTTTATCCATAAAGTAGTTCTGGCTCATCAGCAATAGGATAATGTGCGCATTCTGGAGGTGGCTATCGATCTCTTGCCGCCAATCTCCGCCTGCGCTGATCATGCCGGTATGCCAGATAGTCATCGAATCCCGCTGTTGCAGTGTTTGAAGATAAGCGCCTCCATTCGCTGTTCCAGGAATTCATCTGCCCATGCATAGGAAATATAGATGTTGAGAGGATCATTGAGGGTCAGCTCGCTCAATGGCGTTGCTGTCATTGTAGTGGCTCCTGACAATCCCTGCGTTTGTAGCTCGGTGATTACCGCCCCAATATTTTTCACAATATCCACATATGCTGCTTCGGACGTATTCCAACTCGTTATGGGTTTAGCTGGCTTAGGGAGAGCGAGCAATTTCGCGAAGGGAGCCTGCTGCCAGTTACAGGGGCTTAATAGAATAGGGATCACGCGGGCTACCCCGGCTTCGTGTCTTTGCATGGCACCCCGCGTCTCAATCTGAAAGAGAGACTCATCCTGCATAGAATGCTGGCTCACCAGCAGGAGAATAATACGTGCATTCTGGAGATGGCTGTGGATCTCTGGCTGCCACTCTTTACCCGGACTGATCATATCTGCATGCCAAATAGTCAGCGGCCTCTGCTGTTGCAGCATGTGGAGATGTGCCTCGATCTCTTGCTCTACCCGCTCGTCGGCCCACGTATAGGCGATATACATACTGAGGGGAGAGGGACCAAGCTCACTAAATGGCGCGTTGGTTGTCGTGGTAGCCGCTGGCAGGCGACGTAACTTGGTAATTACAGCCTTGATGTTCTTGGCAACATCGGCATAGGCCGCTTCCCGGCTGCTCCATTCAGTGATCGGTTGGAAATGTCTGGGCAGGGCAAATAGCTTGCCAAAGGGGGTCTCTTGCCAGTCGCAGGAACTGAGCAGGATGGGGATCACGCGCGCTACTCCGGCTGTGTGCCTTTCCAGCGCATGTGGCATCTCAATCTCATAGCAATAATCAGAAGCTATATAAGCGGAGCTAACCAGCAAGAGAATGATATCAGATGCATCCAGGTCTGCCTGTGCCTGTTCTTGTGATACATTGAGAGAATGGGCAGGCGCTAACGAGATAAGGCCCTGTCTTTTAAATAAACTCAGGTGTTCGAGTAGCTTTTTTTGCATCTCTTCGTCTTCAGTTGTGTAGGAGATAAAGACGTGAAGCGCTGTTTTTTCTGCCGCCATTGGCTGGATCACCTCCTCTTTCTGCGCCTTCTCATAGGATATTTTCACTTTCTCCCGTTCAGGCCACGGGCGCGCGACAGATAAACTCGACCTCGTTGCCATCGGGGTCATCGACATACATAGTGCGGCTGGCGAGCACAGGGTGCTTGCCAGGGCGCGGCTGGTAGCCAGCCTGCACGAGTGCCGCGTGCTGAGCTTCGAAGACGGCTTCGGGGAGTTCCAGGGCCAGGTGGTGCAGTTGATAGCCAGAGGGTTTGGCCTTAACCTCGGCCGATTTGGGCACCAGCACGATCATCTGTGGGATGCCGGCCTGCCCCTCGCCAACTTTCAGAAAGACATTGGGCAATGCCGGCGGCGAAATCACCTCCAGGCCCAGCAGATCACGATAGAAGAGGAGCGCGCGCTCCTTATCGGCCGTCCAGAGCACAATTTCAGAGATGCCAACAACGTGTTTCATAAGATCTACCTCTGCTTCCACTGATATTGCTGCGGATAGTATCTCACACTGGTATATAGTTGGCAACGCGATCCCTGCTGGTACCTGGTTACATGCCGGCTTCCTGGATCAGGAAACGCTAATCGACACCTGGTATGAGGGGCTTGCCTGCCCAGTAGCATCGGTTACATTCAATGTGACAGTATAGGTCCCCGCGCTACTATATGTGTGATTTTCCAGAGGGTTAGTGGTGGAGTCGGTAGCTCCATCTCCAAAGTCCCAGTTATAATTGGCGATCGACGTGCTTCCATCGGCCACAGAACCCGATGCATCAAAGCTCACATAGTAGTAGTATCCAACTGTGTAGGCAAACGTGGCTGTTGGAGGTGGAGGCGCTACCGCGACGGAGATCGTGCTTGTGCTGGTATGGCCCGCACCGTCGGTCACGGTAACTGTCACTGTAAAATTCCCATTACTTGCATACGCATGACTCACGTCTGGACCGGAGCCGCTGCCCTGATCTCCAAAATCCCAGGAATAGCTAAGATCGCGCCCGCTGGCCTGCGCGGAAAACTGCTGCGGTGTGTTAGTTTTCAGAGTGGAGTCTATCGTTGGAGAGGTGATTTGCACGTTAGGAAGAGGATATCCCAGGGCAAGTCCCCGTTGCGCGGCCCACTGCAACCAGGACATGCCAGCGACGATAAGCGCGATCACCAGTATCGGCAGTAGCACAGATGATACCTGGCGCCTCAGAGGCGGGACCCCCTCTGGCCCAGGTGCTGGTGTGCCCGCATAGACTGTCGGTTCTTGCATGACTATATCCCCCTCTGTACTGGTAGAGGAGATCCAGGGCTTTGAAGCTCCTCTGGATCACTACACAACGCATAGAAACAGGCGCTTAGCAGGAGTAAACCTGGTAACGCGATGAGGCAGACGGAGACGATATCCCTGATATATTGGCTTTGTTGCAGCGATAATTGCTGATTAAAACCGATCAAACTGCCCCCCGCAGCCCCGGCAACGATGAGCAGCACAAACGCGCAAATACACGCGGCATACAACAGGTTGCGCACGTGGCTGCGTGGTATAGAGCGCGGTTGCCCACTAAGGCGATCAAGCACAAAGCAGAGAGGCTTAGCGAGCAGCCGTAGCGGAGCAGTGAGGGTAGAGAGCAGCTTCCTCACAAATATCTGCGCGTGAGCGACCTGATAGGCTCCTCCCAGCGCCCCGAACACCACCCCAAACAGCAACGTCCACAAGGGGAGATCAAACATGCCGACCCCCACTGACTGCGTAATTGGCGAGGAACCTGGACTGCCAGGCACAGTAGAACTCGCTGAAATAGAGAGTGTAATCGTACAGATCATCGTAAGCAGCATCATCAGAAGCGTAAAGGGCAGGGCGATAAAGGCGCCCTGGACGGCCGCCGGTCCAATGCTGCTCTGCCTGGCGATGGCCGCGCTGATCCTCCCGCCCACAAAGAGGCTGATCGCGGGCAGGAGCAGGACAGCAGCAACCCAGGGAGAAAGATGCAGGTTGCCATCGCGCCACGTAAGCCCTGATTGCTGAATGGAACTGTAAAAACATGTGGCTTCCCTTTGTTGTGGACCATGAACAGCAATAGGTGCGCCCAGCGAGAAAAAGTAGAGATTGGCAGCATGGAGGGGTCCCTGGGCCATGCCCCAGAGCGTCAGAAACTGCCAATCGCCCTGCATACAAATATTGTGTTGCAGCAAAGGCACGGAGAGAGGTACGTAGGCCAGGAGGCAATAGAGCACGAGCAACGAGAGACTCAGCCCGATGGCGGCAGCGATAAGTCCGCCTATGATCGTCCCAACGAGTTGCATACGAGGCATGGTGCGTATATAGCGGTGCAACCTGTGCCGCCAGTGACCTTGCGCAAGCTTGAGAGAGGCACCCAGCATTCCAAAGAGTGCGCCCCATAGTAACCCGAAGACAACGAGCGTAGGCACATCCACGCTCAACGTGTCAGCAATTCCTGGCTCCCCGCCGGCAATGACGCCATTCACCTGAGAGGTAATTATCAAAAGCAAGATAGTATAGGGAAGAGCGACCGCCGCTCCGCGCAGGAGGCCACTCTGGATACGATTCTGGACATCCGTGCAGGCGGCGATAAAGCCTCCCAGCATCAGGAGAAGTGCGGGGAGCACCAGCAGGCCATGAAGGGGCGCAAATGAACTGCCGTTTGCTGCCGTTGTACCATTCCCATACTCCACATGTATACCGGCGCCATGCGCTACGAGAAACAATTCTAGACCATCTCTAAACGTGTTATGCAAAGCTACAATACTTAACGCCCGGTCAGCATTATCTTCGCTGACAAATGTAACAGGCCCTGGCGTGTTCGGCACCAGCGCATGCGCCCCAGCTAGCAGGAACCAGCTAACAACGATACCCGCGACAAACGCGAGCACGCTCCCCAAGAGCACCCCGAACAACGCATTTTGCGCCAACTGAGGCTGAAAGATCCGCACCATGAGCCGCTGCATCCTGTTAGCTGCCGGGAGTTGCGAAGGAACCGTAGCCGGTACCCAGGCGGGCTGGGACCAATCGGGCGAAGATTGCGGCAAGCCTATGACCGTTGAGGGCGGAAGCGCGCTATTATTCAGGGGCATAGTAACAGTGCGGTGAATTGGTAGCGTGTCAGCGATAGGTCCCGGTGACTGCTGTGCCTGCTTACCACAACGATTACAGAAAACAGCATCCTCTGGAAGCGTTTGACCACAGTTCATACAATGCATATTCAACCAACCATCCTTTCCAAATTTCCCGTCAACAACGACACTCAATAGAGTAGGTCAGCGAGTTTTTAACTAAAAAATTGTGCAAGCAATGATAATAGCATAGCCTATATTACCTTGGTACTATTTTTAAATAAACCTCGATAATAGTTGCGCTCATGTGTTTTATAGCATAATATAATGCAGACTACAAGACTTGGTAGGAGGTTCAGCCATATTGTCTCTTTGTTTATGTAGTTACGCATAGATATAGCAAGGAGGCAGAGAATATAACACGATGTGACCGGGTGGTACATCTTCATTGGGTGTTTTGTTGTTGAAGTATAGTAGAACAGGAGCGTACCATGTCGATTCATTGTCCTCGTTGCACTTATGACAACCCCGACCAATCGAGCTTTTGTATCCGTTGTGGGGCGACGTTGCAGGGAGGTAGCGCCTATAACCAGACCTTTACGCCTGGGCAAACGTCTTTCGCCATAGGCTCACCTGGGCCCGGCGCCCAACAACAGCAGGCGTTTGCTGCTCAGGCAGTCCCTAACCTTCAGGCTTCTCAGGCAGCGACATCTTCGGTGGCGCTGGCGCCTCCCGCCCAGGGTCTAGGCTCATTCCGGCGCGCCTTCGCCGGACATGGTACGCTTATCAAGCATCACTCCTGGCTCCTGAATGGTCAGCAATCAAACGCCTTAGCGGTACGCCAGGCGATTATGGAGAAGATCGGGCAGCGCAACCTGGATAATCTCAGTCTCATGCAGCAAAATCTGACCGATCAGAGTGTAGTGGAAGAGCGGCGCGATTATATCAAGGTGAAGCGGAAGGTGGCAACGATGTTTATTTACGTTGCCCGCGCCGGTCAGGACCTGTACATCTCACGAGCCACTACGGTGCTACCAGCCTTTAGCATGCTGCGCATCATCGTCCTGGGCCTCATTCTGCTGGGGATTTTCTTGCCGTTGTGCAATATAATTGCTGGTGTATCGTCCGCATCGTCCGCATCGTCTGGCTACGCTAACGCAGCTGCGGCCGCTACCGGGACCGTGTTAGCGCTGTGGGGAGTTTTCATGTTCTTCTTTGGCCTGCCTTTGCTCTGGCTGCTGCTTTTAGCGCTGGGCCGTTCGATTACATCTTTCATCCTCGACAAAGATCTGTGGGTGCTGCTGCGTCCGAACAGGCTAACCGAATTTCAAAGGGACGACATTGCTTTGCTGGAGCACGAAACCGACGATATTATCAAGGATGCCCTGAAGCAGCTTAATCTGGATGCTGACAAGATTGTGCCTCCCACCGATGGCTACCAGGCAAAGAGTCGTATTCGCCTGATCTAAGCAAAAGGATATGGCTATGGCAAGTACATCTCTCTTTATACACTTTATAACGCGAGTGGGGAGTGCGGAACCAGAAGCGCTGCTGGGATTTTCATTCCCGGCAACGGCAAAAACCAGCTTAAACGAGCAGGCGCGTCTGATAAGCGAGCTATGGAATAGCGGCGTCTCCGCCTGGGATCTGCGTTTCGTCAAGATCAGCGACACGGCCGACATGGCTACGGGCCTGCTGTGCCGGCTCGTGCGCCCGCCGCAGGTGCATCCCGGCGCGTTCTATGACTATTGTCAGGATGTGGCCGGCTACATCCTGCTGTTGTTCAAAAAGTTCGGCTATGAGCTAACCCCTTTTGTCGAGCAGGCAGCGCTCATGAGTTTCCTCTCGCCCTTCGATTTTCGCTCCCATGCCGAAGTAAGGCGGTATGAAGAAGAGTTGGCCATTGAAGATACGTATACGGTATCGAATGTGTATGTCACCTATCCCTGGACATGGGCAGGTCAAAGTCGCCAGCACCTCTTCGAGGTCCTGCGCCAGCAGCCAGGCAAATGTCTTGTCAGCATCTGCCTGGAACCGACGCGGCTCAATACTCAAGAGCATACCCTTTTGAACCATGCCACCTCCGGGCAAGTGCGAGAGGTGTTACGGCATGGTGGTCCGCATGGCAAAAGAGTGCTCAAGATTTACGAGAACTTTATCAGCCAACTGCGCCAGCCGTACCTGCTACGTATTGGCCTGGCCGCATCTTCACAACAGCAGGTAGTGCAGCTTGGGCAGGCGCTGATCGACGAACTAGATACAGAGCGCGTGCCTGCGACACGGCCTGTGCTCCAATTTCCCAATCATCCCTATGAGTGGCAGGCGGCCAGCCGCAGTCTTCAGCACCTGGAATGGCTACCCTGGAGCAACATCCGTATCAATAATCCTCAGACCGCACGCCTGCGTTCCCTGGTGGATAGCCGGGAGGCCAGCATGGTCTTTCGTCTCCCGGTGGTCCAACCAGCCAGGGCAAAGGCAGCACGGATCAAGGTATTGTTTATCTCCTCCAACCCTGTCGGAACACCACAGCTACGCCTGGCAAGCGAAGAGCGCATCATCCGGGAAGCGATTAAGCTCAGTCGCCACCGGGACCGCATTGAATTGAGTACCTGTCCTGCCTCAACAATCCATGATTTCAGGCGTTCCCTGCTTGAGAACGAGTTTCAGATTGTTCACATTGCCGGACACGGGACACATGAAGGCCTCGTCCTGGAAGATGACCAGGGGCGGGCCCGCATGATCCCGCCAGATGCCCTGGCGGACCTCCTCAAAAGGTATAGCAAGACGCTGCGCTGCGTTGTTCTCAATGCTTGCTATAGCATCTCACAGGCACAACTTATCACACCAGGTATCCCTTTCACGATTGCTATAGAAGGGCAGGTGGGCGATGCAGCGGCTCGTGAGTTCGCGCGCGGATTCTACGATGCTATCGGAGCGGGCAAGGATTTTGCGTTTGCCTACGAGGAAGGCTGCCTGGCAGCAAGATTGGCGGCCTCGCACTCACTATTCAACGCCAGGCTCTTCACGCCGTAACTGACCCATGGGAGATACTACCTATGGCGAACGCCTGGCGTGCGAGCTTCTCTCGCGCACATGGTACAATCTGCATATAGAGGTAATACAATTTTGTTAGCTTGTATATACTTATTTTGATGCGAAGAGCCGTTCTTTTAGCAAAAGAGCGTGCTCTGTGAGGCATAATCAAGCGCGTCCGCTAGCATTCGTTAGGGCTGCTAAGAGGATAAAGTATTTTCATGAAGAGAAAGTCGCCGTCACTCGTGACGAAATATGTGCCACAGCGTTCTCTCAGGATGGTCGTCCAGTTCTCGCTGCTCAGCCTGCTCATCGTACTCGCCGGGGGCCTGGCCCTGCTGTGGGAGATGCAGCAGGGTGGACAGAGCAGCAGGGCGAGCGGCGCGAGCGTCGTTGGCGCTCCTACGTTACCGGCGGCGACCGTGGATAAGATCTTCGCGCGCATGGGTAGCCCGATGGCCGGTACTGGCAAGATTGTCGCGCTGGCGTCGAGCCGCACCAATATCGACGATGCCTTCGCGCTGGCCGTGTGGTGGACCGAGACAAACGATGGGCAGGCGGGCGTGGGCATTTCGGACCGCAACCCCGGCGGCGTACGCAGCAGCGCCGGTTATCCTACCGACCACGGCGCCTACACAATCTATCCCTCCTATTCGGCCGCTATTAACGACTGGTTCAATATCGTCAGGTCTCGCTACATCAATCGTGGCCTGACCAGCGTGTACACGATCGCACACCCATATGTCGGCACCTCCACTTCTGGATTGTGGGCCGGCAAAGTCGTCAACCTGATGAACCAGTACCACGGCGAGGCACCAGCTCGACCGCTGAAGCCCAAAGCGACCGCTACCCACGTGACCCTGGCGAGCAAACTTGGCTCCGAGAGCCATCAGGCGACGCATAGCCAGCACACGCAAACTCAACAGAACACGGGCAGCTCAACCGCTGTGTCGCCCGCCCGCAGAGTAGCAACCGTGCAGCCACAGAGCGCACCTCCCCTATCGCGTTCGCTCGAATTGTTGCTGGCCGGCTGCGGCCTCTTGCTGGCGCTGGCTATTGGTCTGCTGGGGTGGAGAGTGGGACGTGGCCTTCCCGCGCCCGCGAGTGAAACCTATGCCTGGAGCGCGCCGGAGTTACCCGTCACCTCTGCCCTGAACATGCCACTGGCGCAGTTTAACTCCGTTACTCCCGCGCCCGTTGTGGATACCGGGACCCTGGACCCGCTGCCGATCCTGCCAACTCGCCACTCACAGTTTCCTGCCCGGCCGCTGCCCGCACGCTTCCAGGAACGCGAGACCGAGGCCCAGCTCCCCGTACGCCGCATTATTCTGCTGCCCGGCCACCTCTCCACTGAGGTCGAGCAAGTACACGGTGATAGGGTAGCCGTACCCGTGGAAGAGCACGTCCCAGGCCTGTTGAGCCGTTATAGGAGTCCGCAGGCATAGGCGCACCATGACAAAAAAGCTCGACCAGATCTGCCCTTCCCCTTTGGGTCGCGGCACCTCAACATCAAGAGCCTTCTCGCGCTGATATACGCGCTCCCCCTTGAAGTTGGCATGGCGGAGGCGTTACAATTATTGCAGCTTCCACTCGAAGGCGTGCATCACCGGGGAGGTGACGACGCCTGGAACATCGCGGCCATCCTGGCCGCCATCCTGCGGCGCGCCAGAGGTTCTTTCGTTACATAGTGTCCTCTATTTTCAGCGGGAGAGTATCATGAGACTGAGCCGGGACGAGATACGGGCCAGGTTGCTGACCCAGGCGGAGACGGTGATCGATGATATCCTGGCGTGGGAGGCCGGACAGAGCAAACTGTCACTTGTGGAGGCGGAAGATGCCGCGCTGCCGGTATGGCACACGTTTGGCGAGCAGACGGCTCAATTGCTCGTCGATCAGCGCGAGGAACAGGCGGTTATCGAACTGGAACCCTGGGACAAGATGCGCCCGCCGGAGGCCGAGGCCGACGTAGCCATAGAGATTATCGATCTTCCCCAGCATAACCAGTTCAGGACTCCGGCGCTGCTTAGCACTTTGGGAACGTTTTTCTCTCCTCACTGGCGCACCCGGCGGCTGGTCGTCGTGGCCGGCATCGTGCTCCTGGCGCTGCTGGTGGTCGTCGCCAGCGTGCCTGACACGCGTAACCGGGTGGCCTGCGTATTCTTCCCACCAACACCTGCTGCTATTCCCGCTTCCGCCGATTCCCAACCGGCATCCTCCCAAAGCATTCAAGGGGGGGCGATCATAGTTGATGGCACGCCCGCACCTGGCGAACTGCCGGGCGCCTGGAGCATGGCAAACGGCACGCGCGTATTTGTCTACGGCGGCACGCTGGTGACAGCCCCGCAAAATTGCGTAGGGCAATCTCACCTCAGCACTTTTGATGCGCCTACCTTCCCGTCCGGCATCGGCAAAGACCCTCTCCGGATTACAGGTTTTAGCGGATCGCGAGCCACGCTCATCAGTCAGGGTGCGCACCAGCATATCGTGGGCTATGGTTGGGCGTTCTCGATCACGCTGGTTGTCAAGAAAGGTTTCCCCGGCCCATTCTTCCTGACAGGCATGGGCCAGGATGCTGGCACGCCGCTCTGGTTCGATAACCTGGCCCCGGCCACGGGCAAGACGAACACGCTGGTGCTGGACACCGATTATACAGGGATGCAACCACAAAAAAGCGACCAGCAATGGCAGGCCTGGAAGGTAACCATGTACGTGCGAAACGCCGACTGCTACTCCCTCACAGCTCACTGGCCCGGAGGCCAGTGGGGCGAGGTCGTAGCAGCCGGCAGTTGATGGAGCCCTTACAAAATCTTGACCATGCATTAGAGGGTAATTTGGAGCATTGGTGTACTTGTGTTACAATGGAAGTATAGTATGGCATGTACCTGGCCCTGGCTTTGTTACCTCCTATCCACCACGCCCGTTACTACATAGGGCAGGAGTTGAAGTAGCTCATTAGCAAGCAATTTATTCTCCTTATTGAGTTTCTTGAGTAACTGGGACGTCGTAAGAGTGGTAAAGCGTACACCTCCTTCTTTGCATCAATATATAGGCAGTTGTAAAATTCCACATTGTTAGAAAAAGATTATTTGTGTGTAGGCGGTACCATCTTTAGATAGTATGTTGAAATGTAATACAATTTGGGGCCAGTAGAGTATTAATTAGTAGAGTCATATGTGGGATTTCTCTTGTTGTGTAGAGGGAAACGAAGGGGTGTGAGATATGTCAAATGAAGATCAGACGAGAATGCCTGCAAAGCTTCCTGTAAATAGCCGCGCCGCAGCGGCGCAGCGTATAGATGAGCGGCCACTAAGGTCGGCACCGGGGGCCTACTATGCCGTGCCTCATACAAATCCGTATCCACGGGGGTGGCGCACACGCCGCTACCTCAAGCGCCGGAATCTACGCCGGAGCAATCTACAGTATGCCGCGACAGACCGTATTGGTACACAGTGGACCATGCTGCCGATGGCTCTAGGTTCGCTGCTCGTCGTGCTTGTCCTCGGCTCGTTCCTGGTCGCGCTGACGGGGGTCATTGCCTCCACGCAGCAGCGCTATCAGCAAAGAGTCATTACCCTGGTGGACATCTTGCCGAAAGATAACCTGAAGATGTACGACATGCACGGCACGCTGCTCTACCAGATAACCAGTCAGGGGCTACAAACCTCGGTGCCGCTTTCGCAGGTCTCCCCGCATCTTATGCATGCTGAGATTGCTATTGAGGATCAATACTTCTGGACAAATCCTGGCTACGATATTACTGGCATCGTGCGGGCCGCGTTAGACGATCTGACGCATGGACACATCGTGTCCGGAGGAAGCACGATTACGCAGCAGTTAATCAAAAATACCATTGTGGGCAACCAGGATACCGCCATTCGCAAACTGCAGGAGATCATCCTGGCGCCCCAGGTGACGCGGTATTATACCAAGCAGCAGATCATTTCCATGTATCTCAACACCATCTACTATGGGGAGCAGGCATACGGCGCAGACGCGGCCGCGTTCACCTACTTTGATTTGCAGGATACCCCCAAACAGAGCGCGGCCGCGCAGCTTGATATTGCCCAGGCGGCTATGCTGGCAGGCATCCCCAGTTCGCCGGTCGCCCGCGATCCCCTTCTCCATCCGCAGGCCGCGCTCCAGCGTGTCAAAGAGGTCCTATTGGCAATGGAGCAGCAGGGCTATATTACCTATGAACAGGAACTGGCCGCGATTGTCGAGGTGCAGCAGCCGCACTTCTTGCATCGTGGTGTCATTCAGAACAACAACCTGGCGCCGCATTTCGTCAACTACGCAGTGAATGAACTGGCGACCACACTACATGTGAAGTCCGCGGACCTGGCGCGTACCGGCCTACTTGTCTCTACTACGCTCGATCTGCCGCTGGAGGATAAGGTCCTGAAGATCGCGCAGGGTCACATCGCGGAACTGGCGAAGGCGCATCATATGTCGAATGCCGCCGTGACGATGATCGATTACCACAACGGAGATATCCGCGTGCTGTTGGGCAACATCGACCCCAACAATCCGCGCACAGGGGCCTTCGATGTGGCCTCACAGGGATTCCGCCAGCCCGGATCATCCTTCAAGCCGTTCATCTATGCCACCGCCTTCGCGCAGGGCGTCAGTCCTGGTTCGCCGGTGGTGGATGGTCCGCTGACGATCCCCATGTGTTGCGGGCTGCCTGCCTACTCTCCTCAAAACTACGATCTGCGCTATCACGGCCTGATCTCGTACCGGCACGCGCTACAGAATTCGTTTAACATCCCGGCGGTAAAGTTACTGGTCAAGACCGGCGTTGACAGCGCGTTGCACACGGCTCAGGCTATGGGCATCAAGAGCTACGAGGGCACGCCAAATTATACGATGGTGCTGGGAACGCTCAGCGTTCACCTGCTTGACGAGACCGCGGCCTTTGGCGTGTTTGCCAATGGCGGTGTGCGTGTGCCTGCCCATGCCATCGCCAGCGTGATGGACACCCAGGGCCGCCTGGTGTATCGCTTCGCGTCGAATGGCGCGCGTGTGATCAGCAAGCAGGTCGCCTTTATGATCACCAATGTGCTCAGCGACAACAATGAGCGCACCTTCGAGTTCGGGAAGTGCAGCGCCCTGCTGCTGTACAGCAACACGACGACCCAGTGCTACCAGGGCAATCCTGGCACCGTTCGTCCGGCAGCCGCCAAGACCGGAACCTCGCAGGATTTCCGCGATAACTGGACGGTTGGCTACACGAGCGACTATGTGATGGGCGTGTGGGCGGGCAACAATGATAACTCGCCGATGGTCAACGTGACGGGCGTGGACGGCGCCGCCCCCATCTGGCACGACTCGCTGCTGCTGGCGGAACAGGGCCAGCCCGTCTCGGACTTCCAGACCCCCAGCGGCCTGGTGAAGAAGACGGTGAGCTATCCAGGTATTACGACGACCGATTGGTATCTGAAGTAATTTGACTCACAACGCTTTAGTGTTCGCGTGGCCCTTCGCTAAGCAGGTTAACGGCGTGCGGTAGAACGGGTAGGATGCATTCCAGGCACTCTCTGACGGCTTTGGGGCTGCCCGGCAGGTTGATGATGAGCGTATGTCCACGGGTGCCTGCGACGCCGCGCGAGAGCATGCCAAAAGGTGTATGTTGCAGGCTGGCGGCGCGCATGGCTTCGGCGATCCCTTGTGCCTCGCGCTCAATGACCGCCCTGGTGGCCTCAGGTGTCACATCGCGCGGGGCCAGGCCGGTCCCGCCAGTTGTGAGCACCAGGTGCAGGTGTTTATCGTCGCTCCAGTCGCGCAGGATGGCTTCGATCTGCTCGCGCTCGTCGGGGACGATGGCGCCCGCGCTAACGACAGCGCCTGGCAAGGGCGCGACCAGGGCACGGATGGTCTCACCGCTGGTGTCCTGGCGCGCGCCCTGCGCGCTGCTGTCGCTGATCGTGAGCACTCCGATGGTAATCATATGGCTAACCTCGGGGGGTCAGTTCGCGCATGAGGGCGCCGATCTGACGCCGCGAACCGTAGAGCCAGACAATATACTCGTCTGGCTGGTCTTCCTCCTCCACCAGGCACTGCATCTCCAGGGCCAACTTGCGCGCAATCGCCAGCAACTGCCCGCGCTCGGCCTCGTTGCGGCTATGTGTGCTCAATGCCAGACGACCCAGGCGCTCGTCGGCGCTCAGGCTGGCATTAATCAATTCATGCAACTGGTCAGTGCCGAAGATCACGCGCAGGGGCGGGATCTCCGAGGCACCCGCTACCTTGCTGGAGACCTCCTCCGGCTGCGCCTCTTGCTCATCCACGACGCGCATATACACATCGCGCAGCTTTTCCAGGATGATCTGGCGCGCCTCCTCAGGCGCATCGGCCTCTGGATGAACATAGGCCAGCAGGTTATGAGGCACATCGGAATACACAAAAGGCCGCACGGTCGCCGCGCGGCGTCCACACGATGGGCAGGTTGCCACATTCAAAAGACCGGCCAGTACCGCGTACCGCAGGCGTGGATCTTCCACCACGTTGACGTATTCATAGACCGGGCTGTCGAATACCTCACCACATGGGCAGGAAAATGTGCTATTCGTTGAACGAGATAGATGCGATATACTGATAAGGAATCCTCTTTCCTATGAACAAAACTGTCAGCTAAACACAACGTGATACTCTGAATAAGTATATCATTTTTTTCGAGGATCGCATTGTTTGCTGGTCTACTCAACAGGGCTTTCCCATTCTTTGCTGTGCCGCCTGCGACGGAAGGAGGGGGAGGGAATGGGTGGGGAACACCCCACACCCCGGCAGGAGGACCGCGAGTCCTCCTGCACCTCCTGCTTGAGAAGGGGAAAGCTCTGGTCTACTCAAGCTCGGTATCTTCTGGTAGAGGTGGAGGACGGCGAGGAACAGGTGAAGATTGGATAAGGGAGGTCGTCGTTGAGCCATACAAGAGGAAGAGGTCGAGAAGTCGATCAAGCTGATCTATAGCGGGAATGTACACCTTAAGCACAAAGCAGTCTTCACCCGTCACGCGGTGGCATTCCACGACTTCAGGGATCTGCTGAGCCAGTTCCGCGATTTTGGGAAGTTGGCCTGAATTCGGGCGAATGCGAATGTAAGCGGCAATGGGCAGTCCAAGCGCCGCGGGATTCACCTCCAGGCGATACCCTTGAATCACTCCTGCGTCCTCTAAACGACGCACGCGCTCGGTGACAGCAGGCGACGACATTCCGACCCGGCGGCCCAGTTCCGACATGGTCAAGCGCGGATCGCACTGGAGTTCTTCCAGCACCCGAAGATTGATGTAGTCAATCTCATCGTGCAACGATAAAGTAAAGAGCCGCTTTTTCTTCAAATCTTGATGCATATGATCGCTATCTCCTTCAATTTGCCATGTATTTTCGCTGAACTCCATTGTACCATAGAGGAGGATAAAATCAATACAAGGAGACGCTATGTTTCACGTGAAAAAAACGGCCGCGACGACCAGCATTCCGCCACATGTGTTCTTTTTCGTGAGTGCCGTTTTCCACTACCTGGGGCCTGCATTCGCGGTGCTGCTCTTCTCCAGCGTCTCAGTCCTGGGGGTGGCATGGTTCCGCATCGCCAGTGCCGCTGTGGTGTTTGCATTGTGGCGTCGACCGTGGTGCATGTTCATGGTGATATCATGGGGCCAGCGTCGCATTTTGCTCGCGTTGGGAGTGGTGCTTGCTCTTATGAATGCTTGCTTCTATCTTGCGATTAGCCGCATCCCCCTGGGAACCGTGGGAGCCATCGAGTTCCTCGGCCCCATCATGCTTGCTGCATTGGGCGCACGCACCTCGCGCAACATCATCGCCTTCCTGCTGGCGGCAGGGGGTGGCTGGCTCTTAACAGACGTGCGGTTCGGCGGCCAGCCACTTGGGTTTGTGTTTGCCTTCGCCAATTGCGCCTTTTTCATGCTCTACGTAGTGCTTGGTCATCGTATCGCCCAGGATGGAGGCACCACAGGCATTGATCGGCTGGGGGCATCCATGCTCATAGCGTTCGTCGTCATCACCCCGATTGGAATCACTGGCGCCTTGCCCGCCATAGCGCAGCCACTCCTGCTCCTGGCAGGCATCGGTGTCGGCGTCTGCTCGTCGGTCATCCCATATGTGAGCGATCAACTCGCCATGGCCCGGCTGCCCAGAGCGACGTTCGCGCTCTTACTCTCCTTACTACCAGCATCTGCTGCCATCATTGGGGTGATTATCTTGCGTCAGATCCCCACACTGCTAGAGATTGCAGGCATTCTCCTCGTCGCAGGTGGAGTCGCACTGCATAAAGAGTCTGAGGTATTACCCAAAGACCGCCTAAAAA
>JALYTT010000463.1 GCA_030854145.1 Chloroflexota bacterium | reverse complement strand
GTTTGGAACAAAGTTACTGGTTGTAGATGATGCACATGATCTCTCTCTGGAGCATCTGATGTTCCTCAAGGAAATCACGGACCAGGGGCGATTACAGTACAACCATCCTCTTGGATTGTGCTTGGTGGCGGCGGGACGAGGGAACACCATTCCCTTGAAGGAAATCTTCGATCAGCCAGAGATCATGTGGCTGCAATTTCGCCGCCGCCTCGACAAACTGGAGCCATTCTGCCGCATTGTGGGCCACACGAGCGAGGAAGTGCGTGAGATCCTGGCCGCTCTGGAAACGGTGTACTTTGAACTCTTTCCCCAACTCAACTTGCGCCAGTGGTCAGGAGCTATTTACACCTGGCTCACACAGCCGGTTCTTGACCCGACGAACTCCGGTCGAGTCACGATGGATTCCCTCATGAAGCTCGTGACCACAGCTCTCGAATGGTCATTTGAAGCTTCAGAAACCAATGTGCGGGCAGAGACGCTAGAGAAAGCCGCTGAACTACTGGTACTGCGCCGCGACACGCTTCGGATCATTGATGGAGCAGGACCAGTCTCAGACGCCACTCAGTCTGACTTCACCGGGCAAGATCAGGCGAGCGAGACTGATGAGGGAGAAGGCGTCTCGGAACGTGCGAAGCCGGAAGATATCACGGCGCAGGCTCACACATCACAAACGGACAACGAAGACCAGACTTCCTCCACACGATCCAAGCCCGCAGCCAGTCACGATGCGGTGATGGACCAAAAGCACCCTGTCAAACTGCCGAAATGCATGTTTTCCGCAGTGGTTCCCATTGAACTCAAGCGTTTTCTGGACAGCGGCATTGGACGTGTAGAATGTCCCGACTGTGCATGCATGCGCACCCTCAAACCGCAGGGTGGGGTCCTGCGGTTCAAATCTCATGACAAGCGCAAAACCCGTACTCCGAATACTGATCAACGATGGGCCAGGCGTGAAACGAGCTGGGAAGTCATTGGAGGAGAGAGCACGTGACGCCAATTCTCGCCACGAAACTGTATCTCCCTCGGCTTCGACCGAACATGGTCAGCCGCCCCCGCCTCATCGCTCGGCTCAACGAAGGGCAGCACCGCAAACTGACCCTCATCGCTGCCCCCGCTGGCTTTGGGAAAACCACGCTGGTCAGTGCATGGGTCGAGGGAATCGAGCAACCGACCGCCTGGCTGTCATTAGACGAAGGAGAGAACGACCCCACACGGTTTCTGGCGTATCTGGTCACTGCGTTACAGACGATTGCGGCCACTCTTGGGGAAGGGGTGTTGGATGTACTTCAATCAAGCCAACCCCCGCCACCCGAAGCGATCCTGACGGCCCTGCTCAATGAGATCACCACACTCCCGGACCAGTTCGTCCTCGTCCTGGACGACTACCACCTGATTGATGCCAAACCGGTTGACATGGCCCTCACCTATCTCGTCGAGCATCTGCCGCCGCAGATGCACCTGGTCATCGCCACACGTGAGGATCCACTGCTCCCCTTGGCCCGCTTACGCGCTCGGGGTGAATTGACCGAACTGCGTGCTGCCGACTTGCGTTTTACCCCCTCTGAAGCCGCCGAATTTCTCAACTCGGTGATGGGCCTCAATCTCTCGCCAGGGGACATCGCCGCCTTGGAAGACCGCACCGAAGGCTGGATTGCGGGACTCCAACTGGCGGCACTCTCGATGCGCGGGCGAGAGGACATTCCTGAGTTTATCCGGGCCTTCACTGGCGACCATCGGTACATCCTGGACTATCTGGTCGAAGAGGTCCTCACGCGCCAGCCCGAACCTGTACGGCGCTTCTTACTCCAGACCTCCATTCTCGACCGGTTGAGTGGCTCGCTCTGTGATGCCGTCACCGATCAGGAGAAGGGCAACGTACGGTTAGAGGCCCTGGAGCACGGCAACTTCTTTGTCGTTGCGCTCGATGACACGCGCCACTGGTATCGCTATCACCACCTGTTTGCCGAAGTGCTCTCTGCGCATTTGCTGGCGGAGCAACCCGATCAGGTAGCGATGCTGCATCGGCGTGCGAGCGAGTGGTATGAGCAGCATGGTTCGACGGCTGATGCGATCCGCCACGCGCTGGCGGCCTGTGACTTCGCGCGAGCGGCGGACCTGGTCGAGCTGGGCGTGGTAGCAATGCTCCGGAGTCGACAGGAGGCCATCTTGCTTGACTGGCTCACGGTGCTCCCCGACGAGGTGCTCCGCTGCAGGCCTGTGCTCAGCGTTGCGTATGCCCATGTGTTACTGGCGAGCGGCAAGCGCGAGGGTATTGAGGAGCGACTGCGGGACGCCGAACGGTGGCTGGACACGACGGCAGAGATGCGTGGGCGACCAGACGCCCCAGCGGCGGCGATGGTCGTCGTGGACGAAGAGGAGTTTCGCCATCTCCCGGCTACGATCGCGATTGCCCGTGCTGGACTGGCTCTGGCTCGCGGCGATGTGCCAGGGACCGTGACATATGCCCGGCGTGCGCTCGACCTCGCACCAAAGAATGCCCATCTGACGCGCGGATCGGCAGCGGCGCTCTTGGGACTTGCCTCCTGGACGAGCGGAGATCTCGAGGCTGCACATCGGTCGTATGCCGATGGTAGAGCGAGTCTGCAAAAGGCCGGGAACATCTCTGACGCACTCGGTTGCGCCATCGCCGTGGCTGATATCCAGATGGTGCAAGGTCGTCTCCACGAGGCAATGCGTACCTACGAGCGAGCATTACAGAGGGCTTTGGAGCAGGGCACGCCTACCCTGCGGGGAACGGCAGACATGTATGTGGGCATGAGCGGGCTCTACCGTGAGCGGAACGATCTGCATACCGCCACGCAGCACCTGCTGCGAAGCAAGGACCTGGGGGAGCACACCGGATTACCGCAAAACCGGTATCGCTGGTGCGTTGCGATGGCTCGCATACGGGAGGCCCAAGGAGATCGGGACAGCGCGCTCGACCTGCTCCACGAGGCAGAGCGCCTGTATGTGGGTGACTTTTCCCCCGATGTGCGTCCTATCGCAGCGAGCGTTTCACGGGTGTGGGTCGCGCAGGGGAATGTAGGTGAAGCGCTCGACTGGGTGCGTGAGCGTGGCCTCTCCGTTTCGGACGAGCCTTCCTACCTGCGCGAGTTCGAGCACATCACCCTGGCCAGGGTGCTTCTGGCCCGGTCTACGAGCAACCGTGCAGACTCCTCCATACGTGAGGCAATGGGACTCTTGGAGCGCCTCCTGCAAGCAGCGGAAGAAGGGGAGCGGACGGGAAGCATTATCGAAATCCTGGTGCTGCAGACGCTTGCGAACCTGCTGCAAGGCGATATCCCTGCTGCTCTCGTACCGCTGCAACAGGCCCTGACGCTGGCTGAGCCGGAGGGCTACGTCCGCATGTTTGTAGATGAAGGCCTACCTATGGCACTCCTGCTGGAAGCGGCCGCGAAACACGGCATCGCCCCAAACTATGTTCGTTACCTCCTGACAGCCTTTGGCTCAGCTGAGGACAGAACGCCCGTTCAACAGGGTTTGATCGAGCCACTCTCGGAACGGGAGCTGGAAGTGCTTCGGCTACTCGCAACCGGCTTGAACGGCCCAGAAATTGCCCGCGAACTCGTGGTATCCCTGAACACCATGCGTACCCACACCAAAAACATTTACAGCAAGCTCGGGGTGAACGACCGTCGGGCAGCAGTCCACCGGGCGAAGGAACTCGATTTGTTCTCATGAACCCACACACCAACCCTGGCCACGACCGGGTGTGTCGAATCACGTGCCGGGGCTTTTTCTCTCGCTTGTCAGCCCGATGAACAAATCACCACATCAATCACCACATGTGGTGATCCCTTCTCACCACATTTCCGTGTATCTTCTGAGTAGAAGAAAAAAACGCCTGCAACGATGGAGAGATTTATCCAGAGAGAGGAAAAGGCACGAGGCGCAGCATGAGGGCAGCACACGCATCAATTGAGGATCATCACGAGCCTGAACTGTACGAGATTCGCATCAAGGGACACCTTGATGACACGTGGGCCGACTGGTTTGAAGGCCTGACCATCACGCGAGAAGATAAGGGCGAGACGCTGTTAACCGGCCCGGTGGTTGATCAGGCCGCGTTGTATGGCTTGCTCAGAAAAGTGCGTGATTTAGGCATGCCCTTACTCTCGGTAACCCGCGTCAGGCCCAGCCAGACCAATGCGTAAGGTGTCAAACACGGAGTTGAGGCAAGCGGCTGAGAAAGGAGATCTGCCTTTGATACAGTTCTTGTGGAACGAGTGCTTTGTTCCTCGATGTCTCCCCGCTCACGTGTGATCACTGAGTGAGGAAGACATCGCATGTGGTGAGCCTTCTCGCAGCAGACTCACGTCGTATTGGAAATGGTGCTGTCCAGGAAAAGTTTTCTGGCAGCAGTAGAAAAAGGAGCATTGTAATGACACAGCCCAATGTGAAGACCTCACGAGGAGACCAGTTTCAAGCAGACCGTGAAGCGGTTCAGATGAGTCCACGGAGAAAGACCGCGCTTGTCGCGGGCGTGCTCTACCTGCTCACCTTTGTCTCGATCCCGACCCTCTTTATCTACGGTCCGGTAAAGAGTGCAAACTACATCATCGGCGCTGGCCCGGACACTGCTGCCATCATCGGCGGTATCCTGGAGATCATCGTGGCTCTCGCTGGCATCGGCACCGCCGTCGTGCTGTTCCCGGTGCTCAAGAAGCAGAACGAAGCGGCCGCGCTGGGCCTGGTTGCCTCCCGAATTCTGGAATCCGGTACCATCTTCGTCGGCGTAGCGTTCCTTATGTCGATCGTGACCTTGCGGCAGGCCGGAGCTGGAGCAGGTGCATTGGTCACCAGCCATGCGCTTGCTACCCTGTATGACCGCATCTTCCTCCAAGGGCAAAGCTTCATGCCGGCCATATGTGACCTGTTGCTGGGCTTCCTGCTGTACCAGTCGCGCCTAGTGCCTCGAGGCCTTGCCCTGATCGGAATCGTCGGAGCGCCCATCCTCCTCGCAAGCTACCTTGCTGTGATGTTCGGTCTTATCGGGCAACATGCCCCCTTAGCAGGGTTGTCCGCACTTCCGGTCGCGCTCTTTGAGTTTTCGCTGGGCGTCTGGCTGGTCGTCAAAGGCTTTAAGCCCTCACTGATCCTCTCCAGCGGTACGCAAGATGCCAGCGCGGCTGTCGCCACCAATCCTTCCGCTTCTCGTCGGCCATAGCTCGCTTTCGCAGTCTGTGTTGCCAGCTTGACCTGCTGGCAAGCCGGGGCGAGTCAGTGGATACTCTTAGGCCGAGGCCTTCATAAGCGACTCGGCTGAGGATAGTGGCTTGGGTCAGGTACCGCGGCGGGAAGGCACGGAAGGGTGGGTCCTCATGACGACTGAGGACCCATCCTTCCGTAGAGACGTACCATGCATAGCCGCCGGGTTTACAACCCGGCCTCATGTGTTCCAAGTTATAGTCCTGGGAGCATGGGTATCAAGGACCGAAAGGAAGAAAATCGGTCAGATAGACACGGCGAAACCAAACCAGAAAGATCTGGTTTTGATAAAGGAGCTGCTTGAAGCAGGCAAAGTCATCTCTGTGATCGATTGTGATCACTGAGTGAGGGTC
>JALYTT010000053.1 GCA_030854145.1 Chloroflexota bacterium | reverse complement strand
TTTCGAGACAACCACGTTCATTACCGCACTCATCCTCGGAGTCATCGCCTTTGTGGTGTCCTGGTTGATCGCTTCACAGATGGCTCGGTCGAAACAAAGAGCCGCCTGAAGCGCCAACTTTTCATGGAACATCCCAGGATTCTGTGGGAGAAGGTGGGACTCGCATCTGAGTGGGCACGTGGTTTCTGCAAGACGGACATTCGGCAGGAATGCCCCCAGCATCCTGGGATTTCCCCCTGGAATGACCAACAAACGGGGATCATCTTCCGCCTCAGAGGCGGTTTCTCAACCGATCACTGGGTGTGCTGCGGCAGCGATTGAGGGCAAAACCTGCTCACTTTTCGGTTCTGTCTCACTCTTGGTGATGAAGAAGAGCTTGAAACAAGGTGAGAAGCGCGGGGACAGCAACACGGATGGATGAGAAAAAGAGCATCGACGCGAGGCGGGGAGCGGGTTGATAGCATCTTAGCATCACCAAGAGTGATACCGCTGGCGAACCCTTCTCAACGGCCTGCTTGTGGGAGGCCATGAGAGCAGGTTGAAGTCGACCGAACGGAAAAACCATCATACTCTTTTTTCACTCGACAATGTACGCTCAACGGGATCAGGATACTCGATCATGTGAGTAAAGCGAAACGTCTTCTCAGCGAATATATCGCCGGTGCATTGTGAGAATGGCTTTGCCTTCACTTTTTCGTGGGTTCGCCAGCGGTATCAAGAGTGAGACAGAACCACTTTTCAGGGCATTTACCAACAATATGTCCTTATAAGCCGAACAATTGATAAGGGAGTAATTCGCTTATGGATATTCCACCAACAGCGCCAGCGACCTCTGCAGTGGAGGTAAAAGCAGCACGCATTGACATAGTAACTGTCGCAGCCATAGCGTGTATCGGCACGCTGTGTTCATCCTTCGCTCACGAGGCTCTAGGGCATGGCCTGTTCGCCCTGCTCCTCGGCCTGCATCCCACGCGCCTGACCAGCGTCAGCCTCGATGTTAGCCTGGTTGGGGTAGCTTTCTGGAAAGGTAAAGTAGTTGTCGCAGCCGGGAGCAGTATGCAATTTGTGTTGGGTCTCATCGCTCTCTGGCTCAGACGCTTTGTTTCCAGGCAGCAGGTCCATCTGCGCTTCTTCCTCTGGACCTTCAGCGTACAGTCGCTCATTATGGTTGCCAGTTACCTGACTGTGCCTACGCTGTTCGGCTATGGTGACTGGGTAATCTTCGTCCAGGGTATGCCAGTATCTGATGTCCTCACCATCGCGCTGATCGCTCTGGGCGTCGTTCTGTACGTGCTCACTTTCCTGCTCTGCTCGCGTGCTCTGAATGAGTTTGCTGGCTGGGAAATTCGGGGTTCCAACGCGCGCTGGCGCCGCCACGCCAGAGTGCTCTACACAGTCTACTTGAGCACTGCCCTGATCAACACCGTCTCGGCTCTGTTTAACCCAGCAGGACTGGGACCGAATGCGGCCTTTGCCTACTTCGGCGGTATGGCTCCCATCATGCTCTTGTTCTCCATAGGGAACAAACCCAGAGCTACCACCATCACGAGAGAGGGGCCGCTGACGCCTACACGTAGCTGGCCCTGGATCATCGCTGGCCTGCTAGCAGCCATCATCCAGATCGCCGTCCTCGGCCCCGGCCTCCCCCGTCCATAATCCAGAGGTGGCCGCAGGAGGTAGGGCTAGGTTTTCGCAGAGATCCTAGCCCTACCTCAATCTACCACTCTCGCGTCTTCGCGGTGCAGTCTCTTAGAAAGAATATCCCCACGGGTTGCGCAACGAGGCCACAACAAAGAGCAGAAGAAGCAGGCATTCCTTTTACCCACGGGATGCGCAACGAGACACCAAGCAAGCTAGCAGGTTCAGAGGAAAACATTTCCCTCAAGATCTGTTGCCGTAGATCTCCCAGCGCTTGACAAAACAGAATAGATTCGCGATACTATTCTCATGAATTTAACACGATTGATGATCCTGGGATTACTTGCCAGGAATGGACCTCGACACGGCTATCAAATCCGTTATGATGCGGAAGTGACCAATGTCGGGCGTTGGGGAGGGGTGAGCGTGGGGGCATTGTATCGCGAACTTCGCCAGATGGAAACTGAGACGCTTCTGGAAGCAGTGCGTACAGAGCAGATCGGGCACCGTCCCGTACGGACCATTTACCGTATTACGCCCGCCGGTCTGAACACCCTGCGTCTGCTACGCGAACAAGCGCTGACCGACCTGTATCTCAGTCCCGATGCGGTAGGCGTTGCTCTTCTGTTTGGGGGAATTGATGCAGCAGGAGACGTTTTAGCTTTTCTGAGGGGGCGAAAAGAGACCATCGAACGGGAGCTTGCAGGCACCATTGCCGAGCGCGAACGGTTGGAGGCAACTGGCATTCTCGAACCCCTTGACCGCGCGGTCTTCCGGCGGCAAGAGTTCCTGCGGACTGCGGAATTGCAGTGGTTTGACGAGTTAGAACAGCGTCTGACCGAAGCTGAGGCCAGACGCTCCCAGGATGCACCTGGACAAGAAGAGACCCTTGGCTAAACCTCGTCTTGATCATTTGAAAGGAGCTACGCGCGATGTCTGATACTCGCACTTCACCTCTGATTTTCGGTATCTACCCAGGAGGGCACACTGGTTTCGGTAGCGGTCGGGCCGTCACTGCTGATGATCCAGTTCGTATTCACGAAGCTTTGGACCATCTTCAGGCAGGTAATTCTCCCTTTCTCGTTCGCGGCTATCTTCCCTATGCCGGTTCTTTATCTGCTACAGAGGCTCTTGCTATTAGGACGCCAACAGCGGTTGAGCAATACGTTCAGGATGGGCGTAAGCTCGATCTCGTTCTTCAATTTCGCCAGCCTGATCTGGACAGATGGCTGACCTTTATTCGCCAGGCCATCCACCGCTACCACTCGATGCTCGCAACACTGCAAATTACGGAAGAAGCGAACGTGACCACGACTCCGGAGGTGGATGGTTGCATTCCTCAGGTACGAGAAGCTCTCGTTCGAGGAGTCATCGCGGCGAAGGAAGAGATCCAGCGTTGTAGTCTCGATATCCAGGTTGGCTTCAATGCTGCTCCCAGCTTTGATCCCGCCGACGACTTCTGGCCGGCAATTTCCGCTTTGGGAGGACAGTCCTTTCTCGATGCACTCGATTACGTTGGTCTCGACTTCTTTCCAGATGTCTTTCGTCCCCTTCCCGATGCAAGAGAGGCAACTCTCCGTAGAGCAGTTGTTGGAGTACTCTCTCACTTTCGCAACGTCAGTCTTGCCGCTGGCACTATTTCCCAGACCTGCCCGATCCATATTACCGAGCATGGCTGCCCGACGGGACCCGCTCGTTCCGCTGAGCGCCAGGTAGAGATGGTGGAACAGGTTGTTCGGATTATCCATGAGCAACGTGAGCAACTCAACATCACCCACTATGAACATTTTGCCCTGCGCGATGCAAACAGTTCCAACGCTGATCTACTCTCGCAATTTGGGCTGCTGCGTGATGATTACCACCCCAAACCCGCCTTTGAACGCTACCGTCAACTCATCGCTGAGCTGGGGCGAGCTGAACCTACGAGATGAGGAAAGAAGAGACACAGAGCAGAGAAACAGGTGGCACCTCGGCTTCTGGACGCGCTCTCAACAGCCCACATGAGCAGATCACGCACTCATCAGTCTCAATCCAGACTTCTGCAGAGCTGGCTCCGGCTGTGCCTCCCTGGTTTGGAGAGGTCGTGCTGGTGGTCACCTATCTCAAGAAACAAGGTGTGCTCACGAAGCTCTGCGAGCAGGTGCGCTTTACGCGGAAGCGGTTCGGACGGTATGAGCTCGTCGATTTTCTCGCGGTCCTCTTCGGGTATGCCATCAGCGGAGAGCGCACCCTGGAGGCGTTCTACGAGAGCCTCCAGCCGTTCGCCGGTCCGTTTATGGCCTTGATTGAACGCGACCGACTGCCTTCCCGTTCGGCCCTCTCGCGGTTTTTAGCAGCGTTGACGCCAGCCCCCGTGGAAGCCCTGCGCACCCTATCCCTCGATGATCTGCTCGCTCGCCCACTCATGCCCGACAAGCAAACTGGAGGGCTGGTGGATCGAGTAGGAAACACCTGGATGGTGTTCGACATCGACGGTACGCGGGAAGCCGCCCGCCAACGCGCCTTACCCCAGGGGGAAGACTTACCTCTGGCCTTTCGTCGATTGGATGACGTTTGTGCGCCTGGCTACCGGGGCCGCAAGCCGGGGGAAGTCGTCAGGACACGGACAACGGTGTCGCAGGCGCATAGCTATCAGTGGCTCGGCAGTTTCGGGAACCGAGGGAACGGGCGCTATCGGGAGGAACTGCGCAAGGGGATCTTCGCCATTGGCCGATATCTGGCGACCCACCAGCTCTCACCAGAACGCACCCTGCTCCGGCTCGACGGCCAATATGGCAATGGAGCGGTGCTCTCCGATGTGGCCGGGTTCACGTTTGTGACCCGCGGGAAAGACTATCACCTGCTCGATCATCTGAGCATCTTGGCCCGGTTGCACTTGCCTCCCGATCAGGTACAGCAGCGTCTATGATTGCCCGAAGATTCCGGTGGGGCCCGAAGGAACACCCTGCCGGGTGGTCGTGGCCACGCATCCCGCCGGGAAGAAGAAGAGCCCGATTGGGGTGACCCGCACAGGGGTCGTCTACGAACTGTTCTTTACGAACCTGCCACAGCACGCCTTCACCGCGCGCGATGTGGTTGAGTTGTACCTGCATCGCGGGGCTTTTGAACCGATTCTTTCAGATGAAGATATCGAGCAGGACCCCGACAGGTGGTGCAGCCACTCGGCCTGGGGACAGGAGTGCTGGCAGGTGATCTCGCAATGGACCTGGAACCTGAGACTCGAACTGGGTCATCAGTTCAAGCCACAACCGTTACGCACGACCGAGTTTGCTCCGGCTCTCCCTCCTCCTGCACCAAACGCTGCTCCTGCCTCTGGCTATGCTCCTCCAGAAGTGGGATCCGCATGGAAGGCCGGTCGCTTCGCGGGCCAGGATTTTGCTCTCCTGCCCGATGGAACGCTTCGGTGCCCGGCAGATCAGAAACTGACCCCGCATGAACACCGCAGAGAAGCTGACGGGAGCCTGCGCATCGTGTATGGAGCCAGCATCCGCAGTTGTCGTCCCTGTCCGAAACGGGAGCAGTGCCAATGGCTGGGCAAGTAGCAATCACGTTGTTTGGTATCCCAGTAGGTTTTGCCACCTCACTCGGTTTCGCGGCGGCGTAATTTCGCGTTTCCCCGCCGATCGACTCCTTCTTCTCGAACAAGCTGGCTTCTCCGAGCGAAGCCTTCTGGCCTCGTTTCCCGGCTGGGTCTCACTTCTTCCTCTCTTCTGTCTTGTTTTCTCTCCATCCTACCAGTTTGGCTGGATCTTCCGAACTTCCCTGCCCGGTTCTGTATGACTTTCGCTGACGGTTCAATGATTAGCTCTTCAACAAACTCGTTGCGCATCACGTGGGAAAGCGATACCGCGCGCATGGCGCAGGTAGGCAATGCCATGCACGTCCTCCGGGTCGTCCGTATCATGCTGCGCGGCCTCGTGCGGCGTCTCGACATACCAATCCAGGCGCGGGCGCTTGATACCAACGGTGAACTCTTCATAGGGGATCACCTCGTTGCGCCAGCTCGCCATGCGGATGCCCGAAGTCGTGGCCTCTACCAGGAACGTATTGTCATAGCCCTTGGACGCATCGTTGATGAGATAGGTCAGCGCCGAATGACTCCAACAGCTCCCGGTGGCGGTACGAATCAACTGGCTGAAGACCTCTTTGGGGTTTTGATTCTCGCGCAGCACCACATCGGAGACACGCATATGCGGCCCCTCATCATCATGCTGCAAGAAATACTGTATCGGATCATGCGACATATAGGTGGCGCAATAAGCCATGGATGAAAAGCCCCTTTCTAGATGCCGGAATAATCGATAGGAACGAGATAGCTTTTTCGTCTAGAACATTCTATCCTATCTGAAAAGAGTGAGATAAAACCCCTTCCTGCCTTGACCGGATGAACGTGTTCTATTTGACTTTCAGCACGATTTGTGGTATACTTAGAACAAGTTTTCAAGGTTAATTGTGAACTACTGAACACAGAGAAGTAACGCGTGCTTTCACCTTATATATTCTTCACGAAGAAAGCCCAGGTATTGATGACAAGCGCAGACCTGGGGAAGGAAAGGAGCTGACAGCCATGAGTATTATGCAGCTCACACAAACCATTCATATTCTTCCCACTCTCATAGGAAGACAAAATAAAAACGTCCAGCAGCCCACACTGCCTGGCATGGAGATAAAACAGGATCGACCTCCAATCGTGACGAACCGCCAGATCGCGGAGGTCCTTTCCGGCATCGCAGGCCTGCTGGAGTTTCAGAATAGCAACCCCTATCGCATCCAGGCGTACCGCAACGCCGCGCGGGGTATACTGGACTTGCAGGAAGCTGCCGCCGCCATCCTGGCACGTGGAGAGCCTCTGCCTGTCCCAGGCCTGGGCCAGCGGCTGCGCGAGCGCATCGTGGAACTGGTTGAGACCGGGACGATGACCTTCTTTAACGATCTCGTCATGCAGTCGCTGCCTCCCGCCGCGCGCTCCCTGCTGGCCATCGAACATGTCGGGCCACGTACCGCCATTCAACTGTATGAAACGCTGGGCATCGATAGCCCCGAGGCGCTCTGGCAAGCCGCGCAGCAGGGACGCATCCGGCGCATGCCTGGCTTCGGTCTGCGTAGCGAGCAGCGCCTGAAAGAGGCCGTTGAGCATTTCCTGCACAAAGGACGGGGCGGAAGCAGGCAGCTTGGAGGGGCAGCATAGCCCTTTGGGGCGGGAGCAGGCAGAAGGAACGCCCCATGACAACCGTCTTTGCCTGGATAGCGACACACAGCGGCTCTCCCCGGTACATCCGGGGCGGGCCTGCTTGTTACTCAACGCAGGCAAGGGCGCCATTTATCGAAGTGACGCGAGAGGAGCACAGCATGCAGAACCCATCCCCAACAACCAGGATGCCCCGGCCTAAAAGGGGGGGCTACTTTGGTCCCGAGAGTCTGACCTGGAAGATGGGAGCGGAGGCCGCCCTGACACTTGGGGGCACGCGTGCGGTCCTGATGCAGATAGCGCATCCCCTGGTCGCCGAGGGAGTATACCGTCACAGTAGCTACATGAGTGATCCCCTTGCCCGGACAGAACACACATTTACACTGGGGCAATTCCTGGCATTCGGCTCCACAGCCAGAGCGCAAAAGGCGGCGCGAACCATCAATCACCTGCACACCCATGTCCAGGGCACGCTCTCAACCTCGGCTGGAGCGTACGACAGAGGCACGGTCTATCAAGCGCGCGACCCGGAACTCTTGCTCTGGGTGCATGCCACCCTCGTCGATAGCATCTTGCTCGTCTATCCCCTGCTCTTCGGCCCGCTCAGCCCCGAAGAGCAAGACCGCTATTACCAGGAGTCAAAAACCATCGCGCGCCTGCTCGGACTCGCGGCAAGCGATATGCCTGCAAGCGCAGAGGACCTGCGCAGCTACGTCAACGACATGGTTCACAGCAACCGGCTCGCGGCAACGCCGCAGGCGCGGCAGCTCGCACACACAGTGCTCTTCCCGCCCATCCCCAGCATCTTTCGCCCGCTGCTGCACCTCAATCTCCAATTCACCTGCGCCATCCTCCCGCCACCTGTGCGCGCGATCTACGGTCTGGAATGGAGCACACCTCAACAACGCGCCTTCGACGTAGCGATACAGGGGATGCGCGGAGTACTGCCACGACTGCCTATGGCGCTACGCATGTTCCCGATTACGCGGCGGCTGATGCAGGAGGCACTGGGGTAGTAAGTCGGCTACAGCTATGGTAGCCCGGTCACCTTCACCTCCTGCGGGTGCTCCACTATGAAGCGATACTCCATCTTCTGCTCCTCGTCCGGAGCCAGGATAGAGCGCCACTTTACAATTTCGAGTTTTGTGCGCTCGCTGGGTGGCGGCTGGATATGCTGCACCTTCACTTTCACGCGTTCGTGCTGCGAGACGGGGAGGTGATCGCGGATGACTACCTGGCGGGGAGCGGCGGCGTAGTTATGCACGGTGATGCGGTAGGCATAAGTGATGCGGCGCGTGCCGCTTTGCAGGATGCTGCCCTTGTCCACGGCCCGCTCGATCAGTTCGCGCTTGACTTTGATGCCATCATCGATGCCCAGGAATATCTTGAACTTTTCTGTTGGAGCCGTCATCTTCACGCGTGTGGTGCCGACGTATTCGCCACTCAAGAAGATGCTGGCATCACCGCTGAGCAGGACACGCTCGGTGGTATTGTCGATAGTCGCACGCAGGTGGGCGTGCTCCTCGATGCCGGGCGCGCTCACATAATCGAACGAGCAAGGGAGGCCATCGCGCGCGATGGTAGTCTTGTGAGGCGAGTTGTCCGAGGGGATATCTACTGAGCGGCCAACGCGAAAGACCAGCGAGGTCCCCGTCTGCTCGACAGTAGCGGTCGCAATTCGCGCCTCTTCAGAGGCCACTGAAGGCGATGTTACCTGCGCCTCCTCATCTAGAGAGAACATATCCGCGGAGGAGACCGTATGCATGGTCGGGGCAGGGGCGGACATGGCAAACATAGCTTTGGCCTGGGGCGCTGCCGCCCGCATCGGCATTGGCGGTGGCACCGGCGGTGTATAGACTGAGAGATACCATGGATGCAGATCGGGCAGGACCGCGGCCAGGCTGGGTCGCGCCGTCGAGAGCGCGAGGGCTGCATTCTCCCAGCGCTCGCCGGTGAGCTGCCGCACCACGCCTACATAGGTCAATTCAACCTCGCCCCGCGCCTGATCCTCCTGCATCTGGACGCGCACATCGTACTGGGGATGCCAGCCGGCGCCCATCACCAGGTAGGATATCTCCAGGTCAAAATCGCCAGCCTGCTCCAGGGTCACGCTGATGAGCGCGGCCAGGCGGTCTGTCTGGGCATAGCCATGCCTCTGGGCCAGCTCGCGCTGTTTGGCATGAATCTCCTGCTGGACCTGCTTCAACTGCACCTCAATATCCTGGGCGGCCTCGGCATCGTGCAAAGCCTGGCTGGCCATGAAGCTGAAGAAATCGGCGCAATCCTGCGGCTTCATCTGTCCCTGGGCCAGGCCCTTGGCGAAATCCCTGGACTGCTCACCGAGGGAGCGCAACCACTGGCGACGATCATTGAGCGAACCCTGACGCGCCTCCAGCAATTGCTGCTTTTGCAACAGCAGGTCCAGTTCCGTCTGCAAGGTCAGCAGTTCCGCCTCCGGGGGACGGCTGTAGAAGGCGGTGGAGATATCCACATTGAGGATGCGCGTCCCCTGGGGACCCTGACCGGCCGCGCGCAAAGAATCGCGGATGAACTGGGGCAGGTTATTGATGCGCAGTTCGTGCTCGCCTGCCTCAAGAGCCACACGGCCGGCGCGTGTCACAAGGGCGCGGTCAGCATAGACGGTCACTTCTTTAATGGGAGCTTCGAGATCGACCATTGATAGTTGCCTTTCCAGTGTGATGCAAAGATCGCCGCCCCGAACGCGTAGGGGCGACGGCTTGCCCATCCGTTGATACGAAACCGGGGGAGCGGATTCTGGTATGCTGCGCGCCGTTGGAACAGGGCGACCGCAAGGGATCGCCCCTACATTTCCGGTCCTCCATGAACCAGTGTGCGAGATGGAACAGGATACCCAGCATGCCAATGCTGATGCGCTGTTCGCCTGGCTAGATATGTAGGGGCGATCCCTTGCGGTCGCCCTGTTCCAACCACGCGCTCTCTGGAAGCTGATGCTACGCGTGAACCAGGCGGCGCAACTCGATTTTGCCCTGGCGCACACGAGCCGCGAAGGTGGGCTGGGCATAGACCGCCGGGCCATTGATGACGCTGCCGTCGGTCATATCAAAGGTAGACCCATGCCAGGGGCAGGTGACGGCGCAATCATGCGCCTCCCCTTCGTCCAGGGGGCCACCCAGGTGCGAGCAGGTGGCGGCGATGGCGTAGATATTCTTGCCCTGCTTGAGCAGCACGGCCGGGATGCCGGCGGCATCGACGCGCGTCAGCTTATTCTCCGGCAGGTCCTCTGCATTCATCACCGCCACGAAATCGTCGGAGCCGCCCTCCCAGGCCACGTGATTGACGCCGACGCCCTTGGCAAACGAGAGTTCGCCGCCGAGGTTGGAGGAGTACATCGTCACCAGGTAGCCAGCGGTAGAGAGCAGGATACCCGTGCCGCGCATGCCAGCGCGGCGACACAGGAAGGATGCCAGGTTCAGGCCTGTCACGCCCACATTCAGCGCACCATGCACCAGGCCCACCCGCCGGTCGGGACCATCGGTATCGCTCCAATCGGTGATCCCGGCCACCGCCGCCGCGCCCGCGCCCGCCAGACCCAGGATCAGGGTGGCATCGGCCGCTTTGGCAACGCCATCATCCGCATTGACGAGCCACATAGCATCAAGCAGCATCGTCGCGGTCCAGGAGCCGATGGGGATATCGGTGATCACCGGATGCAGGGGATGTCCAAGCCAGACTCCATTGAGAAAATTCTTCACGGCAGTACGCATGGACTGCCCTGGAGGGCCATAAATAGTGCGGACCCAGTTCTGGGCAGGTTCGGCAAGCTTATCAAGCCAGCTCTGGCTGGCAATCATCTCGCCGACAACTTTCCTGATGACGGGGGTTTTTGGCGGGGTCTCTACCCAGCTTCGTCGTTCTCCAGAGATATTCGTAGACATACTTCTATTCCTTTCCTGTCATACATGTGCTCTTTTTTTACCACACTGCCTTTATTATGTCACGATCAGCCAACAATAATCGCATGGTGGGTTGACACCAAGCACCGAGAATGGGACTTCCGGTTGCTGTCGTCGCAGCAGGTGATGCATCACGGCCTGATTGTGCGCATAGAAGCGGCGAGCAACGCGCAGCGCGCTACGCATTGAGCGGAAGCGCACCCCCATCTGGCGCGGCGCGGGCAAGACATGACGCTGGAAACCCTGCGCGGCCAACCACTTCTGGTCTTCGGCCCGCGTCCAGATCAACACGATCTTCCCGCCGGGTCTGGTGACACGTTTGAGTTCCGCCAGGCCCGCGTCGCCGCCCTGTTCCTCGGTCGCGGTGAAGGCCGAACACGAAAGCGCCAGATCAACGCTGTTATCCTCTAAGGGGATAGCATCGAAGCGACCCTGGCAGGGAACAACGCGCTCCCCGGCAGGTTGGTGCTCAAACTTCTGCTCCAGGATACGCAGCAAGCCAGGCGAAGGCTCGACAGCGTGGACGCGCGCGGCTCCGTGACGCAGGCACTCCAGGGTAGCGCGTCCGCTGCCCGCGCCAGCATCCAGGACCACCTTGCCACGTATATCGGGATCCAGGCGCTGAAAGATTCCTGGATGGATCTGCTCCCCTTCCGTCAACTCCTCGTACAGTTCGGGTGTTTTCCAGTACGTCAACTCCCAGAATAGCGCGTCCAGAACCTGGCGGCGGGCCGCCTGGCGTTTTTCTAGAGCCACCGGCTGGCGCGCCAGCTCTCTAAAAAGCTGGCGTTGGGATGGGGGCAGGCAGTGTTTGATGTGCGCGATCAGGGAACGCGGCGCGCCTTGCAGACTCCAGACCAGGTTTTCCACGCTCAAGTCAAAGCCGCCCTCGTCCAGCATGCAGCGCAGGGTCGCATCATCAAAGACCTGGATATCCTCAATATGAAATGGGTTCTCAAACATATGCCTCTCCCGATGCTATGATGGTAATCTTTCCAGAGGCCTGATAGCAAGTCAACAATGGCGCCCTCAGCAATTTCTAAACAAAGGAGAGAGTTGGTTCATAGCCTATCCACATACACCTGCGCTATCAGGAGCGCATAGGCCAGCAGATACTCGTCCACCAGCAGAGCGCCGACGCACTGGAGGCCGAGTGGCAGGCCATTGGCGGCATGGCCGGCGGGGAAGGTCACGGCGGGCAGGCCAGCATGGGTCCAGGGCAGGTTCATTAGCGGGCTGCCCGTTGCCGCGATACCATCGGGGGCCGGGCCGGGAGCGGCGGGGCACACCCAGAGGTCGATGTCGTACTGTGCCATCAACGCCAGCAGATCGGTGCGCAACTGCGCCCGCCCGGCTCGTGCGGCATTCTGTTCGGCGGACGTGACGGACTGCCCATTGCGGATGGCGGCGGCTGTGCGCGGGCGGTACAGGGTTTCATAGCGAGCGAACCACTCGGCGTGGACCTGGGCCATTTCAGCGAAGACGAGTTGCAAGTGGCGCCGGTTGATGGTTTCGATATCAGCCAGGGCCGGCACGCGCCGCACACGATAGCCGGCCGCCGCGAGGAGTGCAAGCTGCTCCTCAAAGAGCGCTAATGCCTCCGGCGAGGCCTGGGCAAGATAGGGTCCTTCCGGTACGCCAAGGACCGGCAACGTCGCCGGAGCCTGGGTCTGATCGGGCTGCCAGCCTTCACAGAGTAACGAGGACACCAGCTTGGTGCCGGGCATATCCTGGGTAAAGAACCCGACGTGATCGAACGATGCAGCACACGGGATCAGGCCGGCGGTGGAGATGCGCCCAAAAGTGGGCTTGAAGCCAACGAGACCGCAGAAAGCCGCCGGCCGCAACACCGAGCCGATAGTCTGCGTGCCCAGAGCGAGTGAACAAAAGCCAGCCGCGACGGCGGCGGCAGAGCCGCTGCTCGATCCACCGGGTGTATGCTCGATATTGTGCGGGTTACGAGTTGGGCCAGGCTCGAAATACGCAAATTCGGCGGACACCGTCTTCCCCAGGACAAGAGCGCCGGCCGCGCGCAGCCTGCTCACGCACGCCGCTTCGGGTCCGGCGAACAGCTCTGAAGGCAACTGCGATCCCGCGCGCGTGGGAAAGCCTGTGACGCGAAACATATCTTTGACACCCAGGAGGATACCATAGAGCGGCGGCCTGGCGGCAGGATCTGGCCATTGCGCCTGCAACGTCTGTGCCTCGGCCAGCAGGCGCGCGCGGCGTTGCGGTTCAGGAAGCAACGCCTGCACAGATGGTTCAGCGGCATCGATGCGGTCACACGCCTCATTGATAGACGCGGCCAGGTCAAGCTGATTGCTACGCAGCGCGGCGGCCGTCGCCGCCAGCGGGGCTGGACGAGTCCACATCACGATCCCCCTCTTTCAAGAATGTCTCTGATGATGCATTGTAGCACCAATTGCTGCTGGTTGTCTTGACGCTTCATTTTCTGTAGGATATAATACATCCAGGTGAGAACGTAGACAACGACGTTCGATTGGTAGCTAAGATTACATATAGGGGTGAGGACTCATCCCTTTTTAGAGAGGTAAACGGTACAATGATCGAGCAGAGCCAGCAGAGCGCAGCCGAGACAAGCACCAGCATTCTTACAATGACCCCTTCGGCCGCAGAGAAAGTGCGCGAACTCTTGCAGCAGGAGAACGATCCCGGCCTTGGGCTTCGCATCTTCGTCGCCGGCGGTGGTTGCTCCGGTCTCCAGTACGGCATGACCCTTGATGAAGAGCAGGAAGGCGACACTGTCATCTCGCAAGGCGACTTCAAGGTGCTGGTAGATGAGATGAGCGCCGGGTACATCAACGGCAGCGAAGTTGATTATGTCGATAGCCTGATGGGCGCCGGTTTCGCCGTTAACAATCCCAACGCGGTATCTAGCTGCGGCTGTGGCCATTCCTTCAAGACCGCTGGCGGCGACGCGAGTGAAGCTCGAAGCTGCGGCTGTGGCCACTAAACACGGCACCAGCCTGGATGCTCGCGGCTAGCTGCTGTGAGCATAGCAAGCGCAGAAGCGTGTGAACAAAGAGGTCTCTCGGACGTATATAGTAAGTAGAGAGACCTCTTTTTTGTGTTGCTTGCTATTCAGCTTGATTAAGAGGAGCATGCATGAGCAGACGCATAGCCCATCGTCCACGCTATCGCAACATACCCACCATCGTCCGAACCACAAACTACGCTCGCAAAACATTCTTCCCCCGCCACTGGACGTATCGCTCCCTGACCATCCCCTATCAGAAACGCTTACCGGGTCAGGGCCTCTCCCTCCTGCCATTTCACCGCCTGGTACATGGGGCGCAGGCCAGCGGCGCCCCATACGCGTGAACATACGCCAGGAACGAGCGAGAAGCGGGCGAATCCGTAGGGCGTGGCTTGCCTCGCCAGTCCGCCCGCAGGGCGGTTCCCGGTGACTGGCGAGGCAAGCCACGCCCTACGGAGACGCCCGATTTCCGTTCATTCAGGGCTTAAGTCACACCTATTGGACTGGGTCAAGTATTGCAATCGTATACAATGAGATCTTTGATAATAATCTCCACCCACGTGCCTTCGGGGAACGGCATTCCTTCAGCTTGCATGAGAATACTATCCTTGCCTAATCGTAAGAAGAAAAGACCATCATCTTTCACCGAATCGGCCATTCCTATGAAAGAAACGGTATTTTCGTTTTCTTTCATTTGGAATATCCTTTGTTCAGATAACACAATATCGTGTTCCCATGTCAGCACATAAGGGATATATATTTCTATATCATACATATTCCCTGGAACAGGTTTTTCTCCGACCCATAACGCTCGCCAACTTCCAAATTCTGTCCTACATTCTACTGCGATACCATCTTTCTTTTCAATGAGAAACTTCTCTATCGTTACCCGCATAGATGGACTCCATTGTGAACAGAGAGTTGAAAAGTCGTCTTGCATTCCATAACCTGTTTGCTGTAATCTTATTGCAGATCTTGTGGGAACAACGTTCCCCGGCACAACCTTCCAGCCGGTGATCACGCCGATCTTGCCAGTTGCTACAAACGCATCATAACCGCTTATACTGCTATCATTAAGAAGATTCACTGGACATTATATAGCAGAGGAGCAAAGATATGCCTGAGTCTACCTGGCCCGACTTTGTCACAACGGCGTGTGAAAACACCTGGATGGATGACTATTCCAATTTGTTAGGAGAAGACTTCGAAAAGTGCTGGGGAGGGTTTACCTATGAGATTTTGAGTCGTGTCCTCTCTGAGGAAACTGGAGAGGAGCGCGTTTTTGATGAACGCGTTTTTGCCCTTTTTCTTGTAGCATATGTCGCGCCATGGCATGCAAAAGACCTCTTACGACAGTTTGTCCATGCCGACAACGTCAAAGAACGCTGGGCCGCCACGATAGGCCTGGGTCGTTTGCACGATCCCCAGGCGTTTCCCCTGTTACAGGACATCTTGCTGACCTGGCTCCTGGAGCTTCAGAGGTATGAGACAGCACTGCTTGAAGGCGTGGATGCTCCCTGGCTCTCCGAGATGGGAAACCTCATGGATTGGTGCGGGGACCGGTGTCATATCATTCTCCTCCTACTGGGCAACTGGAAAGATCCTCAGGCTATCCCTACACTGCACCAAGCCTTGCAGATATGCTGGACCAATGATCAGCGCTTAACACAGTTGGAAGATCATGACCCCCTGTATAGCGAATTGTCCCGGTGGCATCAGCTTGAGGATTACCTTGCCTATACAGCAGGCATGCTCGGCGCGTGGGAAATATTGCTGCACCTCGGCTTGTCAGACATACATTTCCGTATTGCCGTCATCTATCAAGCATTGGGAGCACTGCATATTCCTCCCGAACATGTCTTTGACCCACTCGGATTGCCTCGCTTCAAAGGCATTGACACTTCTGTGGCCGTTTCTCTTGGCCTTGAGCCAGCCCCTCCTAAATTGCGAGAACACTCTGGCTTGTCACAAGAGGAATATACCGAAAGCATTACTCAGTTTATTCAGGCTTTTCAGGTATTAGATGAACGAAATCGGCCTTATCTTCGCCCTGAGCCAGTCGCTCACATCCTGCAAGAACGCTTTGGCTTATCGCCAGAGGAAGCCATGGAGTACATTGTTGGGTTACGCCAGGCATGCAATGACCGAACGGGGAGCGGACATCTCTGGGCAGACCTGGAGATCGAGGACCAGCCATTTTAGTGGCTTACCTCTCCTCATTTCGTGTAGGGGTGCCGCTGGCCTGCGCCCTGTCCCCTTGCGCCCTCCTCGCCTGCGCCCAACTCGTCTCCATACGGCCCGCCCTCCTCGCCATACAGATCATTCTCCTCACCTGACAGCCGGCTGAGGGCGGAGACAACATGGTAGAGGATAATCAACTGCGTAATCGCCAGGGGATCGCTCTGGCGGAGGATATTGCCGACGTAGAAGCGACCCAGGAGGTCGGGGAGTTCTGGACGCAGGTAGCCGGTCCCGGCCATATGTGCCCAGATGCATTCTTCGAGTTCGCGGGCTTTCTGGTGACTGATATTGCCATCGATCTCCAGCACGTCGCGCAGCACCCCGTTGTACACTTCTTCCATGAGACGCAGGGCGGGCCTGTGGCCGTTCTGCGAGACCTCCAGCACAGCGGAGAGATCGATCTTGGGGGCATGTTTGGCCTCGATCAGGCACACGTCCAGGTGGGCGGGATTGCGGGTACGGTAGTAGAGACTGCCCCGTGAAAAGCGCACAATGATATCGGCGAACTGCTTCTGAGGCTGGATATAGAGTCGGCTATCCCGGCGGCGAGCGGCGATCTCGCGGCGCACCTGGCCCACGGTATAGCCACGCATAGTGCTATCGCGTATAATCTTCCACTGCTGCAGGAGCGTAGGCTCAGGATCAAGGTAAATACGCACATGCGAGAGCGCGCGCAACTCCTCCGTATAAAACGGATGCAGTCCATGCACAATGATGATCTCGGAGGGGTGCATCTCCTCCGGTGGACCAAAGCTGCCGGTTTTATGATCGTAGACCGGTTTTATGATCGTCTCGCCACGCGCCAGGCACTGGAGATGCTCTGTCATGAGGGAGAGATTGTTCGCTTTTGGATGCAGGGCAGTGATACCAGTACGCATGCGGGCCTCCCGGTCAAGCGTATGGTAATCGTCGAGACAGATATGCGTCACGCGCTCCTGCCCGAAGACCTGCACCATGCCAGCGGTCAGCGTGGTTTTCCCTGATCCACTATCTCCGCACAGCGCTACGATCAGAGGATGGTGAATGCCTGTGACTCTGCGCATGGGCTACAACTCAGCGGACGCGTCGCTGGTCCCTGGCCTATCAATGGGCATGCTTGCACCTCTCTGAGTGTTACTCCTCCCCGTCGAGGCGACAACAGCAGTTCCCGGAGGCGAGCGAGGCAGTACCGGCGGACAGGAGGAGTCCTCAGCTATCGCTCCTACGGGCAGGAGGTCGCCAACAGCATCTGTTCAATAAGTATAACAGAGAAAGCGAGGCGCGGCTAGTTAGCCAGCTAGCAAGCTATCCACACATGATTGGCGTAGGTTCCCAGGGCGCAGGCCTTGTCAGCGGGCAAGACCTGCGCCCTGGGAACCTGGTTTCGCGCAAGCCCAAAAAAGTGTACAATAGAATATGAAACGAGACATATATCTCTCTTACTTTGCCTGTGGGAGCGTTTTTTTTATGGAACACCCGTTACTTGAACAACTACAACAACATCCCCTGCTCTGCGACGGGGCGATGGGAACGCTTTTATACGCGCGCGGCATCCCCTATGAACAGTGCTTTGACGCGCTCAATCTGACGCAACCGGAGCTGGTGCAGAGCATTCACAGCGAGTATATCAGCGCGGGGGCGCAGATCATCGAGACCAACACCTTTGGCGCGAACCGGGCGCGGCTCGAAGCCTACAACCTGGGCGACCGCGTGCGTGAGATCAACTGGCGCGGGGTAAAACTGGCGCGGGAAGCGCGCGAGGTGTCGGGCCAACCCGTCTTTATCGCCGGCGCGGTCGGCCCCAGCGGGCGACCTTTACAGGCCCCCGACGAGCAACGCTTGAGCGAACTGCGCAGTATCTTTCGCGAGCAGATAGAGGCCCTGCAAGAGGGGGGCGTCGATCTGCTGATCCTTGAGACCTTTACCAGCCTGGCTGAACTGCGCCAGGCCGTGCTGGCAGCGCGTGAGGCCGTTGGACTGCCTATCGTGGCACAGATGAGCTTTTACGAAGATGGACACACGCTCTCCGGCCAGTCGGCGGCGCGCGTGGCGCTGGTGCTGAACGACCTGGGCGTCGATGTGATGGGGGCCAACTGCAGCGTCGGGCCAGCGACGACCCTGGACACGCTACAAGAGATGATCGCATCTCTTAAGGAGGCCGCCGGCTCAACTCCCACACAGCCCGTGCTCTTCTCCGCCCAGCCAAACGCGGGCCTGCCCACGCGTATTGGCAACCGTTTCTTTTACGTGGCTACCCCTGATTACTTCGCGGACTACGCACTGCGCTTCGCTAAAGCCGGCGTGCGCCTGATCGGCGGCTGCTGCGGAACAACTCCGCGCCATACAGAGGCCATGCGGAAAGCCCTCGATGAGCACTATAGCACGCGCACATCACACTCTATAGCCGGCGGCACAGCAGAGGAGACACAGGTAGAGACAGCGGCCACATCTAACGGCAGAGTCACGATTATTGGACTGCCCGAAGAGGAGGTCATCCTGCCACAGCAGGGTACGAAGACACGCCTGCAAGAAAAGCTCGCCAGCGGCGAATTCGTTATCAGCGCCGAACTTGACCCTCCCAAGGGCCTGAATCCTTCCAAAATCCTGGCGGGCGCCGTACTGCTACAGCAAGCAGGCGTTGACTGCATCAACATCGCCGACAGCCCCATGGCTCGCGTACGCATGGGCTGCCTGGCTCTCGCGCGCCTGATTCAAGATCACCTGGGTACCGAGACCATCATTCACTTCACGACGCGCGACCGCAACCTGATGGCGCTGCAATCCGAACTGCTGGGCGCCCATGCGCTTGGCATTCGCAATATCCTGGCCCTGAGCGGCGATCCCGTGCGCGCTGGCGACTATCCCAACACCACAGGCGTATGGGATGTCGACTCGGTGGGCCTGATCAAGATCATACGCGGCATGAACGAGGGCCACGACGCCGCCGGCGCCTCTATTGGTGCCAGAGCCTCATTCCACATCGGCGCCGCGCTCAACTTAAATATGACCGAGGAGGAGAGCGAACGCGAGTTTGAGAAGTACCGGCGCAAGCTAGAGGCAGGCGCGGACTTCATCATGACCCAGCCAATCTACGAGCTGGCACCCCTGGCACGCTTCCTCGACCGCGTAGGCACGCCGCCCATTCCGGTCATCCTGGGCTGCATCCCACTCTACAGCTCGCGCCACGCGGAATATCTGCACAACGAAGTCCCTGGGATTACCATCCCTGATGTTGTACGCGCACGCATGCGGGCCGCAGGCGACCATGCTCATGAAGAGGGTCTCACGCACGCGCAAGAGCTGCTAACACAGACGCGCAGCATGGTTCAGGGTGTATACCTCATGCCCTCTTATGGACGCTACGATATCATCGGTAAGCTCACGGAGATGCTGCGAGAAGAGCAGGTGGTAAGTTAGCAGCCGTCTCCGTAGGGCGCGGCTTGCCTCGCTGTCCTGGAA